>CALUXI010000001.1 GCA_944324705.1 uncultured Acholeplasmatales bacterium
TTTTTTAAGCTTGGATAAAATGCATTTTTATATTTTTTTGAAATCAGCTTGATTTATTTATAGCTGGCTCCTTTATAAATTTTACCATAAATAAATTAAAAAGCCTATGCTTTAAATGCATAAGCTAAATACATTTTTTCAATATTATTAATCTCTCTAATACTATCTTTCATTTCTGATAGTCTCTTATAACTAGAATACACCCCATTAAATCCAACTAAATAAATTTGATCAGGGCGAAGATATTGCATTAAATGAGTATTATGAGAACTAAAAATTAATTGAATATCTTTTTCTTTAATTAAAGTTAATATTTTATTCAAAACAAAAGGATGTAAATTAGAATCTAAATCATCAACAAATAATAAACTGCCTCTAGGGCTGGCTAATATAAGACTAAATAACATATTAATATTAAACAAACCTTTACTCATTTTATCTATAGTTAAATAGTTATTATTATAAATTAATTGATAATTAAAATTCTCTTTAGTAATACTGAAATTATTACTACCTGGTATATCACCTAATAAATCATTAATCTCTTTTTGATATTTATAAAATAAATCATAAATATTTTTATTTTTAAGGACATTAGTTTGACTACTAATTCTATCATCTAATACAACATTTATATCTTTTAAATAATCATATACTAAATTAAAATTATTTAACTCTAAAAATAATGACTTATCTTTTAATTTAGTTTCATTATAACTATTATTATATATAGATAATAAATATTTATTACCAATTCTTTCAAATAACTTAAATTCATTTTCTATCAATTCTTCTTTAGCTACCTCTTTATCACAAATAACTAAATTATATAAATAAATATTATTTTCTAACTTAAACTTCAAACTAAACTTAGATAATAGATATGGCTCACTATTCTTTTCCTTTAACAATTGTTGCTGTAACAAATAATTATGTTCTAATTCCATATTAGGACCTTTTTGCCAAAAAGAACTTAAAAAAGCCATAGCCTTAAATAAACTAGATTTACCACTACCATTAAAACCATAAATAGCTAACGGATTAATAGCTAAATCATTATAAATCATATCTCTTTTATAAGTATATCTAGCTTTTACAAAATCTAACTTAATCTTTTTAATACTAAAAACATTCTCTAATTCTAAACTCAATAACATTGTAACACCTCTACAATTATTATAATACAACTGTATAAAATATACAATATTATTATTTTAAAATGTTATTAATAATTAGTTATATAACTTCTTCAACATTACCTCGACCTAAAGCGTTAGAATTAATAACTCGCTTAGCACTTATAACTTTAATATTAAAACCTTCATATAAAGAATTAATATATTGCGTATTATGATTTGATAACATACACTTAACACCACGTTTAGTTAAATCTTTAAAACAATCAGCTAATCTTTTTTGATCTTCTTTATTAAAATCGAATTTAGAATAAGCTGTAAATGATTCTTTATCTTCTAAAACATCATAAGGAGAATCAAAATATACAAAATCAAATTCTTTAGCGGTTCTTGTTGCCTCGACAAAATCCCCATTTAAAATAATAATCTCATCGTTTTTTAAATAATTATGTATAGTTTCAATATTTTCCAAATTATAAGTTTTAACCTTTTCTTTTTTAGCTGATGGCACATTGAAATAGCCTTTTGAATTAACTCTATATAAGCCATTAAAACAAGCTTTATTTAATATATAGCTCTGGCTGCCCTCTTCCATAATGGTTCAAGCTCAAATCTAGGTGTCCTATCTAAAGCTCTCACCATATAATAATAGTCATCAGAATGATTTTTTTCATGTTTATCTAATTCATTTAACATTAATTTATATAATTATCATCTTTTAAACAAGTATAAATTGCTAAAAGTTCATGATTTACATCATTTATAACTGCCTTTTTAGGAGCTAAATCTAATAATAAAGCTCCACCACCTACAAATGGTTCGTAATAAGTATTAAAAAAAGAAGGCAAATTAGCTTTTAATTTATCTAAAATTTGTCTTTTACCCCCCCCCCAGCCCACTTAACTACAGGAGTCATACCCATTTTATCAATTCTTTCTAAATAACGTCTTTATTATACCATATTTTAATTATATTTGAACAAAAAAAGAAAAGCCAAAAAGCTTTTCTCTACAACTTCTAAGTATAAAATTACATAAATATTAAGCGTTTAAATAATAAACACCAGAAGAAATCTACCCAACCAATGAATAGACCAAAAATAATAATACAAATTAAAATTACTAAATTAATGAGACTCATATTTCTAATTAATGATGAACCTCTAACAATAATTTCTGTAACCCAGTTAACAACTGGTATTAATAATAGCAACATTTGTACTAAACGTGGTAATTTTAAAAAAGCCTTATCCATAAAATTACTTCCTTTCTTTGTTTAATTATAACACTTGTAAATACTTGTTGCAATAATAAAAAAATAGGACTAAAAGTCCTATAATTTTAAATAATACTAATTGCACCACAAACAACTAACACAATTGCACAAACCCAAAATAAGATTTGAATCCACATTTTCTTAGTTCTAACAAAACGCCAACCTGGAATAACTAAGGCAGCTACTAGTAATACTGTAGCAATTGTACTTAAAATACCAGGATTGATACTTGCTTCTACTAATTTTAAAATAGCATTAATAATAAATATTACCCCAGCAATAACGATAGCGCAAAATGCACAGATACCTGTAATTTTATTCCAATTTATTGAGCTTGATGAGCTTGATTTTTTTGTTGTTGTACTTTTTGTAGCCATATATATAACCTCTCTTCTCTTATACAAGTATAGCCAAATTTATTTATTTTGTAAAGCCTCTTTTTTAATTTTTTCTAGCATTTCTTTTTCTTCTTTTGTCAAATTATAATTTTCAAGTAAATCAGGACGCCTTAAATATGTTAATTTTAATGATTCATATAACCTGTATTTTCTAATTTCAGAATGATTACCATTTTGTAAAACTTTAGGTACTTCTACACCATCAAATACTTGTGGTCTTGTATATTGCGGGTATTCAAGAAGGCCTGTTTGAAAACTATCATCTTCATAAGAACCTTCGGCTAAAACACCTTTTTGTAATCTAATAATACTATCAGATATTACCATAGCGGCTAATTCACCACCTGTTAAAACATAATCACCAATACTAATTTCCTCATCGACGTAATTTAAAACTCTTTCATCAAAACCTTCATAATGTCCACAAATAATTAATATTTCTTCTTCCTTAGCTAAAGCCATAGCTTTTTGTTGATTATATTTATAGCCTCTTGGACTAGTTAATAGTATTTTAGTATTTTTACTCTTATTAGCATCTATAGCCTCTTTAACTATATCTACTTTAATAACCATTCCTTTACCTCCACCATATGGGGTATCATCAACATGATGGTGTTTATCATGGCTATATTGTCTTAAATCAATTACCTCAACTTTAAATAAATCTTTATCTAAGGCTCTCTTTATAATTGAAGTATTAAAGAAATTAGTAAACATTTCTGGAAATAAAGTTAATATCTTTAATGTCATAACAAGCCTTCTATTTCTTTAATAATAATTCTATCATCTAATACTTCTTTAATAAAATGTTCATTAAAAGGAATTAATTTACGTTTATCCTCTATATAACAAACTAAATATTCACCTTGAGGTAAATGTATTACATCTTTTACCGTAGTTCTTTTTATATTATCTTCATTATAGATATCTTTACCGATTAAATCACTATAATAATATTCATTTTCCTTTAAATCATCTTTATTCTTTAAAGCATATAAATCCTTACCAACTAATGGAATAATTTGATTAATATCATCATAATCATAAAAAGAAACAATTAAAGGATTTGCCTCTTTAACATTTCTAATCTTTAAAGGAAGATATTCATTATTATCTAAATAATAAACTGTTTTATTCTTCATAAATCTTGGAAAATCACTACTATTTAATACTTTAACTTCACCTTTAAGTCCATGGGTTTTTAAAATTTTACCACATACATTATAATTCATTAGTAATCTCCTTTACTTCTTGTTTTAAAATACTAAGTAAATATACTTTAACTTCTTTATCACTTATTGATTTAATATAATCACGATATACTTTAAGTTGCCTTAAATACTCTTCTTTGTCTAAATTACTTAATTTATAATCTATTAAATCAAAATGATCATCATATTCTAATAATAAGTCCATAATGCCACTATATGATGTATTATGTATTTCATAATAAAATTCTTGTTCCTGATATATTTTAGCTTTATTAATATCTTTAAATAATGGCATATTTAAAATGTTTTTAATATATTTTTGATGTTCTAATTTAACATTTTTATAATTTGGATTTTTTAAATCGATGCTAGCTAAAGATTCATGAATACTAGTACCCAAATCAAGTAAATATCTTGTTTCCTTATTAATTAAATTACTTGTTTCTTTAGAAATTTGTCCTTTATTTAATAAATTAGAATGATGATTAGAAATAGAATAATTTAAAATTATACCTTTTTTATTTATTAAATCATTAACTTTATAAACATTATAATCACTAGTTAAATTTAAATCATCTAAATTAACATTAATTCTATATTTATTTAAAACATTACTATAATCTAACATTTTTTTAAAAGTAGTTAAATTATTAACTCGTAAATTCTTTTCTTCTTCTTTATTTAAAACTAATATCATCTTTTCTCTAGCCCTTGTTAAAGCTACATATAATAATCTAACTCTTTCTGAAATAGCCTTTTGTTTTTCTAATTCATTATCTAAAATACTTATAGCCGAATTATCATTATTGCTGACACTTTTCTTAATATAAAAACCATAATCATTACTAATATTAAATTTCTTCTTATTATCATCTAAATTCATTTTAGTATCTAATAAAGGGAAAATACAGTAAGGATATTCTAAACCTTTAGAATGATGAATTGTCATAATTTTAACTTCATTAGAACCATTATTTGCAGATTTATAAGTTAAATTTTCATCACTTAAAATAATATCATTTAAAAAAGTTACACTAGCTATAAAATCATAACCAAGTTTATTATAATTTATTAACATATTAGCTATATAATCTATTATTACTAAAGAACTATTTAAATTAGCTATATATGGTAGTTTATTATAAATATCTAATTTAGCTAAAGCTTCATAATAAATATTAAAACTATCTAAACTTAAATCTATTTCTTTTAATTTATTAATAAGAGGAATGTCAAAATCATTATTAGTAATAATATTATAAATCTTCTCATCACTATAAGAATAAATAAAACTTCTTAATACACTTACTAAAGATCTTTTAAATTCATTATCATATTGTCTTAAATAAATACCTTTAATTACACCTAATAAAGCTATTAAAGTTTTAGTTAAAGTATTATCTTTAATATCTAAATCTTTTTCAATTGTTAAAGGAATACCTTCATATTCAAAGATTTTCTTAAAAAGAGAAAAATTAGTAGATTTATCAATTATAATAGCAATATCACTATACTTAGTTACTTCTAACTTATCGCCTTTAAAGACTTTAGTTTTACCTACTAATTCTTTAACCTTATTAGCACAAATAAAGGCTTCAACTTCAGCTTTTTTAAATTCAAAATTCTTAGGATACTCATAACTTAATACTTCTGTATCATACTTACCTTCAAAATATGTATCATAAGCAGTTAAACCAAAATTCATTTGTCCATCTTTTTGATAATTAGAATCCCCAAGTTCATTAGTCATCAAATTATTAAAGATTAAATTAATGCCTGTTAAAACTTCTTTTCTTGATCTAAAATTTTTTAATAAATCAATCTTAATGCCACCATTATTATGACTAAATCTTTCATATTTGTTTTTAAAAATATAAGGATTAGCATTCCTAAATCTATAAATTGATTGTTTAATATCACCAACCATATATAAATTATCTTTAACAATATAACTTAAAAAAGTTTCTTGTAAATCAGAAGTATCTTGATATTCGTCAACTAATATTTCTTTTAGATGATTTAAATCATTTCTTACTTCCTCATATTCTTTAACTAATTTAATAGCCATTTTAGCTATATCACTATAAGTAAAGTATAAATATTTACGTTTATATTCATTAATTTTATAAATAATTTCTTTATTTAAATTAACTAAAAATAATATATCTTCTCTTTGTTTAATTATATCTTCTTTAATATCTTCTTCATTATTATATAAAGCAAAATACTTATCTTTAAAATCTTTTACTACTTTAGATATTTTAGTTTTCTTTTCACTAATTATTTTATCTGTTCCTTTTTTAAGAGCTGGCATTTTAAAATTATTAACACTATTATTTATATCACTATAACTTTTAATATGACTAGCTTCACTTAAATATGATTCTAAATAATTAATAATTTTAATATTATCCTCATCTAATTCATCTTTAAAATAACTTAAATCATTTAAAATTGATTCATATTCTTTTTTTACTAAATTAGTATAATCATTAACTACTTTATTAACAAAATCAGATTTAAAATATTTACTTTCATATTCATTTAAATAACTAATTGGATCAACTAATAAATCAAGTCTTAAATTTAAATCTAAACAAGCTTTAATAATACCTTTATCATCTTTTACATTTTGATGAATTAAAAAATTTAAAAAATCTTCTTTATTTATTTCATAATATGAATCAAATAATTCCGTTATTATTTTTTCAATTTCTTTATTAATAACATTTTGATCAGCTATACCAATATTACTATCTAAGCCTAATAAATAGGCATATTTTTTTACAATATTTAAAGAATAAGCATCAAAAGTAGTTATATCACTACTTAAAGTTAAGTTTGCTTCTAAATCATAATTATTACTTTTTAATTTCTTATAGATTCTTTCTTTCATTTCTAAGGCAGCAGCTTTAGTAAAAGTTAAAACTAATAAATCTGCAACACTGCCACCAGCTTTAACAAACTCTAATACTCGTTCAGACAAAACAGCCGTTTTACCAGAACCAGCTCCAGCTGAAACTAAGATGTTTGTCCCTCTTTTATAAATGGCTTCTTCTTGTTCTTTAGTCCACGGCATCTTCTGTCCCCTCCTTTTTAAATGGAATCTTAATTAGATATTTTAAATCATTAAAAGTTTTATAACATATATTGCTATACGGGCAATACTGACAAGAACTATTAACATTATCTATTACTTTAGGGTTAATCGCAAAATCACAATTTAAATAACTATTTTCAATTGTCTTTAAATTATTTTCAACAACCTCAATAATATGTTTAACATCATCTAAATTAAAAATTTTAGAAGATTTACTAAAATTACCATCTTTAGTAACTTTTAACCCACTAATATAGGTGCTATTAGTATAATTTTTATCAATTAATTCCATAATCTTTCTATCACTATTAGTAAAGCCTTGTAATTTAAATGGTTTATCTATATTATCTTGTAAATCTAAACTTTCTAATGTTACTTTTTGTAAATATAACCCTACAAAATTAATGATGTAATTACTTAATTTAGGACTATTATTAAGTAAATATAAATAAGTTGGTAACTGCATATTATAACCATATTCAATATTATCTAAACTTACTACATCACTACCAGTTTTATAATCATAAATAGCTAAATAAATGTTATTATCAATTACTTTAAATCTAATTTTATCAATAAAACCTTTTAAATTTAAAAAATTATGTTTTACTTCAATCTTTTCTTCTCTTTTAACTTTATTAAGTTCCATACTTGTTTCATAACTATTATTAAATTCTAAAATCCTTTTAATAATCAAATCAAAACGACTAGCATAAAACTTAGTCTTAGCACTGAAACCTTCTTTATTTTTTATTAATTCTTCTTCTAAATTAAAATTAGGATCATAACTATCTTGTAAGATTTTATGACAATGTTGTCCTAATTCTGTGCTTATTGTATCTTCATTAATACTTAATTTTAAAACATAATCTAAATAATAATGAAATGCACAACTAAAATATACTTTCATACTAGAATAAGACAAATTAATATTATCTGGAATATTTAATTTAAATGGCTTAAATTTATTATCATAACTTAAATATTTTAAATGCTCTATATCAAAACGTTCTAGCTCATCAGTCTTAATATTATAATTACTATAATCATCTAACATCATTCCTAGTTTTAAATTATCAATAATAGGATTAGCCCCAAATTCATATTCTTTATTTAAAACTTCCATTTTTAATTTTTCAACTAATATACTATCAAAATTAGCTTCATTATTTAAAATTAAAGGTTTAGTAATAATTAAGTTATCTACATTATTTAATTCATTAATTGTTTCATTAATAATAAATTCATTTTCTTCTAATTTATTAATAAATCCTAATTCTTTTAGTTCATCTTCATTTAAATAATCTAAATTATTTTTTAAATTAGGATAATCTAAATTAAAATTAAGGATAAACAAATAATCCTTTTCATTAAGATTATTTATATTATTTATTATTTTAATACTATTTTCATACTTATTAGTTTTATAATTTACATTTCTAATACTATATAAATAAATATCTTTAATAAAATTTATATTTTCATTATCTTTTAATAAATAGGTGTTCGCGATAGTAATTAATTCTTTTTTTAAGTATTGATCATTTATATTATTAATATTATCTTCTAAAGATAATTTATCTAAATTATCATAAAATAATTTAAATTCTTCTTTATCAACTAAACTAGCTAGAGAATCTAATTCAATATCTACTTGATATAAATAACTCATTTTTTTCAAAATCGGATAATAGTTATCATTAACATTATTTAAATATATATTATTAGGGTTTACACCCTTGTTTAATAAATTATTTATTTCTTTAAAAATATAATATATTTCTTCTTCAGCATCATTAAAATTTAATACTTTAAATTTTTTATTTATATTATCTTTTTTATTTATTTGATAATTGACATTGTTTTCTTTTAAATAATTAATCAAATAAACAAATTCTCTTGTTTTTAAAATGTCTATAAATATTAAATTATAATTAGCTAAATTATTAATAAACAAATTATCTCTTTCATATAAATTTTCTTTTAATAAAGCCTTTTTTATTTCTTTTAGTTCTTCTAATTTAGTACTTTTATAATTTTTATTAATATCGATATATGGTAAATATTTTTTTATTTTATTTATAAAAGGTAAACTATAATTATAATTATTATATAAATAATAAATAGCTTCATTATTCAATTTGCCAAGCAATTTATTTTTTAATTCATTTAATGATAAAAATCTAAAATCATGTAAACCCTGATTTTCTAATAATATTTTAGTTTTACTTTTAGTATTAGCAATATAAAAAGTTTGCATAAAAACACCACCAACTCCATTATACCAAAATAAAAGCCTCTAGACAAAGCTAAAGGCTAAATATTATTTACTTTCTATTTCCAAATGGATTTTCTTTCCTTCTTTAGAAGCACCTGCAAATAAGATGGTACGAATAGCTTGGGCAATATGACCACCCTTACCAATTACTCTACCAAAATCTTTAGAATTAACTTTAACTTTATATTCCAAAGTTGGTTCTAGAGAAATAGCTTCTATTTCAACATCTTCTGGGTAAGTAACTAAAGGAAGAATTAAACTCTTAATTAACTCTTCAAAATTAATCATCTTACACCTCTTACTTTGCGTTCTTTACAATGCCTTCTGCTTTAAGTAAATTTTTAACAGTAATAGTTGGTTGAGCACCTTGATTTAACCATTTTTCAGCTAATTCTTTATTAATTGTAACTGTAGCTGGGTTTGTTTTTGGGTTATAAGTACCAACGATTTCAATAAATTTACCATCTCTAGGACTATGAGAGTCAGCAGCAACAATACGATATTTAGGATCTTTATGAGAACCAAATCTTTGTAGTCTTAATTTAACCATTATTTTCACTCCTTTTTACGAATTCAGCTTATTATACCATATAAAATATAAGTGTCAAGTATTTTTTCTTGACACTTAATAAATATGGTTTCCAATATGAATTTGACCCTGTTATTATATTATTGTTTTTAAACAAATAAAACAAGAAAATTAATTATTAATACTACTTTATGCAATCAAAAAGTTTTAATAGTAGAATAAATTTCATATAACTAATAATTGAGTTTAGCTTCATAATAGATGTTAGCCGCACTTACCCATGGCGCATAAGATGTAATCTTCATAAATTGTTCTTCGGTACCTTCATAATAAATATTTATTAAACCAGTACGAGTATTGAATGCATTTATAGATATTTTTTCTACTGTTAAAGGAATTTCAATCGTTATAACTATATTGTAAGTCGTATAAAATGCATAGTCATTTATATTTCGTACAGTTCTTGGAATTTTCACAGTGTCTGAATATAGTTCATAATATTCGCCTTCATCATTTTTTAAATGTAAAACATAAGTATCAACCTCATCAGAAAAACTTAATTTTAAATAATCTTCTATTGTTCCATCATAGTAGGTAAGTTTACCAAAGGTGTTATTGCCAAACGAAATTAATGTTTTAGGAATTGTAATAGATTCAAAATTAAAGTAAGTTAAAACATAGTCTTGTAATCTGACTATATTAGGAGAAATAACTAAATCTTTAACAAGTTCATATTCACCATCAGAATTTTTAAAATAAACATTTTGAGTGTCTATTGAATAGTATTGACTTTCTAATACTAGTTGATTAAATTCTTCAAAAGTACCATCAAAATACATGTTATTAATTGTTGGATAATTGGTAAAAATGTCTTGAGAAAAACCCAATAATGATTTGTTCGATGGAATAGTTAAGCTATTTAAATACTCAGTAGTAAAGGCGTAAGTATTTATTTTATATAAAACCTTCATTTTTGGTAACACAACATCTAAAGAATCTCCAATATATTTCACTAAACTTAAACCAGCTGTTGAGTTGTAAAATATAAAATCATCAATCAACTCAAACTCACCATCTTCTTCTATATATGCAGGATGATTATTAGTATTTATGCTAGTAGCATTATTATATATATGAACTAAACTTCTAGCATCAGAAAACGAAATACTCAAATGAGAATCTTCTGGTAAATAAACCACCATTAATAAAGGCAAATAAGTATAAAAACTATAATAACTATTTCCGCCCTCCATATTGCTGAAGTCCAACATATATAAATTAGGTAGGTTTTCAATACCAATGTCCTTAATATCTTTATTAAATGTGATTGAAGTAATATTTCTAGCCCCACTAATTAACTCACCATTTAAATTAATAATTCCCTCAGGAATAACAATATCATGAATTAATTCATCATTTATGATTAATTCATAATTTGTAGAAAAGCCATCAAAGGTTGAGAAGGAAATATTTAAATATTCATCAATTGTACCTGCAAAATATAATTTTTCAATATTATAAAATGGTTTATAACCCACATAATTAATTGACGCTGGTAAATATACAACTTTTAGATTAATGAAATCATAATATTTACTAGATACAGATTCAACTCCATTTAAAATTACTAATTCTTCATATGATTTAACATTAATATTATCAACGTAAAACTCACATTGATTTTCAAAAGATAAAGACGAATCCAAAAATTGATATTCTTCTAATGTGCCTAAATAATAAACCTCTTTTAAATCTGGTAAATCAGCAATTGCCTCTGAAGCAATATATTTTACAGTGTTAGGAATATTGATTCTTTCAATATTTTTTATTTTATATAGAGAGCGAGTTTCTAAGACTTCAACATTTTCAGGAATACTTATTTCGCCACTCAACAACACATCATTAACATATATATCAATATAATTATTAATTTGTGGTAGGACATTTAATGTGATTAATTGATACAATGATGTTACATTAATTGCCTTTAATAAATCATTACTGCCAATCGCCAAATAAGGACATTCTACTAAACTTGAAGGGAATTTAATACTTTCAATATCTAAATCGTATAAAATATAGCTCTCTAGTTTAGTAACACCCTCTGGAATTTCTACATCTACTAACTTTTCACCATTTACATAAACATAATTAACATTACCATAGTGCATTAAATAACCAAGCTGTTCATGTTTAAAATAATTTTCTGTTGTACCTAAATAATAAATAGTGTTAAAGCTATCATAATAATTACCAAATGCTTCCATAAAACCATAACAAATTGCCGGAACTGTCATCGTAGCTAAATCTTTATAACTATAAAATAAATTTTTACGTAAATAATATTCATTTTTTAAATTTGGCAATTCAACATTAATATCATCACCTAAATAACCGATTAATGTTTTCTTATCATTATAATCATAGAAAATATAATCCCCATCATAAATAATTTTAGAATCTTTAGGTTTTTTATAATTATAAACATTTGTTGTTAAATCATATTGTGTAAGATTACATATTTCATATGCATTTTGTGGGTCAAAATTAGTTACTATATTTTCAGTTAAATCAGGCAATAAATAATACAAAATAATACCAGTTACAAGACTTAAATCATTAGAAATTTCTGTAACGTTAGGACCCACTTTTAAAACTAACAAATTATGAGCGTTCATAAAAGAGAAACTATTAATTTTACCACCTAAAACTGTTATATCTGTTAATTTTCTTGGTAAATAAACTTCATTGAAATTGCCATCATAAACTTTATAATATGTGTCGTTTTTACTAAATATTATTGAAAAATGCTTATTTATATCATTTAAATTATTGCCAACATATGGTAATGTAATTTGTTTGATGTTTGGAGTAGAAAAAGCACCATCATTTATTTCATTAACTTTTGCTGGTAAAATAATTTCCTCAATACTATCACCAACAATGGCCAATTCATTAATGATATTTACTTCATTAGCTATTTCAACAGAAATTAATTTTGCATTATCACATATAGCATAACCATTTAATTGATTAATTTTTTTAATTGTTATTTTTTCCAAATTAGGATTATTACAAATCGCATAATTTTTTATTGTATCTACAGAATCTATTATAATTTGCTTTAAATTAGGTAAATTACTAATACCATAATACTCAATAATCTCTAAATTTCCAGTTATTATTATACTTTCAAAAGGTGCATTATTTAATGTATTATATCTTATTGTTTTTACATTACTAGGAATTACAAGTTCCTTAATCAATTGATTATTTAGATAGAATTGTGAATTACCATTAAACAAACTTCCATATTTATCGTTTATTTTAATATTTAACAAACTATTAATACTATTATAATAAAGCAAATTAGATATTTCAGTATTATAAAAAGCATAACTGCCTATTTCAACTAATGTAGAATAAATATATAAATAATTAATTTTAGACCCAGAAAAGGCATAATCACCTACTTTTTCTAAATTAGGATTAAACACGACTTCAATTATACCTATATTCTCAAAGGCATTATTTGCAATTTCTCTAACTGGTAAACCATTATGATATGAGGGAATATTAATTTTATTAACATCCATGATCACATCCAAATTTATCCCTTTTACAATGTAGTAAGTCCCATCTTCACTTAATTCATAATTTAAACACTCATCATTTTCCATACTTATATCACAACGATCACAAGTTAAACCATCCATAGAAATATGTCCTAAAGCTGGTATAATTTCAATCACTTTTTTATCACATAATTCACATACTGACACTTTTTCTCCAACTTCTATACAACTTGGCTCAGATAAAATGCTATATGTAGAAAATTTATGTTCACTAACTAATTTTATATTGTCAATATACCAATCTTGACAACGTGAACAAGTATTTAATGTATATCCTTTATTGCTACACGTTGGTTCTATAATTTTAGATTGATAATTATGACCAAGTGAATCAATCATCTCTATATATTCATATTTTTGTTCACCAACTTCTAAAGTGTATGAAGCTAAACCACCCTTTGTACAAGTTGGCGCATCAATTATATTATATTCATAATTTTCTTTATTTATAATTGGTAATACATACTCATCTATGTGTGATGCATCCCTTTTGCAGATTCTCCTCATTAATCCTTCTTTTTTAAATGTAGGGTTTTCAACAACTTCATATTCACCATAATCATGTTCTAACTTTGGAATAATTTTTTCTTCAGCCGTTAAGTTTAAATCATAACTACCTCCTATCTGAACATAATGTTGTCTATATGTTTTACCATCCTCAGTACAAGTTGGCTCAATTGTATATAGACCCCAATTTTCTATTGCTGGTATAGTTGTAGAAGCTCCATATGAACAATGTGTACAATACACAGAAACTATACCTGGCGTTGTCAAAGTTGGTCCTACTTCAAATTTATGATAAAAATCATGTTTTTGATATTCTGGTTTCACGTTAATAGATTTAGCATAACCACAATCACTACATGTATAGTATACATTTACACTATCTATACCGCATTGTATATCATTATTATCTAAAACAAACTTATGTTTTTCTTTTTCTAATATTTGACCACAATTTAAACAAGTTTTTACATGACTTTCATCATCATAAGACATAAAATAATCAAGTGGTACATGTTTTTCATAATCAAGTTCTTTTGCTTCTTCATAACCACAAACCTGACATCTATTAACAACAATTGTCTTATTCATACAGTCCCCTTTAATTTCTATTGTTTCCATAATATGAGGACTTTTATTAAATAATTGATCACAGCAAGTGGCAATTTGCCAATGATTTTTTTCATCAAATTGCCAACTTTCCAATACATTATGTATATGATTATTGTTTGTTTGCTCATCTTTTTCTATTTGAGATTGACTAGAACAAGAATTTAAAAACAAAAAAGAAATTAAAGACAATACTCCAATTAATATCAATTTTAGTTTACTCATAATTTATCTCCTATATATTTTTATTTTAATTCATTAATTAGATTCATAATTAAATATTTTATTCAAGATAAATTAAATTTTGTCATTTCTATTGTAAGCATCTAAAATGCTTATGTACAATAAAAATCCGTCTGTTTCTGATGAGTTTTTTATCTACTTTTGACATATAATCTAATCAAAGCATACCGGTAATATGTCAAGATAGAAAATTTAATAAAAATATGAAAAATCGATAATATTAAGGCAATGCAAAAAGACCTATAAAAATAGGCTAAAAAAATGAAGGCAGGTGTATTTATCAAAGAGGATTAGCATTCTTTATACAATTGATTTTTACTCAATAATCCATATGAAAATGGTATCTTAAAAGTGTAGGATGAGAGTGAAGACGTTTTTTTAGACTTTTTATAGTATATATCAAACGTATAAATTTTCTAGCAGTTAAAACAATGGCGCGAGTATGTTGATGTGTTTTAACTTCAGCATATTTCTTTTGATAATATTTTAAATAAGTTTCGTTGTGCAATATAGCCATATTGGTTTAGACAAGAAATATATACTTTTATAGGAATTGTTACATTGATACTAAACAATAATAGTCAATTTAACATCTACTTAATTGATCAAATTAAAAATTTATGTCTTAAATAGAAATATAAATTTATTTAACTCAAACATTAAAATAAATATCATTAAATAATTTGTTAAAACTACTCATCACTAATTACTTTATAGTTTTATTTTAACCATTTAAATCGCTTAATTTTATTTAATATTTTAACACCATTTTCACTTCTAGTATAAACAAGCTTATAGGATCCAAATCTTTTTAAGTTATCAGCAAATATTTGAGCTACTTGTCTATTTTTACTAATAATAGAAGGACAACTTATACTATTTGCGTATATTGGTATAAAAATAAAATAATATATTAATACATATCTTGGATTATTTACTTCAAGCAAAATTTCTTTAATAGCATTATAGAAAATCATTTTATCTCTAACATATTTAGAATTGATTTTTATTTCATAATAAGTTTCTTGTTTATTTATATTTTTATTAAGAATAAAATTAACTTCTTTAATTATATTTGTTTCTAATAGTGTTTCTTTTAAACTATTCATTATTTTGTTTAAATAATTTAATGGATTAGCAATATATAAATAAGACCGTATTAAAAAATATAATAAAATGAATAATATGATAATAACTAAACTATAGGTAGCATCTAATAGACCATTATTGCCGGTATTATTGTTAATAAATATAAAAACAAAAAACATTATTACTGAAAATATCATCAAAATTATGCTTGTTGCTTGTTTAATTCTTATTTTTGATTTAAATATCCTCTCTTTTGGGATGCTTAAATCTTTAGTTATCACACAATTATTATCTGAAATATTTTGCCAAGCGTTTTTAATTTCATCCAATTTTTTAGCATAATCAATAGTTTTTTTATTAATTTTTTCCGTATTACTTGCTTCTATAATTTTTGGAAAATAATTGTATCTATAAATATTATTCATTAATATATTTCTTTTATCACTTAACCCATAAAAACTAGTAAATCTTCTTTTAAGTTCAAAGTCATCATTATTAATATCTATGTTAAAAGGAACACTTAATAAGTGCCATATATGTGAAATTTTATTATCTAAAAATCTTAAAGCTCTTCCTCTTATTTGATTTGAGGAAATGAAACTTTCAACAAAACTCGCAATTATAAGAGTATTTGTTATTTTAGAATCCCAGCCTTCACCTAATAGCGAACGTGTACCAATTAATATTTTAATTTTGCCACTATTATAAAGTTCTGATACAAGGCTAATTGCAGCACCATTTATATTTTCAAATATTACATATTTATCAAATGATTTATATTTTAAATCTTTAAAAAGATATAAAAATTTAGCTTCTACTATTACTAAACTTCCACTTAAAACAGCAACGCTATTATATTTAGAATATAGCTTTTGAAAAATAGAAATAACACTTAGCTCTCTTATAATTTTGTGATTTATTAGTTTTATTAAATCAACATTTCTAATATAATCAGTAAGAATTAATATTGCTGCTGAATCATGTCTTAAATTATATTCAAAATCTACTATATCATTAATTGATTTTAATTTATTAATTGAGTTATTAATTTTTTTACTAATTTTTTCACTCAAAACTAAATTAACTTTATTTTTTTCAATTAAATCATATTTCAAGAATACATTTTTAATTTTTTCTATCTTTAAATTAAACACAATATAATTATATATTTCTTCGATATCTTTCCATAATATTTTTTGAGGTTTAAAATTCTTAAGCCATTTATTTAATAATTTTTTGTCAAATTTATAATTACATAATATTAAATAATTAACTAGCAAATAATAGACTGAAACATCTTCATATATC
The DNA here is from genome assembly GCA_944324705.1 of uncultured Acholeplasmatales bacterium. Taxonomy (GTDB): domain Bacteria; phylum Bacillota_I; class Bacilli_A; order Acholeplasmatales; family Anaeroplasmataceae; genus CALUXS01. Next base: position 17,316 of record CALUXI010000001.1, read on the forward strand.
TCTTCTTTATTATTTAAAATATTATTTCTAATAATATCATATACATCATTTAATAAATTATCGTTAATAATTTCTGTTAAAGCTAAATTAACATCATATCTGTAATCATTAACTTCTTTTTCTTCATAATTCAATAAATTGTTTAAATATATATAATCTTGATGGGGACAAACTGCTTTTGCTTTAATTAACGATGTTATTTCTACTTCAGTATCTATTTCACCACATAAATTAAGATATTTATTATAATCAGTTAAATTTAAATCATATGGCGGAGTAGCCGTAAATGATAATGTAAATATTACATTAATTTGATCTTTAAATTGATTTATTTGTTTTAACCACTTATTATGTAAGTGATGTGCTTCATCAAAGCATAATACAACTTCTTGATTCTTAAATCTATTAACTAATAATACATTTATTCCTTCATTTAATGATTGGTATGTCAATATATAAATATCATCATCTATTTTTAAATCAGAAATAAAATTAGTTTTAAAATTCTTAACCCATTGTTCTTTTATTGCTAATGTCGGCACAAAGATTACAGTTTTTTTATTTAAGCGACAAATAATCTCTAATCCTAAAACTGTTTTACCACTACCTGGTGGAGCTACCACATTTAATTTACGATCTTCTAAATATACATTTAATTCATTTATTATATCTGCTTGATAATCTCTTAATTCATATTTAAAAAATTTGTCATTAACCATTTAAATCACCACTTTTAAGCAAAATTATACTTTTTATTATAATAGGAAAAACCATAACATATACAATTTTTTCTATTTTTATATCTATTAACATGAATTAATTAAGATAACAGTAATAAGGATTCAAAAATAGTTCCAGCCATTGAATCATATAAAGAACTCACAAATATTTTATAATCTGTCTTAACACTAAATCTACTTATTACACTTGAATTTAATTTAGAGATTATTGACTCGGAAATTTGTTGATAACTTCCTCTACATGCATTTATTCCTCTAAGCTTTACTTTATTCATTATTTTCCTAGATATAGTTCCAACCACAGCTGCCCAATATAAGTTTGCCATAAAGAAAATTAAAATTCATCGTCATCATCCGCTAAATTTGTCATAACATCTGATGCTAATTTACTTACTACATTTACTGCTGCTTCAATAACAGAACCAATTAATAATCCTATAAACAAGCCAAATTTACCATTTGAATCAATATTAGCTATTGGATTATTTGAGCAATATGTGAATAAGTTCATTTGATTTGGAATTGTTGGTTCTAAAAATGAAGGACTAGCAGCATTAACCATCTACACCATTCAGACACATAATATCTAGATTTATAGTAATATCCTTTATATCTAAATGGATTATATTTACCAATTGTGCTTGCTTTAGAACCTATATTTTCCAAACGCATCGCAGTCATATTTTACCACAGCATTACCATTAATATCAATGATACCTAAAATGTTTTGTAAGACATCTCCAATGTATAAACATTTATCATTGTTATGAGTAAACCCTATCAATTGGTCATTTTCATCATATATAAAGTCAGTCTATAACTATTATTTATTTCAGTTATTAGTCTATCGTCGCTATAGTAATAATTAGTAATATTGCCATTACTATCATATTGATATGTATGACTACCAAAATAAGCCACTTTTTCTATATTTAAAAAAAATTTTGCGAAAACTGCTATTAATACTTAACCATTCATTAATATTATGTTAGGTTAAATAAAGTATCTTTTAAAATACAATAATATTTATAAAAAAGACAAGCTCTTAAGCTCGCCTCTAATCTATTTTAATAACTACCTCTTCATAAACTGACTTTAAATCATTATTTATTAAGTCTTCTAATTCATTTCTAATTTTAAAATATTCTTTTACTTCTTCTTTACTAAATAAATTAGTTTTAGCTTTTTGATATTTGTTTTTTAAATCATTATAATTAGAATAATATTTATTAGCTTTTTCCAAATTACTTTTAGATAATTCATATTCACTTAATAAATAAAAATATTTTTCTTTAATTAATTTATTTAATTCTATTACTTTTTTAAATAATAAATTATTATCTAAATCATTTAAATACTTATTTATTATTTCTTCTCTCTTTAAGGCATCCATAATATTTATCCTCAATTTCTTTAATTATTAAATCTATATCTTTAGTCCCATCTATTACATAATTAACTGTTTTTTTAATCTCTTCATTAAAAATAAAAACATCATTAGTTATTCTTTTTTTAATATCTTCCGGTTTATCTCCCCTATTTACCATTCTTTCAATTAATGTATCATCATCACATTCAATATAAAAAGAAACCACATCTGCTAAATCTTTATATTTATAAAAACCATTAGGTTCTAAAATTAAATAACTATTTTCTTTTTTTAAAGATTTAAGACTAGTGCCATAATAGTTATTATTATATAAGACATATTCATAAAAAAAGTTTTGTTTAATTTTATTTAAAAATTCATCCTTAGTTAAGAAATAATAGTCCTTACCATCTATTTCTTTATTTCTTTTATCTCTTGATGTATAAGTTACTATTTTTTCATAACCTCTTTTTTCTAAACATTTACCAATATAAGTTTTACCACTTGCTGATTTACCTATTAATATAATCATAATCAATTACACCTCAATTTACAAATAATAATATCATATTTTAGACAAATATGGTATAATTTTTGCAGGTGATTATAAATGTATTTAGATAAAGATATTTGTAAAGAAGGTAATCCGATTTTAAAAATGAAATGTCAGGAAGTTAAATTACCTTTAAAAGATGAAGATGTTAAATGTTTAGAACAATTATATGAATATTTAATTATTTCCGAAAATGAAGAAATGACTAAACGTTATAACATAAGACCAGGTGTCGGGATTGCGGCTCCACAAGTTGGGGTTGCTAAACGAATGTTTGCAATGAATTGTACTGATTTTTTAGATGAAAAACAAACTAAATATAGTTATGCTTTAATTAACCCACAAATTGTAGGTTATAGTGAACAAATGACTTATTTACCGGATGGAGAAGGTTGTCTAAGTGTTACAAGAACAACTGAAGGTTATGTTGTTCCCCGTCACTATGTCATAAAATTTAAAGCTTTAGCTTATGATTTTATAACCAAGAAAGCTAAATATATTACTAAGATTTTAGAAGGCTATCCGGCTATTGTTTTTCAACATGAATATGACCATTTAGATGGCATCTTATTTGTTGATAAAATGGTACATAAAGATGAAACAAAAGCTATACCTTTATATACAGTTGAAAAGGAAGATGAAGAAAAATGATTATAATTAAAAATGCCAATTTATGGACTATGGCCAACTTAAATAATGTTAATGGAAGTATCGCTGTTGAAGGTAAGAAAATAGTTGAAGTTTCTTCTAGTGATTTAACTAAAAAATACCCTAATGCCAGGATAATTGATGCCAAAGGCTTATTTACAATGCCAGGGATTGTTGACCCACACTGCCATATTGGGATGATGGAACAAACCTATGGTTGGGCCGGTAATGACACCAATGAAATAACTAACCCAATAACTCCCGAACTTAAGGGAATTGAAGGAATTAAACCCCATGATGAAAGTTTTAAGGAAGCCTTAGAAAATGGGGTTACTACTGTTTGTACAGGACCTGGTAGTGCTAATATTATTGGTGGTACTTTTTGTGCTTTAAAAACTAAAGGTAAAACTATTTTTGATATGGTTTTAAAAGAGGAATTAGCAATGAAAATGGCGTTAGGGGAAAATCCTAAAAGGTGTTATAAAGATAAAGGTCCCCAAACAAGAATGGCTAATGCGGCTATGTTAAGGGGAGCTTTAACGGAGGCTAAATTATATAAAGAATCTTGGGATAAATATAATAATGGTAAAGATACAAATAAGCCAGCCTATAATCAAAAATGGGAAAGCTTAAAAAGAGTCTTTGAAGGCTTACCAGTTAAGATTCATGCCCATCAAGCTGATGATATTGTTACTGCTGTTAAAATAAGTGAAGAGTTTAATTTAAACTACACAATTGAACATTGTACAGAAGGTTATTTAATCCCAGAATTCTTAAAAGAACACAAAGTAAAATGCATCTTAGGACCTACTTTAGGGGATAGATCAAAATATGAACTTAAAGCTAAATCATTTAAATCAGCTAAAGTTTTATATGATAATAAGATTGAATTTGCTATTATGACGGATCATCCTGTTATAACTCTTGATACTACTTTAGCTCAAACTGGTTTATTTGTAAAATCAGGCCTTCCTTATCTTGAAGCCTTAAAAGCCAATACCATTTATGCAGCAAAAATTACTGGTATAGATAAATTTGTAGGTAGTTTAGAAGCTAATAAAGATGCTGATATTGTAATTTATGATAAAGATCCACTAAGCTATGATGCACATGTTGTTTTTGTAATGTTAAATGGAAATATTGAAATAAATAAAATTTAAAAAACCGCTTAATAGCGGCTTTTTTATTTATTAATTCTTAAAGTAACTTTTAACTAATTCCTTACCCCCTTTTTCTAATACTACCCCATTACCAATTAAAAAGGCGTTATCACATAAAGCTTCGGCACATCTAATGTCATGGGTAATAGTTATGATGGTATTATTAGTTTCATTGTGGATTGTATTAATAATATTAGTTAAGGTGCATAACCCATCATAGTCTTGACCTGCTGTAGGTTCATCTAATAATAAGACTTCCGGTTTAGCAGCTAAGACACAGGCTAAGGTTAATTTTCTTTTTTGACCTTCAGATAAAGATTGAGGGTGTCTATTTAAAAGATTAGTTAAGCCAAATAAATCAACTAATTTATGAGCATATTCTTCATTAATCGCCCCAAACTTAATTTCTTCCCACACACTAGGCATAAAGAGTTGATAATCAGGATTTTGATAAACTACTCCTACTTTTTTATACCATGCTTTACTTGGTTTATTATTCTTAAATTTAGGGTTAAGAGTTTGGGTAATTTTTCCACTTGTTGGTTTATAGAGTCTAGCAATTAATCTTAAAAGTGTCGTCTTCCCACAACCATTTTCCCCGAGGATGATATTCCTTGAACCTTTTAAGATATCTAAATTAATATCTTTTAAGATTTCTTTTTCACCTTCAACATTAAAACTAATATTAGTAAGATTAAAAAGAGGTTCATTAGATTGGTGATTAGGACAAATATCAGCTATTTTAATACTTTCTTTTAAAAGATAATTATCTTTATCAGTTACTAAACTTAACTTTTTATTTTCCATATGATAAACAATATCAACAAAAGGTAAAACCATATCTAGTCTATGTTCAATAACTACTACAGCATAACCGACTTTAGCGAGTTCCTTTAAGGTTAGCATTAAACTATTGGCTCCTTCTTTATCGAGATTAGCTAAAGGTTCATCTAAAATAATTATTTTTTGCCCCATTGCTAAAGTACTTGCGGTTATTAATCTTTGTTTTTGCCCACCTGATAAGGTTCTACATTTGGCTTTCGGGTCTAATTTTAAAAGTTTAGTTACTACTTCAATTTGTTTTGTGATTTTACTAGGACTAAAGGCTAGGTTTTCACAACCAAAGGCAATTTCATCTTCTACAATATTTTGAATGATTTGCTCATCAGCATTTTGTAAGACTACTCCTACTTTACGACAAATATAAGACATTGTTTTACCAACAATACTTGTCCCGTCAACTAGAACATCACCAGTTAACCTACCATAATTAACATTAGGAATAATTCCACTAATGATATACATTAAAGTACTTTTACCCGATCCTGAATGGCCAGATAATAAAGTGACTTTGCCATATTCGGCTTTAAAATTAATATCTTCCAAAATATTTTCTTTTTCATCATAGGAAAAATTAACTTTATTTAATTCAATTGCCATCATATAAATAACACTCCTACAGCAAGCCCTAATAAACCAAGAATAAATATTAAATCAGATACAGCTAAATTTTCTTTTTTATAAATAGTATAAGGTGCTTTACTTAAAGTAAAACCTCTTGTTTCTACTGATAAAGCTAGTGTATCTGAAATATTAACAAGTCGCATTACAAGAGGTATTAAAAAAGCGCGATATAAGATTTTAGGATTTAAGATATTACCAGCACCTCTTGTTTTCATCGCTTCTTTTACTCTTTTTATTTCACTACTTAAAAGAGGAATAAAAGACATCGCAATTAACATTCCTAAGGTTATACATCTTGGGGTTTTAACAGTTGATAGAGCTCTTGTCATTCTAACAGGACTTGTCGCCATCCCAGGAATTACAGCAATAAAAACAGCTCCTAGACGATTAGCCATAGCCCAACCACTATCTAATGTGTTTGTAGCTAGGTAAAAGATACCAAAGAAAATACCACTCACAATAATAAATAAAGGTAAAACTTTAAGACATTCTTTAAAACAACCAAATAGCATTAAATAAATGTAAATAGCCCCTAAAAAGATTGAACAAGCTAACATTCTTTTAGCTATAACTAACCCAAAAACAACAATAAATAAACCAGAAATTATGGCTACTAAAGGATATAATTTATTCTTCCAAATAACCATTATCTTTTCATTACTCCCGATTTTTTAAGTTCTCTAGCAATTAAAACCCCGATAACAGAACCAAGAGTACAAACAGCTAAAACAGCTACACTCATACCTACAGCTACCCCGGCACTTGAACCAATAAAGGCATTTACAGCTTCTCCTTCTTCACCACTCCAAGAATATAAGAAATTATAATAAACATAAAGAAAAGGTAGCGTTAAAGGGAAATAGAAAATACCAGAAAATAAACTAGCTCGATCTTTGTTGTAACCTCTAAAAATTAAAATTACTAGAAGTTCGACTATGAAAGCACAAAGTAAGATACAGAAAAACATAATAGAATTCATAAAGACAAGTACTATCCCGCAACATAAAGACATGAATAGTAGAGCCCCAGGTTTTCTTACCTTCATTAAACCAATAACAGGGAAGATAGAAAACTGTAAACCTAGACAAACTTGAACAATGCCAAAAACCGGGATTTGCCCAACAAGTGGCATAATAGCCCCTGTTACTAACATACAAGCTGCCATAATGGCTAAAAAGACAATATCTTTTATTTTATATTTTTTAAAAATTTTATTTGTATCATCTCTTACTTTTTCTTTAATTTCTATATTTTCATTACTATTTTCAACTATTTCTTCAGTTAAACTTTTAATATCGTCATTTGCCATTTTATGCTTCCTCCATTACGCCATCTTTAACTTTATATAACCTATCACAAATTGCCATTGTTGATTCTCGATGAGATACTAAAATAATACTTTTCTTAGCTTTTTGTCGCGCTAAAGATTCTAAAATAATACCTTCATTAATACTATCAACATTACTTGTTGGTTCATCTAATAAGATTAATTCACTACCTTTTAAGAAGGCTCTAGCTAAACCTATTCTTTGTTTTTCTCCAGCTGATAAATTATCGCCAAGAGATGTAACTTCTGTATTATAACCTTCTGGTAAACTCATTATAAAATCATGAATTGAGGCCATTTTACAAGCTTCTTCAATTTCTTGCATAGTCGCATTAGGTTTAGCAATCTTTAAGTTTTCTAAGATTGTTTCATTAAATAAATAAGTTGTTTGACTAACTAAAGTTACATTATCAAGTAAATTAGCAGAATCAATATTATCAATATCAATATCATTATAATTAATATAACCTTTTTCTTTTTCCCAGAATCTTAATAATAACTTTAAGAAGGTTGATTTACCACAACCAGAACGTCCTACAATCCCAATAACTTCACCTTTTTTCGCATGGAAACAAATATCTTTTAAAACTGGTAAATTAGCTTCATAACTAAATGATAAATCTTTAACATCTAAATTATCGTAGGTAAAGGTTTTACCATTTACTATTGGTTTAACGACTGGTTTTTCTTCAAGTAGATTTAAGACTCTATCCCCACTAGCAAAGGTTTGAGTTAAATTACCTGGTAAGGCTGATATGGCAATAACCGGACCAAAACTACCAAAGATAGTCACAATGCCAATTAACATTTTACCTAAATCTAAATTATTATAATTATAAAGTAAGATTCCACTAACTAAAGCTATAACTATAAAGATAGTGACAAATAATTCAGTTATAGAAGCGGCTAGTGTAGTCGCATTTTTCATCTTTTTGGTTTCTTTAAGTAAAATATCTGACCTTTTATTTACTTCCTCTTCTCTTTCTTTTTCGGCATTATTTAAGACTATATCTTTAATACCTTTAATACTATCTAAAAAGTAAGCATTAAAAGAAGCAAATTCTTTTCTATAATTAACACCTGAAGCTTTAAGTTTACTTGAATTAATTAATGGTAAAATAATACCAATAACAATAAAACCAAATAAGGCAATTAAGGCCAAATACCAACTAGATACAAAGCCAACAAACAAAATGACTATTAAAGAAACTAAAGTTGCGATACAAATAGGTGAAATTGTATGAGCATAGAAAACTTCAAGAGTTTCAATATCCGATGTCAACATAGCAATAATATTACCTTTTTGTTTAGTTTCTAATTTAGCTGGGCATAATATTCTTAAAGCCCCAAAGATCTTATCTCTTAAAACAGCAAGTAACTTAAAGGCAATATAATGATTGCTGTATTGTTCTAGATATCTAAGACCACCTCTTACAATCCCAAAACCTACAGCTAAGCCAATGATCAAACCCCAAGACATATTAATTGGGGCACAAAGCCCTAAAACTCCTAAAGCTTTAGCCACGGCAGTAGCTCCTGAAATGGTAACCCCCATCGCTGCAATAAAGCCTACTGTCCCATTAATAACCGCAAGAATCATTATATATGATAAACTTCCTAAAAGTACGATTAAGGAAGCCATAATTTTCGCACCACTACGTCTTATTTTTTTCATGCTAAAGCCTCCTTTAATACTGTTTTATAACCTTCTTCTAGGCCTTTTTGAGTTAAATATAATTTAGCATAACTACCATTTTTAGCCATTAATTCATTATGACTACCTGATTCTACTAAATTACCTTCATCTAAGAAATAAATATTATCGGCATTAACTACATTAGCAAGTCTATGAGATATTAAAATAATGGTTTTATCTTTAGACATAGCTTTAACATTTTGCATAATAATACTTTCACTTTCAATATCAATATTAGATGTAGCTTCATCAAAGATATAAATATCTTTATTAGCTACTAAATTAACTGCTAAAGCTAGTCTTTGTTTTTGCCCACCAGATATATTATTAGCATCTTCGGTAATTACTTTATCTAAACCACCAAATTCTTTAATAAAGTTAGCTAAATTAACTTTTTCTAAAGCTTCATAAATTTCATCTTCTGATACATCTTCTTTAGCTAATTTAAAATTAGCTCTTACACTTTCGTTAAATATATAAGTATTATAAGAAACAACAGCTATTTTGCTGTAATAAGATTCTCTTTTAAACATTTCAATATTTTTATTTCCAACCAAAACTAAACCTGTTTGTGGGTGGTATGATCCAATTAGAAGACTGACAATGGTACTTTTACCACTACCACTTTTACCAACTATAGCTGTAACACCTTTAGGGAATGTCATATTAATATTATTTAAAACTTTTCTTTTACCATCATAACTAAAGGTAACATTTTCTAATGCTAAATTAGTAGAAGTTACTTCTTCACTTCCCCAAATCGGATCTGGACTATTTAATAAACTAATTATCTTTTTACCAGCACTAGCCCCGTTCATTGCCACATGGAAAGCACTACCTAAACTTCTTAAAGGCAAGAAAAATTCAACGGCTACTAAGACTATAACCCTATTATAGGAGCTAAATACCCAGCCTTTAAACCTAATACTACCATCATTATACCTAGTCCTGCTCCTCCATAAGCCACTAAATCCATAATCGTCGTACTAGCTAATTGCATAACCAAAACTTTCATCGTGATCTTTCTAAATTCTTCTGCACTTTCATTCATTTTAATATGACGTGCCCCATCAGCTTTAAAGATTTTTAATTCTTTTAAACCCTGAACACTATCTAAAAAGGCATCACCCATTGAAGTATATTTACCCCAATATTTAGCAAAGATCTTTTTTGCATATTTACTAACAGCAATAATAGAAACCGGAATTAAAGGAACACAACAAAGTAAAACTAAGGATGTCCGCCAATCAAGACCTACACAAATGAAAAATAAGATAAAAGGAGCTAACATCGCGTAGAAAAATTGAGGTAAATAAGTTGAATAGTAAAGGTCTAATTGTTCAATACCTTCTAAAGATACTTGAGTTAAACCCGCCATACTCATATCTTCTGTACTTCTGACACCTAAAGTTAAAATTTTAGCATAAGTCTTTTCTCTTAAATCCTTTTTAACTTTTCTTCCTAACATATCTTTTAGCTTACCAGTAAAGTAACTTGCTATAAATCTAACAATAATACCACCAATTAGAGTAATACTAGGATATAAATAAGTAATAACTTCACTTCTATTAATAAGTAAATAAACAATCCAACAAATACTAGCAGTAATACTAATATTGGCTAACATTCCTAAAACCATTAATAAGATTGTATAAAAAACATATTTTTTATTACTACCTATTAACTTTAACAACTCTTTATCAAGCATGTTTTTTTCCTTCTTTCTTTAACTTTCTTTTATAACTTAACATTTGGCCTACATGTTTTATAGCAAATACCGGATGACTAAATAACATTCTTGGGCCTGCATATTTCATAACTTCTTTAATCTTTACTTGCATATCCGGTTTATAACAATGAATTTTACAAAATGAACAAAACTTTTTATCTACTTTAAAAGGACATTTTTCTAATCTAAATAAAGCATAATCAAGTAGTTCTTGACATTCCGGACATAAGTCTTTTTGTCGATGTTTACCTTGACAATATTTTTTAATCATCACGGGGATTAATTTCTTTTCTTGTTCCCAAGCTTTATATTCTTTCATATAGACCTCTTCTCTAGTTTGCCATAGCTAACTGATATTTCAAAAAAATAGTACGGTATAACGAACCTAACTACTTGAAAATAGGTTCCCTACCGCGAACCATATAAAGTATATAATTTTTTTAAGAAAAATACAAGTAAAAAATCATTAAAAAGAGGTTAAAAGCTTAAACTTCTAACCTCTAAATTATTAAACAACCATTGGCCAAACAACTAAATCTTTGCCTTCATAATGCCAATAATTACCATCATTAATTGGGTCTTCTTCAGAATAATAGTAAGCCTTATTTTTAATACTTGTTGGTAGACTTACTTCGGCAAAATCTTCTTCGGTACCATTTAAGTAATATTTTTCAATACTTGAATTACCCATCGCACTACTATTAACATTTGTAAGGCTTGAAGGTAATATTAATTCAATTAGACTTGTGCAATCTCTAAATACATAACGATTAATAGTTGTTAAAGTATTAGGTAAAGTAACACTTGTTAATTTAGAACACCCTTGAAATATTCTTTCTGGTAATTCTTGAATATAACTTGGTAAAGTGATATCTGTAAGAGAAGTCATATAAGCAAAGGCATAACTAGCTAAGGTTATACTTTCTTCTCTAGATTCTACAAAGTTAATCTTATCAATAGCAGAATACGCAAAAGCCCGAGTGCCAATATTTGTTAAAGTTGTGCCAAATTCTAAAGTTTTAAGTCTAGTTGTATAAGCAAAGGCATATTCCCCAATTGAAGTTAAACCTTCTAAATTAAGAATATAAGATTCCGTCATCGGAGCATTAAACATCATAACATTTGAATAAGCAAAAGCATATTCACCAATACTTAAACAAGTTGAAGGGTCATTAAAGACAATTCTTAAAACATCAACATTGTAGAAAGCATAAGCCCCAATTCCTGTAACACTAGCTGGGATGGTTATAGAGGTAAAACTCTTGCCAGCAAAGGCACCAGGATAAATTTCATAATTAGAAATTGTTTTATCCCCTACCGCAAATGAATCTGGTAAAGTAATCATACCACCATCTTTATTATAAGAAACTAAATAAGCTTTTTCAGTTTCCAAAAGATATAAGAAAGTATAACCATCAGAAGTTGTTATAAGTTTTGAGTTACCTTCCGCATTATAAATATTAGAAGCTTCAGGTAATGTTTCAAGACTTGTAAGGTTATAAACTTCTGCTAAACTAGCACCACTAAAAGCATCACTAGCTAGACTTGTTAAAGTACTTGGTAAAGTTACAACTTTAAGAGCATAACAATTACTAAACACACCTGCTTCAATAGTTTCTACACTGCCTAAATTTATATTATTTAAACTTTCACAATTACTAAATGCATCTTCTTTAATAGTTTTAACACTACTAGGTAAATTAATACTACTTAAGACTTCACATCCACTGAAAGCTCCATTACCAATTGTAGTTAAACTACTATTTTCAGCAAATGTTACACTTTCTAGATTTGTGCAATCACTGAAGGCTCTAGCCCCAATTGAAGTAACACTTGCAGGAATTACTAAACTTGTAATATTTAGATTACCATTAAATACATTACCAGCAATACTATAACTTGAAATAGTTGTCTCATTTACTACAAAATTTGCCGGTAATTCCAATTTTCCTTCTATTTCGCCATTATAAGCTGTAACTACCCAAACATTTTCACCATTATTATATAGTGTATAATTATCAACTGTTACATAAGAACTGTCTGGTTTAGTATTTCTTACTACTTCAGCATATAAAGCAATACTACCATTATCAGTGTTACCAGCTGTAATAGTTAAATTACTTAAATTAATAATTTCAATTAAACTAGTATTACCAGAACAAGAACTGATTGATGTAACACCTTGAGGAATAGTTAGACTTCTAAGACTTGTACAACCACTAATACCTCTTAAAGTTGTTAAATCACTATCTTCGGCAAAATTAACACTTGTAAGACTCGTACATCCATTTAAGGCATTACTTGCCAATTCGGTAACACTGCTAGGTATTGTTATACTTGTTAAAGATACACAATCTTCTAAAAAGTTACTAGGAATAACTGTAATTCCTTCAGGTAAAACAATGCTTTCTAAATTAGAACAGCCACTAAACATTGTAGATGCTAATTTAGTAACATTTGTAGGAAGGGTGATATTTGTTAAACTTGTACAATTTTGGAAAGTTTGATTACCAAAAGAAACGTCTTGAAGATTATTATTAAAATCAATTTCTACTAAACTATCATTATTACTAAAAGCACTAGAACCAATACTTGTAAGATTATTAGATAAGATGATTTTTGTAAATTCACTATCTAAGAAGGCAGAATTAGGAATTGAAATATAAACACTTAAATCACAAACTCCTTCTTCACTAGAATTAAAAGTCTTTAAAGATGAACAACGAATAAATAAAGAATTAGGAAGCGTAATAGAAGTAGGAACACTTGCACTAACTAAGTTTATACAATCACTAAAGGCAGAGGTTCCTAAAGAAGTTACAGAGTCGGGAACTATGATGCTTGTTAAACCAGCATTCATAAAACAACTACTACCAATACTTTCTACACTACTTGGAATATTTATATTTTTTAGACTTTGACAATTATAAAATGCACTATTACCGATGCTTGTAATCTTATTTCCTAAGGTAATACTTTCTAAATTAGTATTACCATAAAAGGCATTATTAGGAATAGCTGTTAAATCAGCACTTAAAACAACTTCTTTTAAACCAGCATTTTGGAAAGCCATAGTCCCAATTGTTGTTACATTATTTAAATTAATAGAACTTAAATTAGAACATCCATAGAAAGCTCCAATCCCAACTGATACTAAATTAGCTCCTAATGTAACACTTTCAATTTCGATGTGATTCATAAAGACACTAGATTGTAAGGATACACCTAATAAAGTTTCACCATCGGCAATCCCAACAACAGGTAAATCACTATAAGTATCAGGAATAACAATTGTGTCCCAAGCATGGGAATTATAAGAACTTAAGATATAACCTGTTCCTTCTTCATTTAAGGTAAATGTCATATCATCAATTTGTTCAGCACCGCAGACAGAACATTTCCCATTTTCATAAGTATGACCAGTTGCTTTTTCAATTGTTCTAACACCTAAAACTTCACTGTGACTAGCATCTGTATAGGTTGTTCTTACACCATCTTCAATACAAGTAGCTTTAGTTTCACTTACATTAGCAGGTAAAGAACTACCTCCTTCAATACCTAAATCAAATTCATAAACAGTCCCATCTGTCATATAAATATATAAAATTGAATCAGCTAAATGAATATTAGAAATACCAACTCCATCATTCCCATCTTCTCCTTTAACAAGACCGGCATCAAGAGTTGAACCATCAGATAAAGTTAAGATTAAATGACCATTTTCATCAATTACAGCACTTTTAATTCCACTAACTGGAGTTTCTTCCGGTTGTTCAATTTCTGTCATACCTTTAATTTCTAAGGTAGCAGCTTCCATTGAAGCAGAAGGGCCATCATTAACAAATTGACCACCCATAACTTGGGAATTAATATAGAAAGTAACATTTAATGAACTTAAGTCAGCAAGGCTTCCTACATTTTCTAAAACCATATTAATCTCTGTTACATAACGAACAGGAGTATAATTAGTCCCACCTTCAGGATCTGGGGCACTACAAGTATCATCTTCTGCACTTAAAGTATAAGTTACCCCATCAGTAACAATATTACCATTAGCATCATAGTAACCAATTGAACCAAGTGGAACTGGTGATAGACTAGAGTCTGCCGTAGTGCTAGTCGCAGCCGGGTCAATAAAGGTATCACAAGTAATACCATATATTGTGACACTACTTTTACCTACTTCTAAGCTTAATAAATAACGATTTTCACTTTCAGATAAAACAGTTAAAGTAGCGCTCTTTAATAGACCATTACCAAATTCCACACCACCCATCGCATTAATATAGGCATTAAGGGATGCATCTAGTTCGTAGACTGGACCACTCACTTCAGTTTCAGAGTTTTCTACAGCATAAAGCGTCATATCTTCAGTTACAACATAACCCGCAAAACTCCAAATTTCGGTTACTCCACTTTCATATTCATAATACCATTTAGTTATGGCATTACCATTACTATCAACATAAGTTGGCAAGGTTGCCTTAGTACCTTCTTTAACTTCCTGGGTTCCATAAATAGTCCCATCCTCACTGGCAAAAGTAATGGTATAAGTTTCCGGTTCCGGAATAACCGGAGTTTCATCTTCACCATCATCAGGATCTACAACAGGTGGAATATTATCATCTTTTTTAGTATCATCATTACAAGCAGCTAAAGTAGCTACACTACTGACAGCTAAAAAAGCCCCTAAAATCCTTGTCAATATAATTCTTGTTTTTCCTTTTTTGTTTTTCATAAATACTCCTTCTTATGCAAATACACAAAATTTTTTACCATCAATATAAGCAATTCTTGCTTTAACATCATAAGCTTTTTCTAATAAATCTTCCGTAATCACTTCATCAGCGGTACCTGTAGCTAAAATATTACCATCTTTCATCATTACAATATTATCAGCATAACGAATTGTTTGATTGATGTCATGTAAAACCATTAAAACAGTAGTTTGGTATTCTTTATTTAATTTATTTATTAAATTTAAGATTTCATATTGATAATGAACATCTAAATAAGTAGTAATTTCATCTAATAATAATGTTTCATGGGTTTGAGCTAAAGCTAGAGCTAACCAGACTCTTTGCATTTGGCCACCCGATAATTCTTTAACTTGCCTATCAGCAAACTCCAATGTATCCGTTTCTATCAAGGCTCTTTCAACAGCTTTGTAGTCCTCTTCATTAGACCGGGAAAACATTTGATTATGATAACTAGTACGCCCCATATGAACTAGTTGTCTAACTGTCATATCATTAGGTACAGTATTATATTGATGAACAGCTGCCACTTTTTTAGCATAATCTTTTCTTGGAATATTAGTTATTTCTTCTCCTCCAAAATAAATGGCTCCACTACGCGGTTTATAAATCTTAGTTAGTAAGGCAAATGTTGTTGTTTTCCCACAACCATTAGGACCAATTAAAGCTGTAATTTTACCTTTTGGAATTTCTAAACTAATATTATTTAAAACTTGAGTTGTTTTAGCATAACCAAAACTAATATTTTCTAATTTAAATATGGTATTAGGCATGTTTTCTACTCCTTAAAAGTAACACAATAAATAACGGACCACCAACAATAGACATTATAATATTTACACCTATTTCATAAGGGTAAGCTATCCAGCGTCCTACCGTATCAGCTACTAAGAAAAATAGGGCTCCTAATATAGCACTATAAGGAATTAGTTTCTTATGATCATTTCCTACTAATAGACGGGCAATATGCGGGGACGATCAAACCTAAAAAACTAATACTACCAACTACGGCGGTCGCGGCTGAAGCTAAAAATACAGCCACAATTGAAACTTCAAGTCTAGTTCTTGCTACATTAACCCCAATACTACTTGCTAGTCTATCTGATAATCCTAAAAGATTACATTTCTTACAGCAAAAGATACTAGCTGCAATACCTATTAAAACATAAATTAGTAGAGTTAAAACATCATTCCAATTCTTTAAGGAAATATTAGATTCCACAATACTTGCTGCCCCGGAATAATTGCCTCCTGTCATTTGATTAAAGGCTTCTGATAAACCAGTAAATAAAGCATCTACCGCAATCCCAATTAAGATAAGTCTTACCGGACTTAATCCACCTTTCCAAGCTAAAATGTAGACAATCCCAAAAGCTAGTATACCCCCGGCAAAAGAAAATAAAGGAGAAAATGAGCCAAGTGCCGGAGCAAAGGCAGTCACTAAGACAGCCACAAAACTAGAACCGGCACTAATACCAATTATACCGGGATCTGCTAAAGGACTCTTCATAACAGCTTGAGTAATTACCCCTGAAACCGCCATCGCCATCCCACCTAAGATGGCTACAAAAATTCTTGGGAAACGTAATTGAACAATGATTGCGACGTTTTCATTATATTCTAAAAAAATACCTTTAAATAAATCTGTAAATGAAACCTGAATACCACCAATATTAGCAGCTAAAATCATAAAGACAACTAATAAGATGATCGTTATCGTAAAAACAAGAACAGTTTTTAAAGCTCCCGTTTTTTTCTTAATAGTTTCAGCCATTTTTAACTTTCCTCAGCAAAAACAACATCTGTTAAATAATCAAAAGAATCATACCATTCTAAATTAGCACTCATCCCAAAACCATAATCTGAAGATAAATAATATACTTCACCCTCTTGAACAGCTCTAAAACTTTGCCAAATCTCACCAGTAGCTATTTCTTCTTTCATATAATTAAAAGCATTTTCTTCATCATAATGGGCAAAGACAACTATTTTATCAGGATCAGTTTGGACCATATGTTCAGGATTAACAGCCGCTACACCGGAACCATCAGAAACATAATTTTTGTCATAAACACACTTGCCACCTGCTAATTCAATTAAATTACCTACATAAGAATCAGCTGTAACAATGAGATAAAAACGTCCTGGATAAGCCATTAATATTAATACACTATCTGGATCTTCTGACTTAATTTGGTTATCAGCAACATAACTTTCATATTCTTGTCTTAAGGCTAAAGCTTCCTCTTCTTTACCATATTTTTCCCCTAAGGCATCAATGTCTTGATACATTCCTTCAACACTTGATAAATCAAAATACATAGCCTCAATCCCAGAACTTTCAAATTGGGCAGAAAGACCGGCCTCTAATGTTTTTGGAACGATTACAATCTCCGGGTTTACTTGGCTTAATATTTCCATATCTGGAGTCATCGCATTCCCAATTTTAGTCGCATCTTTATAGCGTTCTGGCAGTGGAATATCTTCAGCTGCATCAGTACTCCTACTACTTCATCAATACCTAAACGGTCTAAGATTTCGCAGATTGCTAGAGAAGTCGTAGCTATGCCATGAGGTTCGTCCCTAGTACCAGTTAAGCCACAACCACTTAAAAGAAGGACCCCAAGCATTCCCCCAAATAAAGTAACTTTAAGTTTACTCATTAAACGGCCTCCATAGTATTCCAATCTACCGTTAAAGTGGCCTTATAACCATCAATAGTAAATTGCATTCCCATAACATTGGAGTTAATAAAGAAAGATAAATTATATTCTTCGACCTTTTCCGTAATTGGGAAAGTGATTGAATCAACATAATTAATATTTTCCCCGGCCGGATTTAAAGCTGTATCATCACTTAAGGTGTGACTAACACCTTCTGTAATTAAATTGCCTTCCGCATCATAATACCCAATAGTACCATTAGCTGGTGCGCCTTCTTCTGGTTCTTCTCCTGAACTAGGAATAGGATCAATAAAGGTATAACAAGTAATTGAATAAATTGTGACACTGTTTTTCGTTAAAGAAAGTGTAAGTTCTTTTGTACCATCTTCATTAACTATGTAAGTTACACCTTCAAGTAGTGGTTCTCCAAACTCAATTCCACCCATAGCTGGTACATAACAACTTAGACTAGCATCAACACTATAGGAGCCTGGTTCTTCCGTACCTTCTTCCCCTCCAGCACAACTTGCTAAAACTAGAGCTAATACTCCTAAAAGAGAAAATAATATTTTTTTCATGACATTCCTCCACACAAATTCTTTATTTACTTTTAATCTCGTTCGCTATAGCGAACATATATCTTTAAAAGAAATACACTTTAAAGTGCATAAATAAAGAAAAATCTTTTAGTTCGCCTATTCGAACACTAATATGTTAGCACCGGCTAACTACTTTGTCAATAATAAAATCAAGAAAAAAACTCTAAGTTTTTTAAGACTTAGAGTGTGTATTATTCTTTAATAAATTCTCTAAAGACCTTCATTAAATCTTCAGAGACAACGTGTTCAATTCGGCATGCATTCTCTTCAGCAAGTTCTGGATTAGCCCCTAACTTAATTAAAGTTTTCGTTAGAGTTTGATGTCTTTCGTAAACATTTTCAGCTTTTTCTTTCCCGGCTTTTGTAAATACTAAATTACCAGTCTCTCTATCAATTTTAATATAACCTTTTTGTTCAAGTAAATTAACTCCTCTTGATACACTAGACTTAACATACCCTAAAGCTTCACAAACATCAACTGAACGCACTATAGATTTTGTATTATGTAATAACAAAATTGTTTCTAAATACATTTCTTCTGATTCTCTGTTTTTAATCATCTTTTAACCTCCAGCAAAAAACGGCTTCATAACAACATTTTTATTTTATTAATCATTCATTACATACATTAAGATAGCGCCAGCTATACTAACATTCAATGATTCTGTATCATTAATAGGAATATAAATATTTTTAGTTGTTTTAAGTAAAATATCTTTATTAACCCCATTACCTTCATTACCTAAAATTAAGGCTAGAGGTTCTTTAAAAGTTAATTCTTTTGGTGTTATACCATTTAATAAAGAAGTCCCATAATAAGTATAATCAGGATTATTATTCATAAATTCTAATATATTAGCTCTAATAAAATTTAATTTAAAGATAGCTCCTTGACTCGCTCTAATAACCTTGTCATTATAAATATCAACTGTACCTTCACCTAAAATAATAGTATTAAAATTAAAGGCTTTAGCAGTTCTTAAAAGGGTTCCTAAGTTACCTGGATCTTGAATAGCATCAAGTATTAATAGCTTATTACTTAAATTAGTTTCTTCTTTTATTTGACAGATACTTAAAGTAAGACTTGGGGTATCGGTCTTACTAATTTTTTTCATATCTTCTACACTTATCAAAGTTCCTTCATAATTAGAATCAATAGTATAAGTTTTAAGTAAAACTTGAGCCTTTTTAGCTTCTTCAGTTAGATGAGGTCCTAAAGCAATAAATTTACCTGTAAGTTTCCGGTACTTAGCTAAATATAATTTATTAATTTCTGTTATTTCGTTTTTACTTAGTTTTGTTATATTCGGCAAGGGCTTCACCTACTTCAAGACCGTACATAGAAAGGTCTAAATCTAACTCTTTACTAATCCAAATTGATTTAGTGTTTTCAACAGCTTCATTAACTAAATCAACATAAGGAATAGCTTCTTCAAAATGTCTAGCTTTATAAGCTCTTGGGGCCGTTGCTGGAGCCTTTGGTACATAGACTGTACAACAATCTTCAAAAGGTTTAATTGAAATATCAAAGGCTTTAATCTTTCTTGATAAAGCTATAATATCAACTTTATCATAAGTCGCAAGTGGTCTAATAACAGGCATATTAGTAACTTCATTAATAGTAGCCATACTTTGTAAGGTTTGACTAGCTACTTGACCTACTGATTCACCATTAATTAATACTAAATCCTTATGTTTTTGAGCTACTAGGGTTGCGATTCTATACATCATTCTGCGCATAACTGTTATATTATAAGACTCTGGTATTTTATCAAGTAAAGCCATATGAAGGTCCTTAAAAGGCACCATATGTAATAATATCTTATTATTAGGAGCATATTTAGCCATAACCTTAACTAAATCAATAACCTTTTGTGCAGATTCTATACTAGTTAATGGAGTTGATTCAAAATGGATACATTCAATTTTAATTCCTTGTTTCATTGCTAAAAATCCGGCAACTGGTGAATCAATACCCCCACTTAACATCAATAAACCTTTTCCAGCTATACCTGTAGGGTAACCACCCAAGCCTCTAATCTGACCATTAAATAAATATATACCATCACTTCTTACTTCAATTTTTAATTCTAATTTAGGGTGATGTACATCTACTTTTAAATTTTGATTATTTTTTAACAAATGTGCTGATACTAGTTTAGATACTTCCATACTTGTCAAAGGGAAAGTTTTATCAGCACGTTTTGTTTCAACTTTAAATGTAGTCGGTTCTTTTATTAATTCGTTTATATAATTTAAAGCTTCTATTTTAAGTATATCTAAATCTCTAGCTATTTTTTTAACTAAACTGTAAGAATAAATGCCGGCTACTAAATCAAGACGTTCAATAACTTTATTATAATCATAACCATTTAGTATTACATAGGCATGGTCATGTTTTTTTTCTAATTCAACAGGTAAGCCACTTAATTTTTCTTCTAACATTTTATATAAAAGTTTGATGAAATCACTTTGATTTTTACCTTTTAAAGTTAAATCACCAAAACGGATTAATATTCTATCATACATAATTTTCCCTCCATCAAGGTATTTTATCATAATATTTAAGATTAGTAAATTTTTTCTTGCAATATATTTTAATTTGTGGTATTATAGCAAAGCATGGTAAAAGCAGCAAACCTAGTTAAATTTAATAAGAATTATCTTAACCTTGCGAGGATATTAGTAATCTTAGCTGCTTATGGTGAAAATATATTTGATAGATAACTTATTAAATACTGGGGCCTTTCTTTTACCAAATATTAGAAAGGAGAAAAATAAAATGTCAAGATATACAGGACCTTCTTGGAAAGTTAGCCGTCGTTTAGGTTACTCAATCAGTGAAACAGGTAAAGAATTAGTAAAAAGAAAATATGCACCTGGTCAACATGGTCAAAAAAGAGTTAAATTAAGCGAATATGGTATTCAACAACAAGAAAAACAAAGAGTAAGATTCACTTATGGTTTATCTGAAAAACAATTCCGTAAAGTATTTGCTACTGCAAGTAATATGTCAGGGAATACAGGTGTTAACTTCTTACAATTATTAGAAGTACGTTTAGATAACCTAGTTTATCGTTTAGGTTTTGCTTCTACTAGAGCTCAAGCTAGACAATTAGTAAATCATGGTCATTTCTTAGTAAATGGTAAAAAGGTTGATATTCCTTCTTACAGAGTTTCAGTTGGTGATCAAATTTCATTAAAAGAAACTTCAAAAGATTTAGTAGTAGTTAAAGCTGCTTTAGAAGCTAAAGCTGTTAGACCAGAATACTTATCATTTGATGCTGACAAAAATGTTGGTACACTTGTTCGTATGCCTGAACGTGATGAATTCTTACCAGAAATTCAAGAACAATTAATTGTCGAATTCTATAATAGATAAGATTAAAGGAGATTACTTAAATGTAATCTTCTTTTTTTATCCTAATATACTAAAAACCCATAAGTCGTCGACCTATGGGCTATTTTTTATTGTTCTTGACGCATTTTTGAATCATACTTTTTGCGTTCAACTGTATCTAAAATCTTTTTTCTTAATCTTACATGACGTGGAGTAATTTCAACAAGCTCATCTTCATTTATAAATTCTAAACAAGCTTCTAAAGACATAATTCTTGGTTTCTTTAAAACAACTGTTTGATCTTTAGTAGCAGAACGAGTGTTAGTTTGTTGTTTTGCTCTTACAACATTAACTGCTAAATCTAAATCTTTATTAGCTGCCCCAACAATCATACCTTCATAAATATCTTCACCCGGGAAAATAAACATAGTTCCTCTATCTTCTAATTGCCCAATTGAATAAGCTGTTGATTGACCTTCTGCCATTGAAACCAAAACACCATTAATTCTCTTACCAACACTGACTTGTTCTTGCGGACGATATTCTAAGAAACTATGGTTAATAATGCCATAACCTTTAGTAACTGTCATAAAATCTGTATTAAAACCTATCAAACCACGGCTAGGAATGTGATATATTACTCTAGCTTGAGTTTCAGTATTTGTCATATGAATTAAGCTACCATGACGATTACCTAAAAGTTCAATAACTGAGCCAATTGAATCACTAGGAGCGTCAATAATACATTCTTCATAAGGCTCGCAAATAACTCCATCAATTTCTTTTAAAATTACTCGCGGTCTTGAAACTTGTAATTCAAAGCCTTCACGGCGCATTGTTTCAATTAAGATACCTAAATGAAGCTCACCACGACCAGAAACAATCCACTCTTCATTTTTAGCTACTCTTTCTACTTTTAAAGAAACATCTTTTTCTACTTCTTTAAATAATCTTTCTTCAATTTTTGAAGCTGTAACTAATTTACCATCTCTACCACAAAATGGTGATGTATTAGTTCCAAAAGTCATTTGAACAGTTGGCTCACTAATATGTAATTTTTCAAGTGGCATTTCAGAACCTGGATTACATAAAGTTTCACCTACTGATATATCATTAATACCGCATACACAAGCCATATCTCCGGCTAAAACTTCTGGAACTTCTATTTTATTAAGACCTAGGAAAGTATATAGTTTTTGAATCCTAAATTGTTTAACACTACCATCTAATCTACAACAGCTAACCATACTACCACTTTTTAAAGTTCCTTGTTTAACTCTGCCAATCCCCATTCTTCCTACGAAATCATTATAATCAAGTAAACATGGTTGGAATTGTAATGGCAAGGTACTATCTTGACTAGGGGCAGGAATATTATTAATAATCAAATCAAATAATGGGTCCATACCTGGTTTTTGACTAGCTGGATTTGGATCTAATGAAGATGTACCATTAACCGCTGATGTATAGCAAACCGGAAATTCAAGTTCATTTTCATCACAACCTAAATCAATGAACAATTCTAAAACTTCATCTAAAACTTCTTCTGGTCTAGCACTAGGTTTATCAATCTTATTAATAACAACAATTGGCTTTAAATGAGCTTCAAAGGCTTTCTTTAAAACAAATCTAGTTTGGGGCATAGTACCTTCATAAGCGTCTACTACTAATACTACTCCATCAACCATTTTCATAATTCTTTCAACTTCACCTGAAAAATCAGCATGTCCTGGAGTATCTAAGATATTTATTTTTGTATTATTATATTTAATAGCTGTATTTTTAGCTAAAATTGTAATTCCTCTTTCTCTTTCTAAGTCATTAGAATCCATTACTCTTTCAGCTACTTGTTCATTTTCTCTAAATGTATGAGAACAACGTAATAATTGATCAACTAAAGTCGTTTTACCATGATCAACGTGAGCTATAATTGCTATATTTCTAATATCCATTATTTCACCTTTTCTTTAAAATAATCTTTACTATTATCTAGCTTTTCCTAAAATTTTTCAATATTTTTTTTAAAAAACTTATTTTTTTTAAGATTTTTTAGCTCTATTAACCTAATACTTTATTCTTAATAATTAAAAATAATTCTTCACTAATAATATGCTCAATTCTACATGCATTGTCTTCAGCTAATTCTTGACTTGCTCCTAAACTAGCAAAAAACTTAGTTAAAATTGTGTGTTTTTCATATACTTGACTAGCTTTAGCATAACCACTTTCCGTCAATTCTAATTGCCCATCTTGATGAAAAATAATATAATTATCTTTTTCTAAAAGTCGCATAGCTCTTGAAATACTAGGTTTAGAATAACCCATAGCATTAGCCACATCAATTGAATGAACTTTTTTACCACTTTTTACTAAAAGATAAATTGTTTCTAAATACATTTCCATTGATTCATTATTCTTCATTAGGATTACCTACTTTCTTTATTTTTATTACTTCTAACACTATTAATACAAGTATTAATATTTGAGGAATAAATATAATTTGTTGAGTAATTATATCATATTTATAAAACAAGGTATATAATAATACACCACAAATAAATGATACGATAATTAATAAATATATATAGCTTTTATGCCTTTCTTTCTTATCTTTTAATAAAATACCATTTATTAAAGCATGCATAAATAATTTGTAATTGTTAGTCATCATGGTCGCTGTATAAGCTAAATACGAAAATCTAAAGCTCTCAAGTAATATACCACCTATTAAACCTAGCATAAATACTGCTAAATATGATAAATCAAATTTAATAGTCTTACTAAAAAAATAGTTAGGAATTAAAAAGATAAATATTAGACTTAAAAGGATTATGTGTAATAAATATTCTTTTTCTTTCTTCTTTAATATATGACTAATAATATTAGCTATAACTAAACCTATTGTAAAAGCAAGAAAAATAAATAAACAAATTAGTACCTCGTTATAACTTCCATTTATTAAATCTCTGCCAATATAAATAATATTACCTGTTTGTAATAAAGTAAACTTACCACCACGATACATTAAAGAATAAATATCTAAAAAACCACCTATAAATGCTAAAATTAAAGGTGTAATTACAGCTATTACTTTTTGCATATCTAATCACCACTGTTATATTATAATAAATTTATCCCTATAATAAAAGAAAATGAGGAGATTTAATTCCTCATTTCTAACTTATTTTCCTTCTTACAAGCTTTTTTATATGCTTTTAATAGTTTATTTTTACTAAAAGCTTGACATTCTTTAGCACTAGCACAATCCCCACAAGGACTTTTACGATAAACTCTGATTAAATGAATTATAGCAAGTAAACCTAAAATTAAAACTATAAAAACTACAATTAAATTAGTCCAGTTTATGCTTAACATTCTTTACCTTCTTTGCTTTTATTTTTGGTAGAATAAATCTTAAAAATATAACCAAAACTACAAAAACTATAACACAAATAACTACACTTAAATCTACACCATTAATTAAAAACATAAATCCTCCTACAATAAGGCTCCCCAAATTCCAACTAGGGATGCTAAAAGCCATGCTAAACCTGTTTGGAATAATATTGCTCGCCAGAAATCATGCCCATTATTTAATTCTCGTTTCATTGCCCCAATAGCACCAAAACATGGAGCACTAAATAATGTAAAAATCATATAACCCATAGCACTAAAACCATTAAAGAAACTGAACATACCATTACCACCAAAGACATTACCACCTTCACCTACTGCTGTAATAATTTCCATAGATGATACAACTTGTTCTTTAGCTACTAAACCTTGAATAGCCGAAACTGAAGCACCCCAAGAGAAATTCATACCTAACATAGGGGCAAATATCCAAGAAATTGATCTACCTATATCAGCTAATAAACTTTCATCTACATTTTCAACATATTGGAATTGATAATTAACATTTAATAAAACCCAAACTACTATTGAACATAGAAAAATGATTGTACCTGCTCTTTTAATAAATGCCCAAGTTTTAGATCCTACATCTTGTAAAACATAGCTGGCGCTAGGAATATGATAATTTGGAAGTTCTTGAATATAACTTGTTGATTTATTTTTAACAAAAAACTTATTCAAAATAAAACCAGATAAAACAATTACTACTATTGCTAAAATATACATACCAGCTGTAACTAACCAATTAGCCCCAAATATTCCTCCAACAAAACAAGAAATAATTGGCAACTTAGCTGAACAAGGCATAAAAGGTG
Organism: uncultured Acholeplasmatales bacterium; assembly: GCA_944324705.1. Taxonomy (GTDB): domain Bacteria; phylum Bacillota_I; class Bacilli_A; order Acholeplasmatales; family Anaeroplasmataceae; genus CALUXS01. Next base: position 43,590 of record CALUXI010000001.1, read on the forward strand.
TTAAAGTTACAGTCATTTGATGTTCATTTTTATTTTCAATAGTTCTTGAACCCATAATTGCTGGTACAGAACAACCAGTACCAACAATAAACGGAATCAAACTCTGGCCTGACATACCAAGTTTTTTAAATAATCTATCAAATAAAAAAGTTACTCTACCCATATAACCTGATGTTTCAAGCAAACTCAATAAAAGGAACAAAATCATAATTTGAGGTACGAAATTAAGTACTGCCCCAACCCCGGCAACTACCCCATCAGCCACCAGACTAGCGGCCCAAGCTGAGCCACCCGCATTAGTAATACTATCAGCAAGTAGCGGTCCTAGGCCTGTAATTCCATCTCCTAAAGAAACTTCATAAGCTGCCCAAGGCAATGGAAATTCTATTGTATCTCCACCATTAAATAAAATATCGACAATATTTACTGTTGCCCCACCAACTAAACCAACACTAAGTAAATATATTAAAACCATAATGATTAAAAAAATGGGGATAGCAAACCATTTATTTAATAAAATCTTATCTGCTTTAGCTGTTAAATTAACATTATTTTTCTTTGTTTTAGTTACAACTACATCTCTAATTTTTTCAATGTAATCATAACGAGCTCCCGCTATAATTTCTTCACTATCTAACTTTTCTTCTCTTTCAATTAATTCTATCTTTTCATTAAATTTCTCAGCATAATATTTATTATAATATCTCTTATCTCTTTCAAATATTTTTATAGCTGCAAATCTTTTTTCAAAGATATCATTATCTATTTCCTTTTCTATTTCACTTACTAAACTTTCTATTTCTTTATTAAATATTTTATTTTCCCTAACCCTAGTATTATTAAAATTCTTAATTGTATTAATTAATTCTTTAATTCCTGTCTTTTTTAAAGCACTAATTGATACACACTTAATACCTAAAATGCTTTCTAATTTTTTTACATCTATAGCTAAGCCTTTCTTACTTAAGATATCTTGCATATTTAAAACAGCTATAACTGGAATTCCTAATTCAATTAATTGAGTTGTTAAATAAAGTGCTCTTTCAATTGAAGTTGAATCAATTATATTAATAATTAAATCAGGTTTATCATTAACTATAAATTGTCTTGATATTTCTTCCTCACTAGTATAGGGAGACAAACTATAAATCCCTGGCAAATCCGTTATAGATATATCAGTACCTCTAATAACTCCATCTTTTCTATCAACCGTTACACCTGGCCAGTTCCCTACTTTTTGATTTAACCCCGTTAAATGATTAAATAATAAAGTTTTACCACTATTTTGATTTCCTACTAAAGCGCATGTCTTAATCATTTATCTCACCTACTTTTTCCACCAATATATTATTCAAATCTTCTTTTCTTAAACATAATTCATAACCCCGTAATGAGATACTAACCGGGTCTCCTAAAGGACTGATTTGTTTAATTCTAATGATTACATTTTTAGTTAGTCCCATATCTAAGAGCCGACGTTTAAAAGCCTTGTTTTCTTCCTTAAATTTAACTAATTTCCCAACCTCGTTTACTTTTAGTTTACTAAGTTCAACTATTTCTTTATCTTCCATTATTTCTAATACCTCCTGGTTAGTTGTCGCTAACTAACTAAATTATAAAACTATTTTCCCTAATGTCAAGATAAAAGTTAGGTAATGCTAACTAAAATTAAAAAAATAAAGGCCGAAGCCTTTATGCAAATATAGAATCTGAACTATTACCATTTAAATAAATATAATCAAAACTAGCATAATGATCACTAGTATAATAAACACTTAAAGTATCTAATGAATAAACTAGCCTTAAAGCATTTCTACTACCACCAGCATATAATATATCACATTCATAATAGCTATCATCCTTTGGTAATAACCCCTCCCTATTTTGGAAGACATCACCACCAACACTTAACTTATTTTCAGTAGTATAATCGCTTTTATCAAATTCACTTTTAGTTACATAATTACTAGGCAAATCTTTGAAAGCTACTAAATACAAAGCTACCTCTAAATTAGTATTATAAATCTCATCATAATCAACTGTTACATTTAAATAAGGATCATATGCTATATCATCATCCAAATAAAAACTATATGTACTTCCTACAACAATACATTTAAAATCATAATTAGCTTTATTACCAAGATATGTAATTTCAGCCTCAATCACAACCTCACTAGAATAAAGATTAGGGCTTACTAAAGCCATATTCCCATCTATTTTGACTATACTTTCATCATTAGAATACCAATTAATTAAAACTTTATTACCTAGATATTCAAATTCCTTTATTAAATTAAAATCATTTTCTATATAAGTATTAAAATTAAGGGCAGCAACAATTCCTTCTATATCTACAATATCATAACTACTACTTGGAATATTTATTGTAAACTGTTTTTTATAGGTGTTCCCTAGATAAATAAAACTACAAGTTAAAATAACACTTTCGTCAATATTACCACGTTTAATTATTGCAGTATCATCTTCAATTTGACACACATCAGGTTTGCTACTTTGCCAACTCAATTTAACAGTTTCGTTATCAATATTTACCTCAGTTTGTAAATTAAAATCAAAATAATATGTATCCTGACTTAACTCAATTAAATCTAAAATATCATTTGCATCTATTATTTTAGGTGTAACAAGAACTTCAAATTCTTTTTCCCTTTTTTCACCCTCATAATTTAGATAAGTAACTAATTTAACTTTTGTATTGACTTCAGGATTAATAACTTCTACCTCATAATCATTAATTTTTAAAATACTTTCATTTTTACTTATCCAAGTTAAAGGTGTTTCATAATCATTATAACTTACTTTATCAGGTAAAACAAAATCATCACTTACTTCTAAAGGAATACTAACTTCTTTTATTAAAAGACTAGCTATTTCATCATAATTTACTTTTTCTTTGCAACCTACAACAATCATACCTAACATAATTAATATTAAAGATATTGTTTTTTTCATTCTATTTAATCACCTGATTAATTATATATGATTAAAAAGTTTTATTCTAGAGAAAAATATTTTTTTATAAAAACTTCTTTATCTTTAGTATAACAAAACTTAATTACTGCATTTAATTCTTTAATCTTTTCTTTTTGTTCACTTGAGTTATAAATAAAACTTAATGAAGTTTCAATACTACTTTTTTGTATAAAAATATAACATGTACTAGCTAAACCATCTCGACCAGCCCTACCTGCTTGTTGAATTAAATCCGACATATTAATAGGTAAATCATATAAAACTATATTCCTAATATTTGTTATGTCTATTCCCATCCCAAAACTGTTAGTCGCAAATATTACTCCCTTATCACTATTTTTAAAGCCTAAATAATTCTTCTTTTTAATTTCACTAGATAATGCTCCATGATAATAATAACAATCATAATACTTTTTATAAATATTATATAATTCAAAAGCTTTTTTTCTAGTTAAAGTATAAACTATTGTTTTTTTCTTTTGTTTTAAAATTAAATCAAGAGTATGTTTTTTATATCTTTTATATACCTTAAAACTTAAATTATTCTTAATTGGTAAATAGCTTGTAATAAAAGGATTATTTAGTCCTGCTTTATTAACTATTAACTTCACTTCTTGTTTATTTAAAGTTGCTGTAAAACAAGCTATAATTGGTCTTTTAATAAGCTTATTTACAAAATTAGTTATATGATATAAACTTTTTCTAAAATCAGCTCCCCACTTAATCGTATGAGCTTCATCAACGACTAATAAACTAACTTCTTTTACATATCTTAAAAATTCTTCATTTTCTAATCTTTCAGCTGAAACATAAACAAATTTATATTTACTTAAATTATTTAAAATATATCTTCTTTCATAAACATCTTGTTCACTATTAATAAAACAAGCCTTAATTTTATTTTTCTTCAAATTTTCTACCTGATCCCGCATTAAAGAAACAAGTGGTGAAACAACCAAAACTAAACCCTCTAAAATTAGACCCGGAACTTGATAAATTATTGATTTTCCACCTCCAGTTGGCAAAATAGTTAATGTATCTCTGCCTTTTAATATTTCTTCAATAATCTTTTTCTGTGGTTCTCTAAAACTAGAGTAACCAAAATACTTTTCTAATACTACTTCTAATTCCATTTTAATACCTCATTTATTAATACCTTTTTAATGGTATTTTTTTTAAATTTATGATAAAATTCTCGCGGTGATAAAATGAAATGTGAATTACTAGCTCCAGCCGGAAGCTATGATATAGCGGTTGCGGCCCTAAATAGTGGTGCTGATGCTGTTTATTTAGCTACTGAACAATTTGGAGCCCGAGCCTATGCTAAAAATTTAACTTTAGATGAACTTGAAAAAATAGTCAATTATGCTAATGTTTTAAATAAAAAAATCTATGTAACATGTAATATTTTAATTAAAGATGATGAACTAGATGCAGTTTTTAAATACTTAAATAAAATATATGAATTAGGTGTTCATGGTGTTATTACAACTGATTTTGCGGTTATAAACTATGTCATAAATAACTTAGAAGATATGGAATGTCACATCTCTACCCAAGTTGGAGTTAAAGATTTAACAGATATTAGATTTTTTGAAGAATTAGGAGCTAAACGAACTGTTTTAGCTAGAGAAACCAATCTACAAGAAATTAAAAACATTAAAGAAAATTCAAAAATGCCAATTGAAGTTTTTATTCATGGAGCATTATGTGTCTCATATTCTGGCAACTGTTTCTTCTCTTCCCTATTAACTTTACGAAGTGGTAATCGTGGTCGTTGTGCCCAAAATTGTAGACGAGAATATACTATTTTAAAAGATAATATAACTTGTGCGCCTAAAGGTTATTATTTATCTATGAAAGATCTTAATTCTTTTAAAAACATTAATGAACTTGTTAATCTAAAAGTTGATTCTTTTAAGATTGAAGGTAGGATGAAAGATATAGATTATGTTAAAACCCTAGTCCATACCTATCGTGAAAAAATAGATAATCCTAATTACGAAACTGATGTTTTAAATAAAATTTTCCATCGTAATTATACCCCTGGTTTTTTAATGAATGAAGATAATGGCAAAATAGTAAGTTCTCTAAGAGCTGGTAATGTTGGAGAATATATCGGTGAAATTACTTATTTTAAACCTAATTTATATAAATTAAAGTTAAAAAACAAACTAGAGGTCAATAATCGAATTAGAATCATAGCTGATAAAGATTATTACTTTGATGTTACTGAACTATTCAATTTAAATAATAAAAAAGTTAATTCATTAGAAAAAGAAGGTTATTTAAAATTAGATTTAAATTTAAAACAAACATATCCTTTATATATAATTAAAAATAGGAATATTACTTATAAAGATACTTCTAAAATACCTTTAATTATTTACTTTAACACTGATAAAAATGATATCTTAATAACTATTAACTATTTAGACAAATATTATAATTTAACCTTCAATAACTACTTAGAAATGGCTAAAACCTTAGGACTTAACAAACAAGATTTATTTAAACAACTTTCTAAATTAAATGAAACTCCTTTTTATTTAAGTGATTTAATAGTTGATGATAATATAATTAACTACTTCTTACCTATAAGCAAAATAAATGAACTTAGAAGAAATATTATCAACTATATTTATAATACTTATAAAACAAATAGAACTATTAAAAATACTAAATTAGAATTAAAAGAAACTCCTAACAATAAAGAATTAATAGCCTATTGTCATACTAAAGAACAATATGAGGCTTGTCTTGAAGTAAATATTAAAGCTTATTACAAAGATAATTATTTATCTTATAATGAAACTAAAGTATTGAATGATAATGATATTTTAATTTCTAATTATGGTAGTATTTATTTAAATAAAGGTAAAGACTTAACTTTAAACAAAGAATTTAATGTCTTAAACCATATTTCTTTAGCCTATTTCTTAAAATATGCTAAAAATGTTACCTTAAGTCAAGAATTAAGTTTTAATGAAATTAAAAATTTAATAACTAATTTTAAAAATAAATATAATTTCTATCCTAATGTTGATTTAATCATTTATGGACATATGACCCTAATGACAACAAAATATTGTCCTATAAAACATATAGGTAAATGTCCTGAATGTAAAACTCATCAATTTAGCTTGAAAGATGACACTTCTACTTTCCCTTTAATTCATAATAATTGCATTACTTCTATCTTAAATGGTAAAAGTCTTAATTTAATAGATGAAATTGATAAATTATATCCTTATATTAATCGCTTTAGATTAGATTTTACTATTGAAAATAAGGAAGAAACTAAAATCATTTTAAATAAAGCTATTAAAAAATTTAATAATTTTAATACTCCTAATTGTTTTAACCCTAATACAGATACTAGAGGTTATTATAAAAGAGAAATAATATAAAAAAGCCCGGAGGCTTTTTTTATTATATATATAAAGATGCAAATTCTAATACTTTTTTACCAGTTTGTTTAATAATATATTTATTATCATTAATAATTGTAATTTTATATTTTAAACATAAATTTCTAACTACTTTATTAATTAAAGAAACACCTTTACTATCTTCTGGTAATAATTCGACAAAAGTATTAATTTTGTTATTTTTTAAATAAACAAATAAATCATTTAACATATCCTTAATATTTTTAATAAATAACAATAAATTACTAGGTTCTATTTGACTTTCATATTCACCTAAAGATAAATATATTTCATTATAATTGTTAACTTTAGTCATGTTTTTAATTAAATTAATTTGTTTATCTAAACTATAATTTAATTTAGCATAATTAGTAACTTCATTATTAAGTTTTAATTTATTAAGAACATAATTATAAGTGTTAACAAATTTACCATCATTAAACATTAAATCCATAAATCTATAACCACCAAATAAAGCTATACTTTTTTTCATTTCTAAAGCCTCCATTATTCAATAATATTTTATCTAGTTTTCAATACTAGTTTATATCAAGTTATTATAATTGTCAATAGTTTTATTAAATAAATTTGTGTTTTTGATTATTTAATGTTATAATATAAAAAAATAAAGGAGCTTGTTAAGATGTTTGATGTAAATGAAAGTTTAAAAAATTGGTTACATAAATTAGATAATTTTAAATTAATTGAGTATTCTAAATTACCTGATATTGAATTATATATGGATCAAATCATAACTATAATTGATCGTCAATTATCTTTATTTTCTTATTCATCTTTAGACAAGATGATTACCTCATCTATGGTTAATAACTATGTTAAAGGTAATGTTATTCCTTCTCCTTTAGCTAAAAAATATAATCGTGAACATTTAGCTTTACTTGAAGAAGTTATAACTTTAAAACAAGTATTAAGTATAGCTGAAATTAAACAAATCATTGATACTAATTATAAAGATAGTAATAAATCTGATGTTTTTGATGAATTTGTTGTTAAATATAAGGAAGCTAATCAAAAAGCTTCAAATGTTTGTAAGGATAAATTAGCTAGTATTTCTAACAATGATGTTAAAGGACTAAATCATTTAGCTTTAGAATTAAGTTTAATTTCTAATGCCTATATAACGATTGCTAAAAGAATTTTATATTATACTAATCATTATGAAGCTATGTTAGAACAAGAACAAGAGGAAAAAGAAAAAAAGAATAAAATCCATAAGAAAAAAGATATTGATTCTAATTATAATGAGGCTGATGAATAAGGGATTATTCCCTTTTTTTGTTGTAGAAAGTAATTTAACACCCATCAAGTTATTTCTTTTTAAGTCCGTAAATTAAAAAAACATGTTAAGTAACACGTTTTTTCTAGTATTTTTAAATAGCTTAATCTTCTTTTAATTCTTCTACTAATTCATTAATATTAAAAGCTTTAGAATAAACCTTACCATAAATATAAGAAATATTAGCTTCTTTTATATCAATCAATTCATTTTTATTATCAACATTACCTAAATATATATTAGCATTTAAACTATTAATTACTTCATTTATTTCTTTTAAATAATTAATATTTAATTTATTTAAATCTAAATAAATATTATTAAGTTTATGATTTAATATATCAAATAAATCTCTAGTTATAATCTTTATATTATTTTTAATTAATAAATCTAAATTAGGACTATAACTAGGAACAATTAAAGTCAAAACATTTGCTGGTAGTTTAAAAAAGTTTAATTGAGTTAAAACAAAATCACTAAAGTTTTCATCAATAGCCCGCGAGTCAAATTCAACAAAAACTTCAATATAGGCTCCTACCTCATCATATAATCTTTTTAAATCTTGACATAAAGCTCTTAACTTATATTTTTGGTATAAATTAAGTTTATTATGTTTATATAATAATTCTAATATTTCATCTTCATAAATATTTAAATTAGGTAATGTTAGTTTTATAACATAACCAAAGATACAACTATTTAAAATATCAATTAATTCAACATAAGCTATTTTTATTTGATTATTTAAGATTTGTTCTTGCAGTAACATTAATTTTTCTTTTTCTTTAAATCTATTTTTATAATTCTTATAAGAATAATAACAAATTTGATTACTATCAAGGCTATCTAAATAAGCATTATAAGCAAAATTAATCATTTCCATATTATCTTTATTATCCTCTTTAATATGATTATAAATACCTACCGAAAAAAGAGGATGAACACTATATTTTAAATCAATAAATGCTCCATTTAAATATTTAACAAATTTATTTAAAAGAGTCTCTATTTTTCTTTTATCTTTAATATCAAAAATCATAAGGACAAAATATTCATCATGAATTTGATAATAATTTACATTGTAATAATCTTTAAAAAATATTTTTGTATTATTATATAAACTTTTAATAAAAGAATTATAAAATAACATGCCATACAAATCTAAATATTTATTTAAATCATTAGTTCCAAAAACAGCTAAACTATAACGTTTTTCTTTATTATGATTCATATCATAAATGAGTTTATTTAAATTATTAAAGCCACTAGTTTCATTAATAAAACTTTTATTAGTTATTTCTTCTTTTTCTTTAATGAAATTAGTATCATCACTTATAATACTAAAAACAATAATATCTTCATCTATTTTATAAATATAAAAGATTTCTGTTAAATATTTTTTTATATTATCTTTATTATAATAATAACTGATTTTTATATTATTCTTAAAACTACTTTTAACTTCATTTAATATTTCTTTATAACTATTAAAGTAATTAGAATCAATATAACTCATAAAAGTAGTAAGAGAAACTTCTGAATCTAAATTAAGTAATCTAGTAGCATTACCATCTAAATAGACTAAATCATTAATTATTTTTTTCGTACTAAAATAAAAATTTTGCCACACATAATGTTCTAAAGCTAATTCTTCTTTTTTATTTTTATAATCAATTTCTAAACTTATTCTTAAACTTATTAATTTAACAATATTTAATAATAATTCATAATTATTATCAATAGCTAAAAAATCACTATCAGCTATAAATTCAATACTACCAAATTTAGTTAAATTATTTTCTAAAGGAAAGCTGGCAACAAATTTGTTATTATATAAATCATTAGTAAAAATATCTCTTTCATTTTTCAATAATTCTTCATCTAAAAATAAACTTTCACCTTTTAAATAAGCATATTTAATAAATGATTCTGGTAATTCTAAATATGTTCTATCATATAATTTTTGATTTTTATAAGTATGTAAGAAATAACTACTATTAACCTTATAAACTAGATTAAATTTAATAATATTAAATCTATCTAAAACAATCCCTATTTCTCTTAACACATCTCTTAATCTTTGATTTTTAGAAATAATATTAATTAAATTATTTATGATTGTATTATTTTCACTTATTAAATATTCTTTAACTATTTCTTTCTTTTCTTTTGGTTTAATAGCTACTATAGTAGGTCTATCATCTTCTTTTTCTTCTATTACTTCTGGAATAATATAAATTTCTTTTTTCTTTTTTCTTTCTTTATTTAAATATTCATTTATTTCTTTTATTTTATCTTCATAATAAGTTATACTTATTTTATGATTAGTACTTTGATATAATTTTAATGCTGTTTTAGCATAATCTAGGGCTGCATTTTCATTTTCTTTAATACACAAATTAGTATAATCAGCTTCAAAAATGGCAGCTTGCCGATATTCTTTTTTTATTATTAAAATATTTAAAATTATAGTACTAACTTTTAATTTATAGATATCATCTATATTTTTATTTGCTAAATATTTTTTACCAAGTTCATAGGCTAAGTCATAATTATTTAAATAATTATTAATTTCTATAACAAAATAATTAATAGCTTGTTCATTATAGTCATCATAACTATTTAATAAACTTATTTCATCATAAGTTTCAAAAAATAAATCTGTGTTTTTTAAATTAAAACTTAATTCTAATAATTCAAATAAAGCGTTGTATCTTTTTTCAGTATTTAAATCATTAGCTAAATAATTTTTGATTTGGATGATTGCTTCACTATAATTTTTTAAAGCCAAATAATATTTATATTTATCATAATAAATGGAGTAATTGTCCCTAATTTTTATTCTATCAGCTTTAATTAGCATATATTTTTCATATTCATCTAGCCTATTAGCTTTAAGGGTTAAATACATTATTGTGTCGCAAATTAAAACTACTTCTTCATCTGTCATCGTATTAAAGTTAGAAACATATTGATAGATTTCTCTTAAGGAATTATTTAATTTAATTTCAGATAATAATTTGTATTTATGACAAATGGCTTCTAGATATGTAAAAGTTAATTTATCCGTATGATTTAAAAATTTATCTATTTGCTTAATATTTTCTTTACTATAATCTAATTTTAAAATATCATTGATTGTCATATTTTTTATTCAACTTTCTAAATATTCTTCTTAAACCTCTTAAAGCTTTAGCACGATGAGATATTTTATTTTTTTCTACTAAAGTAATTTCTGCCATCGTACGCTTATATTTTTTTAAATAAAAATACGGATCATAACCAAAACCATTACTTCCTTTAGGTTCTAAAACTATTTTACCATAACATCTTTTCTCTTTATAATAAGCTACGCCATTTGGTAGACATATACATATAGCACAAGCATAGTAAGCTTTCTTATTTTTAATATTTTTTATCTTTTCTACTAGTTTTAAATTATTAGCATTATCATCATGATTTTTAGCATAACGTGCACTATGGACACCTGGTTCTAAGTTAAGGCCAAGACAACATAAACCCGAATCATCAGCTAAAGCAATTACATTATATTTACTAGCAATATAATAAGCTTTTTTGTAGGCATTTTCTTTAAACGTAGTACCATCTTCAATTGCTTCATCATAAATATTTAAATCGGCTAAAGACTTAAAATTAATAGTCGGGTAAATCTCTTTAATTTCTTTAACTTTATTTGGATTATGACTAGCTATTACTATTTCTAACATTCTATCACCACTTTTATAATATTCTATCATATTTTTTAAATATATGTTATAATAAAAAAAGTTTATTCAAGAAGATGTAATTCTTACATTTCTATTGACGAGGAGTACAGTTATGAAGTATTTACATAATAAATATGTCTTAGCTTTGTTAGCTTTAATATTTTACATAATTTGGATGTTTATTTTGCCTGATTACCTGGCTAAAATTACAACTTCATTAATGCATTATGACTTTTATGTTACTATGTTAAATTTAAGTAATATTTCTTCATTTTTTGCTACAAATAGTCAAAATTATGTTAATCAACTAAATACTTGTCATGAAATTATAATTTATACTCTTTGTTTTTTAATACTATTATTAATATTAAGTAGATTGATTAAAGATGATTTTATAAAACTAAAAAATAATATTAATAACTATTTGCAGACGATACTAATTAGTTTTGCTATCTATTATGGTATTAATATAATTGTTAATGCCATAACCTTATTAATGCAACAAATGTTAGGTAGTAGTTTAGAAAGTCAAAATCAAGCTAATATTGAATCTTTAATTAATTTTAGTTTTTATGGTTTATCTATGTTTATCCCGATTTGCCTAATTGGCCCTTTAGTTGAAGAATTAATTTTTAGAAAATGTTTTTTCACCTTAATTCCTAATAAAATTCTTGCCTTAGTTTTAAGTTGTTTATGTTTTGGTTTACTTCATACTATTAGTTATGATTATAGTTTTATAGAACTTATCATAATTACGCTCCCTTATTTTACAGCTGGGATTGCTTTTGGCTATTGTTATATAAAAACTAACAATATTTTCGCGAGTTATTTATTACACGCAGGTCTTAATTTTATTTCATTTTGTTTAATATTATTAATGTAGGAGGTTATTTATGCGTATTTGTTATCCTGGTTCTTTTGATCCATTAAGTAATGGTCATTTAGACATAATTAAAAGATTAAGTAAAAACTTTAGTGAGGTAGTTATTTTAATATCTAACAATATTAACAAACACTACACTTTTACTGTAAATGAAAGAAAGGAAATGATTGAACTTGCTACTAAAGATTTAAAAAATGTTAAAATTGATATTTATAATGGTTTAGTAGTTAATTATTGTGCAGAAAATAATATTAAATTATTAGCAAGAGGTCTTAGAAATATTTCTGATTATGAAGCTGAATTTAATTTATTTCAATTTAATAGAGATTTAAATCCTAATATTGAAACTATCTTATTATATCCTTCAAGTAAAAACCAATTCATTTCTAGTTCAGCTGTTAAAGAATTAGTTACATTTAATGCTGATATTTCTAAATATGTTCCTAAAGAATTAATTCAGATTATAAAAGACAAATTTAAAGAAAATATAAAAGTCAAAAAACTATAAAAAAAGGCGCTATTACGCGTCTTTTAGTTTTTTTATAGTCATAATTTTGTCATCAGCTTTAGCAACTTGACTACCAACAACAAAAATATCAGTCTTATCTTTTATTAATTTAATTGTTTCTAAATTAATACCACCATCAATAGATATTTTAAAATTATATTTTAATTGCAATTCTCGCAAAGCTTCTAGTTTTTTAATACTATTTTCCATAAACTTTTGACCACCAAAGCCAGGTTCAACACTCATAACTAATACTAAATCCACTAAATCTAAATAAGGTAATATTTCATCGACATTAGTATTTGGTTTAATACTTATTCCAGCTAAAATATTATGTGATTTAATTAATTCAAGTGTTTTTCTTATTTCTTTAGTAGCTTCGAGATGGATAGTTATTATGTCAGAACCGGCACTTACAAACTTTTCAATATATCTAATTGGCTCGGTTATCATTAAATGTGTATCAAATACTACTTTTGTTTTATTTCTTAAAGATTTTATTAATGCTGGACCAAAAGAAATATTAGGAACAAACACACCATCCATTACATCTAAATGAATATAATCAATACTATCATATAATGGTTCTAACTCATTATTTAAATTACTTAAATCAAAATCTAAAATTGATAAACTTAATTTCATTTTTTTAACCTATTTCTTTTAACATTTTTAAATAATTAATATATCTAGATTCTAAAATATCTTTGCCTACTTCATTTACCACTTCACAGCCTAAAGTGTTTTCTAGATGTAAACAATTCCTAAACTTACAATGATATTTTTTAAATTCAACAAAATAATCTTTAAGATTATCTTTAGTAATTCCATGTAAATCAAGTTTAGAAAAACCAGGTGTATCACCTAAATAACCATCTTTAAAATGATATAAACTAGTAATACGTGTCGTATGTTTACCGCGTCCTAAAGCTTTAGATATTTCATCAGTTTTTAATTTAAAACCAGGAATTAAGGCATTAATTAAGGTTGATTTTCCTGCCCCAGTTTGACCAGCTACAATGGTTGTTTTAATGCTTAATAGTTCAACTATTTGTGTCGGATAATCTTTTTTACTATTAACGAAAAATACTTTATAACCTATTTTTTCATAATAAGACATTTTAGATTTTAAATCAAACAATTCTTCTTCCGTTAATTTATCTATTTTGCTAATAACTATCACTGGTTCAATATTTTGTTTTAAAATATTAACTAAAAATAAATCTAGTAAATAAAAATTAAAGGTTGGTTCTTTAGCTGCAAAAACTAGTAAAACCTGGTCAATATTAGCAACATCCGGTCTTATAAGGCTATTGAAACGGGGTTCAATTTCAACAATTATATCATCTTCAATTAAAACATAGTCTCCAACTTTAGGACTCAATTTAACATTAGTTGTATCAACTTTTTGACCTAACTGTTTTGTTTTAATTTGAAAAGTAGCTTGTTTATCAACCCTATAATTTCTTAACCTGCCCCCACATCTTACAATTTTTTTAGTGTTATCTTCTAAGACTACTTCATATGCCCCACTATTATGGGTTATAACTCTACCTTTTATCATCTAAATATTTACTCCTAAGTTGCCCACAAGCTGCCGCAATGTCACTACCTTGTTCTTTTCTTAAAGTTACATCTATACCTTGTTTTTTCAAAATATCATAAAATTTTCTTTGTCTTTCTTTTGTAGAACGTCTAAATGGATTTTCTAGAACCTCATTGTAAGGTATTAAATTGACATAAACATTCATACCTCTAAGTAAATTAGCTAATTCATAAGCTTCTTTTTCTGAATCATTTACTTCTTTAATTAAAATATATTCTATCGTAATTCGCCGATTTGTTTTTTCATAATAATAATTTAGGGCAGCAAATAATTCTTCTATAGGATAAGCTTTATTAATAGGCATTAAAGAATCTCTTAATTTATTATTAGGAGCATGTAAACTAATAGCTAAATTGATTTGTAAAGGGAAGTCAGCAAATTCTTTGATTTTAGGGACTAACCCACAAGTTGACACTGTTAAATGTCTTTGTCCGATAGCTAAGCCTAAAGGATGATTTAAAATTGTCAAAAAATCTAATACATTATCATAGTTATCAAAAGGTTCCCCAATTCCCATGACTACGACATGACTAATTTTAACATTATATAATTTTTCAACTGTTAAAACTTGTAAAACCATTTCATATGTTTCTAAATTTCTAACTTTTTTCTTTAAACCTGATGCACAAAAAGCACAAGCCATATTGCAGCCAACTTCACTTGTCACGCATAAAGAATTACCATAATCTTGGGTCATTAAAACAGATTCAATTAAATTGCCATCATTTAATTTAAATAAGAATTTAACTGTTCCATCACTAGAGACATTTTTAGTAATGCATTCTAATTCATCAAATTTAAAATCTTTTTCTAAAACAGGCCACAATGTTTTCTTGATATCCGTCATTTCATTAAAAGATGTAACTTTTTGTCTATATAACCACGGAATTATTTGTTTAGCTCTAAAAGGTTTTTCACCAATTTTTGTAAAATATTCTTTAAACTTTTCTTCTGTAAAATTATAAATATGTTCCATTAGTCCTCCTAATCAACTGCCTTTAAAGATTCAACCATTTTAACTTTTCTTGTAAAAGTTGACATAATTAAATTAATTATTATACTAAATCCAGCTGTAATTAACAAAGTTATTAAATAAGAACTCACATCAATATGATATAAATATGATAATAATGGATTCTCATTAATTGCTAAAACACCATACATTAACGGATAACCTAAAGCTAAACCAATAGCCGAACCGACCAAAGTTAAAAGTAAAACTTCAATTAAAAAGGAACTAGCTATTTCTTTAGTAGTAAAACCTAAAACTTTTAAAGTGGCAATATCTTTCATTCTCTCTTTAAAATTCAATAAAGCCAAATTATATAAAACAACAATTGCTAATAATATTGCAAATACTTTAATAGTATTAGTCATAATTCTAACCGCAGCTAACTTATCTTCAGCTTGTAATCTTAAATTAGCTAAAGTAATACCATCATAAATACCATCAATTTCTAATAATTCTTCTAAAATAGAATCAGCCTTACTGATATCTTTTATTTTTAACCAACAATTTGTTGGTGAAGCATTTAAAATATCGCTAGCACTAGATATATAAATACCTTGAGAAAAACTAATATCAATTATATTCGTAATCTTAGTTTTATAACTATTATTTCCATAAATAAAACTAATTTCATCACCAATATTAGCCCCTATTTCATCAGCTACTTTTGATGTAATTAAACAACTATTTTCATCATATTCAGGAACAAAAATATGGCTTTCTTCAGGTAAAATATATACATATGAATCAATTGTATTTTTGGCTGAAATTGAAACATCTAATTTAGCATATTCATCAATATATAACAATTCATCATTTTTACTTAATTCATCTAAATGACTACTATTATCCTCATAATATAAATGAATGTCAAAAGGAATTAAACTTACCTCTTTATTAATACTATTATCTAAAGTATCTTCAATGCCAAAACCACAAAGTAAGAGGGCACTACAACCCATTACCCCAAACAAAACCATAAAAGTTCGACTTACTTTTCTTTTCATATTTCTAAATGCCATTCTTAAAGATAAAAAATTATCCTTTTTAGGCATTAATTTATCAAAAATAGTTGCCTTCATTTGATAACTATTATCTCCCCTAATACTTGAAGCCGGAACTTTTCTTAAAATACTAGCTAAACTGAAAATAGCTACTAAATACACAATAACAATAAGTAATAAGACACTAACTAAATAAAACGGATGGAAAAAACTAGTTTTAATATTTGGTAATTGATATAAAATATTATATTTTTGATTCATTACATTAGGAATAATTAAAGGGCCAATTATAATACCACAAATACCACCTATTAAACACAATATAATAAAAATATTAGTATAGTGTAATAATATTTCTAAATTAGAATACCCTAAAGCTTTTAATAACCCAATATTCTTTTGTTCTTTATCAATCAACTCAGAAATAGAAGTCAAAATAATTAATAAAGCTACCAAATAAAATATTATAGGGAAAATATATAGTAATTGTTTAGCTTGAATAACATCAGCCTCTATCGTAACATTAGTTGGTAAATCTTCTCGCATTAAAGAAAATAAAACATCTTCTTTATTCTTGAATAGATTGATTACGCTGCTTGTATTATCCCCTTTTAAGAGATATTCATTATACATTTGTGGTAAATAGCTATCTATTAAATCAGCTGTTATAAATAAATCTAAATTATTATCTTTAGCATAATTTAAAATACTTGTTTTTAATGCTTCTTCCCCTAAATAAATTAAACTAGGAGAATATTCACTATTTTCTAAAGCTTCTGGGTGAGTTAGAGTTCCATCTATTTTAAATTCTAAACTTATATCTAAAGGCAAGCCAAGATTAGGTAATTTTAATATAAATGTATCACCTATCTCTAATTCTAAATTTTTTAAAAAGCCTTCATCAACTAACACTAAACTAGCATCTAATTTATCTACACTCATATAAGCAGGTTTATTTAAAGAACTATTATCATTAAAAGTTATTACATTGACATTAGTTGAATTAACATCCGCTGTTAAATATATTCTTTCTTCATAATAGATATTAGCATTATCTAATTCATCTTTAAAAGAATCATTATTTCCTTTAGTTAAAATAATTCCATCACACATATTACTTTTAGTATAAATATCGGTTAATTTATTAGAAAAACCTTTATAGTTAGCATAAATACCTGTAAATAAGGAAACAGCTAATATAGCTATAATAATGACTGTAATATATTGTTTCAAATTTTCTTTTATTTCTCTTAAATCTTTTTTAAATAAAATATTTTCTACCATACGATATCTTTAACGTCCTTAGGAGATTCATTATATTCATCTGAAACAATTTTACCATCACTTAATTTAATTACCCGGTCAGCCACTAAGGCAATATTAGCATTATGGGTAACTACTACAACCGCACTATCTTCTGTCTTACTTAAATCTTTAAGTAAGGCAATAATATTTTGACCAGTCTTGCTATCTAAGGCCCCTGTTGGTTCATCACAAAGTAAGATTTGAGGTTTCTTAACTAAGGCGCGCGCGATACTGACTCTTTGTTGTTCCCCACCTGATAAATTAGAAGGAAAGTTGTTTAGTCTCTTTCCTAACCCAACTTTTTCAAGTATTTCTCTTGGGTCTAAATGGTCCTTTATTTTTTTAGTAGCTAAACTAACATTTTCGTAGGCAGTTAAGTTATTCATCAAATTATAAAATTGGAAAACAAACCCAATCTTTTCTCTTCTAAATTTAGTTAACTCGTGATTATTTAATTTCGTAATATCTGTGTCTTCTACTAAATAGGTACCAGAGGTAGCGGTATCCATCCCACCTAAAATGTTTAAGATAGTTGATTTGCCCGCCCCACTAGGTCCTAATATTACTACAAATTCTTTTTTATTTAATTTAAAATTAATATCATCTAAAGCTTTAACTAAGGTTTCATTCTCTCCGTAATACTTTTTAATATGATTTAATTCAATATAAGACATCTTATCTCAGCTCAGCTTTAAAATAATAATCTAATCTATTTAAGATAGAATTAATAACTTTATCAACATCTTTACTATCAAGAGTTTTATCTTTATCAATAAATACCATCTTAAACGCTAATGACTTCTTATTTTCCCCTAAAGATTTATCTTTATATAAATCAAAGACATTGACAGATACTAAATATTTCTTAGCTACCATTTTAACTACTTTTAATACTTCATCAGCGCTTACTTTTTCATCGATAACAATAGCTAAATCCCGCTCAATAGAAGGATATTTTGAAATAGTTTCATATTTGATATTTGAAATATGTTTATATAATTTATCTAAATTAATTTCAAAAACATAAGTATCTTTTAAATCATTTTTTAATCTAAATTCTGGGTGTAAGCCAGCAATGAAACCTACTTCTTCATTATCAACTAAAATCTTAGCTTGACGACCCGGGTGATAAGTTTCTTTAATATTTTCATAAGGTAAATAACTAAATTCTAAATTTAACTTACTAGCTAAATTATCTAGGATACCTTTAACTAAATAGAAATCAACCTTAATATTTTGACCTTGCCATAAATTATTACTGAAGTTACCAGTTAAACCACCAGCTAACATTAATTCTTCTTTTTGCATACTATATCGTTTACCAATTTCAAAGATACTTATATCTGTCATTTGTCTAGCCATATTATATTTAATGACATCCATAATACCATTTAATAAACTTAAACGCATATAAGCTCTATCACTAGTTAGAGGCATTAAAAGTTTAATAGGTTCAGCTTCTTCTAAGTTATATAAATGTAAGGTTTCTTCACTAACTAAACTATAAGTTACTGTTTCATTTAAACCACTTAAAGCTAAAACTTCTCTAATATTACGAGTTAATTCTTGAGCTTTAGTTAAGTGACCTAAAGAATTAATTAAAGCGGTTGTCGTAGGAATCTTATCATAACCAACCATTCTAGCTACATCTTCACAAATATCAGCATAGAAGTTTTCTAAATCCATTCTTCGACTTGGAATTTCAATATGATAAGTATCACCTTTAATTTCATAACTATAAAGTAAGTTAGTAAATATTTTTTCAAGTTCAATATTAGTTAAACTAGTACCTAATAAATTATTAACTTTAGCTAAAGTTACATCAACATATTTCTTTTCATATGGTATTCTTACTACATCAACCATATTACCAACAACAACCCCACCAGCTAGTTCACAAATTAAGTGACTTGCCATATCTAAGGCTTTCTTAATTCTTTCTTGACAAGCTATTCTTTCAAAACGAGTTGAAGCTTCACTCTTTAGACCTAAACGACTTGATGTTCTTCTAATGGCCATTGGGTCAAACATTGCAGCTTCTAAAACTATTTCACTTGTAGTTGGTAAAACTTCAGAGTTTAAGCCACCCATAATACCACCTAAACCAATTGGCTTTGTCCCATCGGTGATTAATATATCATTAGGTTCAAGTTTTCTATTTATATCATCAAGAGTTACAAATTCTTTAATATCACCAGCTTCTTTAACAACAATATGATCCCCAACAAAATTATGATCATAGGCATGCATCGGCTCACCTAAAGCTAACATTACATAGTTAGTAATATCAACAACATTGTTAATTGGTCTAACCCCAGAAGCAATTAAACGCATTTTAAGCCACATTGGTGATTCTTTAATTGTTATATTTTTAATATAACGAGCCCCATATTCATAACATAAATCACTTTCAATTTCAACTTTTAAAGGATTTAACATTCTTGTTTCTTTAACGATATATTGAGGAATCTTTATATCACTACCTAATGCAGCGGCTATATCATAAGCTACACCTTCAATGCTTAATAAATCTGATCTATTACTTGTTAATTCTAAATCAATAACTACGTCATCTAAGCCTAAATATTTAATGACATCAGACCCAACTTTTGCGTCTTCTGGTAAAACATAAATACCAGCTTTATATTTTTCATCAACTAAACGATCTTCGATTCCTAATTCAGATAAAGAACAAATCATCCCATCAGATAAGACACCTCTTACCTTACTACTTTTAATGGTTCCGCCTGGTAATTTAGCTCCTGGTAAAGCCACAATTACTTTTTGTTTAGCTGCTACATTAGGAGCTCCACAAACTATAGTACTTACCTTATCACCTAAATTTACTTCGCAAACATGAAGATGATCACTATCAGGGTGATCAACACAAGTTAAGACTTCCCCAACAACTAAATTACTAACTTCGCATAATGGTTTCATTGTTTCAATTTCACAAATATGGGAAGTAATAATATTATATAATTCTTCATTACTAATATTATCTAAGTTAAGATAATCTTTTAACCAATTTAATGAAACTTTCATTATTTAGCCTCCTTGAATTGTTTTAAAAATCTTAAATCATTAGAATAGAAATTTCTAATATCTTCAATACCATATTTTAACATGGTAATTCTTTCAATGCCGACCCCAAAAGCAAACCCTTGAATTTCATTAGGATCATAACCGCACATTTCAAGAACATGATGATTTACCATCCCTGCCCCTAAGATTTCAATCCAACCACTGTTTTTACACATTGAACAACCTTTACCACCACATTTAACACAAGATACATCAACCTCAACTGATGGTTCAGTAAATGGGAAGTAAGACGGTCTTAAACGAATCTTTCTATCATCACCTAGAATCTTTTTAGCCATATCAAGTAAAGCACCTTTTAAATCAGCCATTGTTATATTTTTACCAAGAACTAAACCTTCACATTGCATAAATTGATGAGAATGCGTTGCATCATCGGCATCACGTCGGTAAGTTTTGCCTGGACATATAATTTGAATTGGCTTACCTTCTTTTGCTAACATTGTTCTTACTTGAACTGGAGAGGTTTGACTACGTAATAATAATTCTGGGTTAATATAGAAAGTATCTTGCATATCACGAGCCGGATGACCTTTTGGTAAGTTTAATTTTTCAAAACAATATTCGTCTGTTTCAATTTCAGGACCCTCAGCTATCTCATAACCTAAACCTACAAATAAGTTTTCTAAATCAATAATAGTTTGATTTAATGGATGAATGGTTCCTAAATTAAATTTATAACCTGGCATAGTTACATCAATAGTTTCTTTCTTTAATTGTTCAACAACTAAAGCTTGATGAATTTCTTTTTCTTTCTCATTAAATAAAGCTTCTGCTTCTTGTTTTAATCTATTAACTTCTTGACCTAAATTCTTCTTTTCCTCAGGAGTAAGGTTTTTCATATTAGCCATTTTCGCACTAATTAAACCTTTTTTACCTAAATAATTAGCTTTTAATTGATTTAAGTCATTTAAATTATTTATTTCTTGTAATTTTATTTTTAACTCTTCAATCATAATAATCTCCTTTATATTTTACATAATAAAAAGCCCTTAGAACTTAATCTAAGGACGAAAAGCCGTGGTACCACCTTAATTCTAGTTTTACTAGCACTCAATTTGTTAACGCCAACAACGGGTATGATTAGTACCATTGGAAAAAACGAACTTCACATAGTCAACAATTAAGACATCTCACCATTAGCCTCTCTCTGTAAATTGTTTAACTAGTTACTCTTTTTTTCTTTTAATTAATAACCTCTTCTATATCTAATAGAACCAGAAATTAATCTTGAAATTATCCAAACAATAATTGGGATTAAGAAGCAAGCAATATAACATAATACTTCAGAATTATTTGCTATAAACTCAACTTCTTGGAATGGAGCTGCAGAAACAACTCTTTGAACATAGAATACAGGAACATAAGCAGCAAAACTAAACCATCTATCCATATATTCTTGTAAAGTTTGCATCCAACTAACATCATTATGAGCAATAGTTACTAAATATACAGCACCAATCAAGCAATACCATACCATAGCAACGATAGCACCATGAATGAAATTTAATCTTCTAGCAGCAAAGCCCCCAAATAATAATGGTATTATGAAAACTATGAAACTAATTAATACATCATACCAAGCAGATGGAACCCCTACTAATTGAATACTTAACATAACAGTACCTCCTACATACCTAGATTTTAATAAATAAAATTTATTATTTTGTGAAAAATATATGAAATTATAATATGAAATTATAAAATAAAATTCATATATATTTGTTGATATAATTATACAATATAAAATGAAGAAAATCTATATAATTAGGCTATTTTTAACCATTTTACTAAATTTTTTGAGTAAAACTACGAATAATATGGGCTAGTATTGAAGAAATGATCATTAAAACAATACTACCAACTAACCAAATAATATCAAAATAATTAGCTAATTGTTCGGATATATCACGAGCCATTGTAGCTAGCCCACTACATATATTTCCCCAAACATAAATAATATAAGCACAGTAATTACCCAGGAAATTCCCAATATTAAACATAACTTCAATATTAGCCATTCTTATGCATAAGAAATAAATACCAGATATTAACATATACCAACAAACAGTAACAATTAAGCCATGAATAAAATTAAGTCTTTTAGCTGAAAAACAACCAAATAATATAGGAATTAATAAGGTTATTATATTGCCAAAAAAATATAAAATATCCAAAAATATCACTAGTATAATTAAAATGTACTTAATAATTATACTTACTCCTTTCATTTAGTTGTTTTTATAGTTATGAGTACACACAACTTTTATATCATTAATTTAATATGATATACTATTAATAACGCTGTAGTCTGTTAACTAATAATCAATACAGGAACATTTATGTTCTCTGGTTCAAGGAGTTTACAGCTACAGTCTTTTCTTTTATATGGTTATTGGTTGGTTACAGCTTCATTTTTGAATGTCTAGTTATAAAGTGCTAGTTAACATTGAGAATTGGTTGTAGATAGTACCAGCGTTAAATATTTAATATTATTTTGGAGGTACCAAATGATCTTCGTTGGAATTGATGTGGCTAGTGATAAACATGATGTTATGATCATGAATAATTCACACAAACAATTTCAGAAAAATTCTTTAAGAATTGCTAATAATTCTCTAGGTTTTAAAAAACTCCACGAAACAATTCAAAATGTTTGTGGAGCTAATCAAGATTATACTGTTCGTATAGGTCTTGAATCTACTGGTTTTTTCCATATCAACTTAGTCAATTTCCTTTTAGAAAAAAACTATGATATTATGGTAATTAACCCTCTTTTAACCAAAAGTGACAAGAAGCGTTATTCTGTTCGCCCTCAAAAAACGGATAAGATTGACGCTATTGCCCTTTGTAAGTATGTTAGTGATACTAATTTAGTATTCATTCCCTATACAAGACAATCTTACCATAATGAACTTTTAAAGTCACTATCTAGAAATAGATTTTCTTTAGTTGAAAGAAGGACACGAGAAAAATTAACTGTTTTCCGTATAGTAACCCTTATTTTTCCTGAATATATTAAGCTTTTTTCAAATCTATGCTCTGTATCATCTTTAAATATTTTAGCCAAATATTTATCTGCCGATAAGATAGCTAAAGCTCATACAGATACCTTAAAATCTTTGATTCATGGTAAATGTCAAATTACTGCTGAACAAATTAAGGAAGCTGCTAAAAATACCATTGGTTCGTCAAATGAAGCTTATGAACTTGAATTAAAACACGCCATTGAAAATATTAATGCACTTAATAATCAAATAGCTGACTATGATAATTTAATCAAGAAAACCATTAAAGAATCAAACATTAAACTTCTTTCTATACCTGGTATTTCATATATTACAGCTGCCACTATTCTAGGTGAAATAGGTGACATCTCTCGTTTTAAGAGCCCCGATTCAATTATATCATATGCAGGTCTTGATTTGATTGTATATGAATCTGGTAAATATAAATCAAGTGGACTGCATATATCTAAAAAGGGTTCTAGATATTTAAGGCATACCTTATTTCAAGTAGCTAAAATTATTTGGCAATGTGATAAACAGTTTAATGAATACTACACCAAAAAGAAAAATGAAGGCAAACCATTTTTAACTATTATGGGGCATATTCAAAAGAAATTAGTAAGGGTAATATATTCTGTCCTAAAGAACGATAAGGACTATGTTGTTCCACAAAACTAACCATATAAAAATTTCAAAGATCTAAATAATATACATTAAAGGACTACCATAAAATTTACATTTTATAGTATCAACTAAATTAGTTAAAACATTTTAAGGGTGCAAGGCCCTTTTTGTGTTGCCTAAAATTATTGAAATCAACATTTTTTAAAAATTGTCACTTTTAACTTGATTTAATTATAGTTGACTCCTCATTTAATATTTTTTTTAACAGCCTTTTCTCTTCTTCTTTTAGCTAAATAAACAACTAAATATGCTAAGCCAATGACAAAGGTAAAGAATATTAAATAATATAAAACATTAATTTGATGACGATAAATAGAAGCCACTATCATAACTAAAGCCGCTATTATTCCTAAAATAGGTAAAACAAAACGTTTAAAAATATTTAAATCTTTATTCTTAATCATAAAACTAATATACATCGGTATATATAAAGTATAGGCTGTAATAATAGGTAATTCACTTGAGTCAAAAGGAAAACCTATACCATTAGATAAAGAATTAGTTTGACTTAAATAATAATAAGCTAACCATAAAACAGCTAAAATAAATCCCATAATAGATGAAATAAGCGGTACATTAGTTTTTTTAGTTAATGTAGTCATTTTATCTTGAAAAATCCCATGTCTATTAATAGCTAAAGCATAAGCAGCCCTAGAATTAGCCATAACAATTCCATTTAATGTACCAATAGCTGATATTACAACTACAAAGATTAAGATTTGACTAAAGGTATTACCAAATAAATTAGCAAAAGCCACCTTAACTCTTTCACTATCTGAAGATAAACCTAATAATTCTTCCGTGCCTATAGCCCCACTAATGCCTAAATTATATAAAATATAAATAATCATAACAATAGTTGTCCCAATTAATAAAGCAATTGGTAAATTCTTTTTTCTATTTTTAATCTCAGCCCCGATATTTGTCGCACATATCCAACCTTCATAAGAAAAACAAGTTACACAAATAGCGGCCAAAAATCCTTTTCCTGTGTTAGTTGGGGTAGTATAACTAAAGTTTTCTGTTAAAGTACCTCTAACTAGCCCAATAATTAAACCACCAATCCCCATTAATAATAAAGGAATTAATTTAATAACTGTTGTTGATACTTGAATTTTAGAAGCAATATAAGGAGCAAGTAAACTCGTTAAACTTAATAAAAATAAAAAAATAAAAGCAAATAAAAATACATAAAAATTAAATGGGAAGCTCCCACCTGTTAAGCCACAAGCCTCACAAAAATACATCCCCACCACAAAAGATATAGTTGCTGTCATAGCTGGAAAATAAATATACTTAACAAATACACCAACTAAAAATCCATAATTATTAGATACCGTGACGCGAGCAAAATCGGGCATACTATTAATATTGCCATATTTTAAAGAGAAATTAGCAAAATTAAAACTTGAAATAAGCATTACAAAACCACCAATAATCCAAGCTAAAGTCGCTAAAGTAAGATTCCCATTAACTTCCGCCAAAACACCACTAGCTTTAAAAAATATACCAGTACCAACAACTATCCCAACAACCAAACAAATGGCTGTCAGCAAATTATATTTTGGTTTTAATTCTTCCATATTCAACTCCTAATAAAACATAATCTCCTTCTTTTTAGGATCCTTACAAAAATACTCTGTCCTACCTTCAACGTGTAAAAAAACGCTTAAAATTTCTTTAAAATCCGGTGCCATATCACCATTTTTTATTTCTTCTATACTTAACCATTTATTGATACCTTCATCACTTTGTTTTAAGGTACCACTAAAATCATAAGTTTTATACAAAAAGATTAAACAACGTTGATTCTTTGTTACATCATACCAACTAACTACACCACAAGGTATCAAGTTTTTAACTTCTAAGTTAGTTTCTTCTTTTACTTCTCTAATTACTGACTTAACAATAGATTCACCATTTTCTACATGTCCACCTGGCAGTGTTAAACCTGGCCAATCCTTTTTTAGCCTGTATTGACTTAATATTTTATTTGTTTTCTTATCAACAATCATACACATATTAGTCAATTCAACTAATTCTAATTCTCTTTTCATCTTAATCTAATTTAAATTTCTTTTTACTTTCTTCTTTAAATGTTTGTTGTAATTCTGATATGGCTTTTCTTAATGTTTTTATCATTTTGTCAATATCTTCATCATTATACTCATAAGCATTGGTATTAGATAAGTTGCCTAATAATTCAATTTGTTTTAAAGTATTTGTCATTCTGCTTTCACATAATCTCTTAAATTTATCTCTTTTTGTTTCTTCCATCGTTAATAAACCTCTTTTCTTACGCTAATAATATGCTATAAAACAAGTTATGTCAATATATTGATATAATATAAGTTTTTCAAATTTGTTTAATAAAGCTATTGACAGCGCTTTCATTATATGCTAGTATATAGTTGCAAAGAGGGATACACTAAGTAAGAAAACTTACTTATTGTAAATAAATAAGTCAGTCAACTAGAAACTATTTAAAGGAACATTAAATGAGTCTTTAAAAAGGAATATGATATTAGTAGGTTAAATGGTAAATTGACGACGAGAAAAGAAGAGTTTGTTATACTTTTTAGAAAATGACAAGACTCTTCTTTTTTTATATAAAAAACCTCAAGCTAAACTTGAGGAAATAAACTAATTGTATGTTCTACTACTAAAAATAATAAGCTCATAACACCATAACCAGCAAGGAGTCCTGTTATTAATCTTAAAATATTATTAGATTCTCTAAAACCCATAAATTGTGTTTCCCCGTCAATTATAAGGGGTAAAGTTAAAATAATACTTAAATGAATATTTTCTGGTAAAAAGACACACAATATGGGACTTAGAATAAGTAAACTACTATAAAAGCCAGTACATCGCGCACATAAAGGCATTTGCCTATTTCTAATAATAAAAGAACGTTCTTTAATTTGATGACAACCAAAGATGAGAGAAAAGATTTCCATCATCTTCTTCCATCTTATAAATTGTTTTTCTGTTAAAGGTTTAGAAGTCATGACCACAATTACGGCAATGACGAATATATTTCTTATTTTTATTAGTTCCAATTAATCCGGCTAAAAAACCAATTGGGAAACACAAGATACCACAAACAACCCCTAAGACAACATTATAACCATTACCTTGTTTAACTTCAAAATCAATTTGGGTTGAACCACAAAGTGGGCATTTAATAGCTGAGCCAGATTCAACCGGACCAACCTTAATCCGTTTCCCGCAGTTAGTACAAAAAACACTGTCTTTTTCATTTATTTGGCCACAATGTGGGCACTTAACAGCTTCTACAATGTCATTTTGTTTAAGATTAGACCCACAAACAGAACAATAATTCATATCAGGGTCATTAGGATTACCACACTTAGGACATATAATTTGTCCATCAATAGTCCTCTTAATTTCATCAGAGTTAGCCGTCATACTACTACCTGCAAAATTATTAACAACTAAATCCGCCCCACAATATACACAAAACTTATTTTCCGGATCATTTTCTCTACCACATTTGGGACATATTCTTTTTTCTGCCATAATCTCACCCTCCAATTGTTTAATATTTTACTGAATTTTCAAAATATATACAATATATCATTATAAAAAAGAGGAGCTAAAACTCCTCAATCTTGTATAGTTCCAATATTTCCATCAGTCTCAGGTAAAATATCACTTGGGTTAATTTCTACATAATTTCCTTCTTCACCAGCCGGAACTGAATCAATAGTTATAGTTTCACCATAATTAAAATCCATATTTATACTAATTGTGCAATCTTTCATGGTTTGAGGTAAATCAATTGTACTATCTACAGCCGGTAATAAAGTCATCATATCAACATTTAAATCAATACCTAAAGGTAAAGCTGTATCTAATGCAAATTCAGCATTTACACTAATTACATCACTACCAGTATAAGTAGTATTACCACTTAAATTAGCAATATCTTTAATAGCTACATCAAAAGTCATCGTTAAACTATTATCAGTTACTGCACTAATAGCAAGTTTAGAATTAGGTAAATAAAGATCTAACATATCATAAATATCAGAAATATTTGGAGTTTCAGTAGGTAAACTAACAGCAGTAGGAATAACTGGGGTTGATACACTACCACTATTTATTATTTGACCAATGATTAATAATAAATTTGCTGTACTAATTTTATATTTACCTGATAAATTTTCTGTTAAATCAGTTCCATTCATATAATAATCAAAATATAAATAATCAGCACTTACAATAGAATAATATAAGTTAGCCCCCATATCATAAGTAATAGAATCCGCACCATCAGTAAGTGTAAAATCGATATTACCACTAGCACTTATACCTTTTTCAGAAATAACATTAAGACTTGCTTCTAGGGTTGCATTCATAGTTTGATTTTCCCCAGTCCCATTAGCCTTCATATCAGCATTTAAACTAACTGAAGCATTCTTAATTTCACTAGATGAAGCTTTACTATTTAAATAACCAATAATATCTTTTATTTCTTCTTCATCTTCCGTTTTAGCAATTTCAACTTCTACCTCTTCACCATTTTCATTAGTGTAAGTAAATTTATGGGTTTTATCATTCCCATCATTGCAACTAGCTAGACTTAAAACACAAACTAAACTAGCTAATCCTAATAGTATTTTTTTCATAAACATCTTCCTTTCTTAAAAATACATAATTATTTTATCACTTTTTAAATGCAAACTCATTATAATAATCAATAATTTTCACTTTTAATTCATCATATTGACCTTTATATTTACCAATCTCAACAATTTCAACTATAGTGTCTTTAATATCTTTATACCAATTAGAAGAACAATCCACTAAATCAATATCATAATGATTACCAAATCCCTGATAATTAGTATCTAAAACATAAATATACGTATAACCATAATTATCAACCAAATCTTTGAATCTTAACTTATCACCAACTTGAACCCTATAACTATTATATAATTCTTCAAAAACCCACCTTGGCATAATTCTAGCCAATTCAAAAAATACATCTACTTGTTTCATTTGACTTAATTTCTCAAATTCACATAACCACTTTTTTAATAAAGCATAATCAGTTTCCATCTTTATTTACCCAATAAGAATATTAAATAAGTTTCACTATCAATCAACTCATATATTTTCTCTAACGTCCGATCTAAGAAAACAAAGATTAATATCAAATAAACAAAGAGCATAATAAAGGATAAAATAAGTCCTACTATAGCCGTTTTTTTACTTTTAGAACTCTTACCTTGTAAAACCCCAACAATACCTAAAATAAGCCCTACCATTGGCTGTACAAAAGCAAAAATAATAGATAAAAGACCTAATGCTGAACTATCTTTACCATTGACATTATTAGATCCTTGTCTAGCTCCACAATATACACAAAACTCCGAGTTATCCTGTAACTCATGACCACAATTCTTACAGTACATAATATCCTCCTTATCTTACATAATAATTTTGTGGGGCAGCCTTAAATCCAAATACTTGAATATTTAAAGGCTTGTCATAAACTGTTATTCTACCTAATTTATAAGCATAAGCTAAAGCTCTATTTTTAAAATATTCATCAAAACCCTGTCTACTAATATCCCCATCTTTATAGGTTAGTTCCCATAATCTTTTTGGTTTTTCTTCAATAATCTCAGTTACTTCAACTTTCCCAATTACTTTTTTAGTTGGAAATGTTTCATATATTATAATTTTAATAATATCTTTATTAGATACTTTAATCCTATATTCATATTATCCATTAAAATCTCTTTAACATATTTATGGTGAATACTAAAGTATAATCGTACGTTATATATCCTCCCTAACTTCATTATACTTATTACTTGCTATATACGTCAAGTTTTCTCGTTAACATCTATAATAATGCAATTTAACAAACAAGCTAAAAACCCTGATTTCTCAAGCTAATTTAATATTTCCATTTTAAAAAATGTAAATTCAATTAAACAAGTTTTAATGGTTTACTCAACACTTATTTTAATATCTTATGATTATATTTTAGTTCTAAAACCTATAGCTACCTAAAAATACCACGTTAACGTTGATTATGAAAGAATTTTAAAAATATTGTCACTATTGAATTTATACGAAGAAAATACGAAATGTATGTGGGCAAAAATTTATCAATTCTTATAATCCTTCTTTAGTTAGAAAACAAAAAACGAGATATATAAAGAAGTTAAAAAAGCTAAAAAGTAATATGTTATAGAGCGGCTATTAAAGATGAGATTGGTGTTTCTAGTAAATACATTAACTTTGAAGCTATTGATAGATGGCAAAAAGCTAGACTAGTTTTTCTATCTTCTGAAGAAGCAATTAAAGGTCATTTCTTAATCTGTTATTTTTCTTTAACATTACTTAGACTACTAGAACTTAAAATATGTGACGATAAAATATCAGTAAATCAATTAATTGAATTCATAAGACAATACTATATAACTAAAAACTATGATGAAATATTATATAAATGATTCTACTAATAGTATAACATTTGAACAAATAAAAGAAAAGCTTAGCCTCGCCAAGTTTGGTAATTTATATCTTTCTAAAAAAGATGAAGATCTATTATTTAATACTTCTTTTGGTATTGAAGACTCTAAAAATTAAGAGTCTTTTTTCTTACCTCAACAACCCAGTTTAGAAGTAGATTCTAACCTCTGGATTGATAAAATTAAATGCATTTATGTTTATAGTCCTCATAAATTTATAAAATATTTCTAAATACATAGCAATCACTAAATAATTATATCCATTTTAGATAATTAACATATCATTTAATAATCAATTAAATTTAAATCAAATGACTTTGAAATTTCTAAATAAGTATCATAAGTATATTCATCAAAACAACAAAATATTACTTTGATTCCATAATCTTGATGAGAATCCAAAAAATCTTTTACAGTTTTAATTGCAATCGTTGTAGCCTCTTTTAAAGGATAACCATATATACCAGTAGATATAGCAGGAAAAGCAATTGAATGTATATCATTTTCAATAGCTAATTTAAGTGAATTTTTATAACAATTTGCTAAATCTTTAGCATCACTTGTAAGTGCATGATAGATTGGGCCAACAGTATGTATAACATATTTTGCTTTTAATTTATAGCCTTTAGTAATCTTCGCTTCTCCGGTTTTACAACCATTTAAAGTCATACATTCCTTTAATAATTCTTCCCCTGCTGCCCTATGAATTGCTCCATCAACTCCACCTCCCCCAAGTAAACTGTTATTAGCAGCATTAACAATAGCATCTACACACAACTTTGTTATATCACCATAATGTATATTTACTACACTCATTTTAATTCCCCAAACCTTTCTTAACATATTATAAATTACCTAAATAGTTTATCATAAAACTATTTTAATTTCGATACTTTATAAACTTTTTTTGTTAAAATATCATTCTAATATTAAAAAAACCACCCAGTCTATAGGGTGTACCCCCTATGTATGGTGTTGTACTGCTATACTAAAAGTAGACACACAGTGGGTATTTTTTAGACATCACCATACAATTTTCTTTTCAAATCAATAACTTGTTCAAAAATTCTATTTAAAAAAACTTTATTTTTAAAAGCAAATGAGTAAATTTTTTCTATATTATAATCTTCAACATCATGTTTTTCGGATATCCATCTATTAATAGTTTCAAATGAAACATCAAGTTTTTTTGCTAATTCAGACTGAGTTAAATTTAATAATGTTTCTAAAGCTACAATTTCTTTTTTTAGATTTATGAGCCGCACCATCCTATTTAAATTATATCAAATGTCATAAAATAGATTTAGTAACAATCTAAACATTACTAAATTAATTTAGATTAAAAAAATGCCTAACAAATATGTTAGACAGAATTTCTTTTATTGGTAGTCCATACCAGCATCGAACTGGTAATCTTCTCCTTGAGAGGGAGACGTGTTAACCATTCCACCAATGGACCAAAGCAAATAAGATTATATCATTTTTTTAATAACTTGCAATGATATAATCTCATTTAATCTAATTATTTTTTCTATAACCTAACTTTTCAGAAATCAAATAACCTACTTCTTTGATTCTATTTCCTAAATAATCATAGTTATCATCTTTTGAATACATATCAGAAATAGAAATAGCAGCAATACATTCACCATTATAGTTAAAGACTGGAGCAGCAAAACATAACATATGGTTTTCTACTTCCCTATTATCTATTGCATAACCTCTTTTTCGTGTCAATTCTAGTTCTTTATACAAATCTTCAACATTAGTTATTGTATTAGATGTTTTAGGAATAAAATTTATTTCAGATATAATTTGTTTAGCTTTATCTGTTGGCAAATAAGCTAATAAAATCTTACCTAAACCTGTATAATACAATTCTTGCCTTGTCCCAACATCACAAGTAGCTAATTTAGCCCCTGTACCTACATGTTTAAACACATAAAGGACTTTATTTTTATCTAAAATCCCAACAAAGGCATTGCGATGCAATTCATCAGCTAGTGGTGGTAAAAACATCTTACATACATCAACAAAGTTTAAATGTTCAATATATTTCATCCCTAAAGTGTATGTTCCTGAACCTAAAACATATTTCTTATGGTTATATTGAGACTCACTAACTAAATTAAGCGAAACTAGGGTTTGGATTATATTAAATGCACTACTTTTAGGAATGTCTAATTTATCTGTTATTTCTTTTAAAGTGAGACCATAATCAGCCGTAGATATTAAATCTAAAGCTTCAAAGGCTCTCATGATTGTTCTATTCATATTTTCTCATTCCCCTCACTAGAAAACAAAACTAATATTGTCTCTAATTAGTATTATAACCCCCCCCCATAGATTTGTCAACTTTTTATTATAAAAACCATTATTTTGATGTTTTTTTCATAACATTTTATAGTAAAAAACGCTGTTATTACACGAATTTTATCTTTTTTAAAAGGAAACTCAAATTTTAACTTTTTATAATAAATTTGTAAAAATAATTTTTAATAAATCATCAATATATTCATATTTTTTTACTATATTAGTATCTTTAACCAAATCTAAAGAATAAGCTTCATATAAAGTTGGTAAAAGTGTTGCATTATCAAAATAAGTAACTTGTTCACCTTGCCAATTATCATTAATAATTAAATTATCAACAATATATTTAATACCATCTTTTATATTTACTTTAACTTCCTTATAATACCAATCTAAATTATATAAATCATAACCATAACTTTTAACGATTGTAGCTATATCATACATCCCTTTAAGGCCCATTAATGAATATGATTTTGATTTAGTTCTTGCTAGTTCTTTAGGCAATGAACCATCAAGAGCTATTTGTTTTATTAGTCTTTCATTAATAAAGAAATAAACTAACGACTTAATTTCTTTATTATTTTTAAAAATATCATATAAAACTAATAACAAAAAATCATACATAGTACCATGATTATTACTTGCATCCCTTTCTTGTAAAGCAATATCAGAGTATCTTAACCAATCTAAAAATTTTCTTAACCAACCTAACATTTCAGCATAAAAATCTTTTTCTATTAAATTAAGCTCGTATAATGACTTTAATAATATTAATGTATATGTCATGTTAGCTGAAAAATCAATTATACCTATTCCTCTACCTGAATTAATACCTCTAATCATTTGAGCATGATTCATATTAGGAAACATTTTAGTATCTTTTTTTAAGAAAAACATAGTAAGTCTTCTTTTAACATCATAATAATATTCTCTATTTTCCGTTAAATAATAAAGTAATAATTCATAGTAAGTAATAAAACTAGTTTCTCTTAATCTATCTTTATCATACTTATCCCCTTCTGGGTTAGCATATCCATCTTTTTGAATATATGGTAAACCATTTGGTGTTTCAGAATTTGGCCAATAATAAGTTGCTAGAGAGATATAATTATGTTTGTTAATGCCATAACAATCTTTAATATCTTTATCAACAACTGTAAAATATGGTTTATGTTTTAAATAGCTTAACTTTTCAACTAATAAATTAATCTCATTATTCTTGATATTCTTCTTTAATTTTATCAATCTATCTAATGTTAAGACAAAATAATGATTGACGGGATCAGTTTTAATAATCTCTTTAAAATAATCCATATTATAAGAAATCCTGTCCACCATTTACTTGAATGATTTCACCATCAATAAATGAGGCTTTTTCACTAACTAAGAATTCAATAACACTTGCTACTTCACTAGCTTGACCTAATCTCTTCATTAAAATATTGTTCTTAAATGATTCAAATAATGCAGGATTATTAATCTTAGTTTGTTGATGGAACGGAGTGTCAATAGTACCAGGAGCCACACCATTTACTCTAATGTTATATTTAACTAATTCTTTTGCTAAAGCTCTAGTTAAAGTAATGATAGCTCCTTTAGCTGTTGCATATACACCAGCTCCTGCACCACCAGCATTCCAACCTGCGTTAGATGAGAAGTTGATTATTGATTGATTATGTCCTTTCTTTAATAGAGGTATAGCTGCTCTAGTTACATAGAATACACTATCTAAATTTAAAGCTAATACTCTTCTATAAAAATCAGTTGGCATATCTTCAAAGCTTGAACGACCACCAAGACCACCAGCATTATTAACAAGAACATCTAAATGATCATATTTTTGGCTTATTTTAGCCATATTTTCGTTTACTTCATTCTCATTAGTTACATCAAAATGATAGTAATCATATTTGATATTTTCCTTTTCTAATTCAGCTTTTGCTTGCTTTGCTTGTTCTTCATCAATACCATTAATAATAACAAAATAACCTGCTTTACCAAGTGTTTTAGCTGTAGCTAAACCAATACCACCTGTAGCACCTGTGATTAAACAAATTTTATCCATTTTCTTTTTCCTCCTATTTTAAGAAATCTTTTCTTTCTGGTGTAAAGATGTCAATTAATGAACCTTCTTCAAGACAAACTGCCCCGTGAATAACATTTGGTTCTTTATAAGTAGAATCACCTGCACCTAATATTTTTTTAACACCATTAATATTAAATTCAAATTTACCACTTATTATATAAGTACATTGTTCATGAAAATGTTGATGTAAATTACCTACTGCACCTTTTTTAAAATGTAATTCGCAAACCATCAAATTTTCATTGTGAGCTAAAACCTTTCTAGTAACTCCCGGGTCAACCTCCTTTGCTTCAATATCTTTGTTAAAGAAATAATTTTGCATTTACATGACCTCCAATTTTATTTGATATTCTGCCTTTTGATTATAACTTCTTATAAGTATTGAAGTTCTTGTCTTATTGACAGGATTATCCATAGTTTTTAAGATGTATAATTCTTTACCCTTTAAGGAAATATTTAAATTATATTTATAACTACCTTGACTTAGAACAATATCTAATTCATCTTTGTTAGTTATAACTTTTTTAACATCTAAAATATGTTCATAACCATTTTGCTTATAATTTAAACTTGCATCCTCTAAATTTAAATCACTAATTGTTATATCATTTTCTAAATGTAGTAAATAATCAGCTGTGAACTTGTTATTACCTTCAATATTAAATTTGTCAATTATTCCATTAGGTAAAAGTTCAATCTCACGTTTATAATTAATACCATTATAAACATCTAATGCTTCAGCTGCTAAATGATTACTATCATAAACTAGACACTTACCAGGACTAGTCTTAGTTTGATTTTCCCCATTACATACTACTGTATTATGGCTAACTGTCTTCTTAAACCATTCTTTATAAAGTTTAGATTGATAACCAGGATTTGACATATCACGCGAAATCAATTTGTCTTTATACATAATTTCAATATTCATAATATCAGGGTGAGCATGACTAGGTCCATTTAGACCATATTTCATAAAGACATTAAAATTATCATTTCTTAACATTCCAAATTGACTATTTGGGTAATTTTTAGTTAATTGTTTTACTTCTTTATAATTAGCAAAGTCAATATCCGTATTTAATAATAATCTTTCAAAAGATATCTCATTATTATAATAATATGGTTTAGATAATGGTAACGTTGTTCTTGGGGCTTTATTAGCTAAAATATTTTTAGTAATTTGACCTACTACATCATCTTCACCAAATATTTTTAAAGCCACTTGATAAATATATTCATAAGTCTTTAAATTTATACTTGGCCAACCATCATTAGGATTTGGGAAGTAACCATTACTAAAAGCATAATGATATGCTTCTACAAACATATTATGTAATATTCTTATTTCTGAACCAAATTCATAATTGTATATAGAACTAAATAAAGCTAAATTACTTACACCTTCTAAGGTAAAGAAATTATAGTGAATTGAGCCTTCATACCAAAAGTTATCTTTAGTTACGCCTTCTCTTAATTGTCTTCTAATATTGTAAGGACCATTAAAAGCAAAATCTATCATTTCTTTATCGTCAAAAAATAATCCGATTACACCAATTGCTGAATTGTTCCAACATCTAATATTATGAATTTGATTTACTTGTGGTTTTAACAAAAGATACATTTCTTTAAACATCTTTTGGTAAATCATGTCTAAAAAATCTTTATCTAAATCAGATTTAACTATTTCTAAAGCACTAATCATTCTAATAGCTATTATTGATTCATTAAGACCTTGTGGTAAAATTCTACCACAACCCCATTTCATTTCATCATAACTATCGAATACTTCTCTTTCTTTATTATGAATCCTAAATTTAGTATAGTTTGTTGCGTAATAGCCAATTATTTCTTTAACAATATCTAAATATTTTTGTTCATTTAAAGCTTTATAAATAGCTGCCGCCTTCCAAGCTGTTAAAATGGCCGTATTACGGTAAAAATAAACCCAAACACCATCATATATTTCACTTTTAAAATTTTTATGACATACTTCACAAACATGATCATGTGGTTTATTTAAATCAAAAATAAGTCTTCCGCCATCATTATTACAAAAATAATAATGTCCCCATTCTGAATTAATACTTGGATCATCTTTAAAATTTTGCATAAAAGAATCTACTTCTTTTTGCATATTTAAAATCATATCTTGATATTTTTTATTACTTTTAATTGCTTCTTGATAATTATCATTTAAATAATTCATTGTTAACCTCTACTATATAATTAGATTTAATATCTTTTTTCAATATAGAACTATTGTTATAATTGAAATAAGAACCATTAATAATTATTAACTTATCTTTAGCTACTACTAAAGCTTCAGCATCCGTAATATCTTTATTCAAATCTAAATATAATTTATCATCATTGATAATAATATAATCATTATCCTTTTCAATATTTAAATTATTAGTACTAATTATTTCTAAAATATAACCATTATCCGTATTTATTTTATAACTTGTACCATATAAATTAGTCTTAACATAATTATCTGGTTCTTGAGTAGTCATAATACTTTTAACTAAACATTCATTAGTTTCATAAGTAATATCATAATTAGAAAATACATAATGATACATTTTATATTCACTACCTTTATATAAATAACCATTTTTATATTTTCTTGCTATATAATCACTATTTAAATGACTTTCATAAATATGTTTAGTATCTGATTTAAAGACATTTAACAAAATAATATATTCCATTTTAGGCTTAACTAATACGCTTCTTCTAACTTCTTTTAAATTTAAATCAAGCGGATACATATTAGTTGCTTCAGCATTAAATACTAAATAATTATCTTGATAAATTAAATTAGAAATACTACCCTTATAATCTAACGGATTATAATTATTATTTTTAATCAATCTCTCTTTAAAGCTTGCTAAATAACAATCATTAACGTCCATTTTATCTAATAATTTACCATCAACCAATAATGAATTATGGCATAATGGCGATATATTTCTATTATAACCATCATCAATAGCAAAATAATCGTTACCCTTAGTAAAGATATAAGATAAATTATCAGGGTGATGATGTGATAAAGCCATAATCTTTAATGGATTTTTAAATTTTGTAAAAGCATTTACCCATTGGGTCGTACCACCAGGATATGATGATTTCATGGCAAATACCTGACTATTAGCTAACCAACCATCTCTAATTACTACATAACCCAAATCAGAAAAATAACGCATCAATGGTAACTCAGCAATATTTTTACTTTTAATATTATTAGGATAAGCTAAATAACATAACCACATTTCAGGCATAATGCCCGGTTTTACATGACTCAATAATTGCTCTTTGTAATATACATTTTTTAAAATATAATCAGCATACCATTTAGCATAACCATCATTATAAATATTAGCCGTTAAATAATATGTGAATAATGCATGTGAACTAAATCTATCATGACAATCACCAAAATTTAATTGTCCTTCTAATGTACTATTAGTACTATATAACCTAAAATAAAATGTGTTTTCTAAATATTTAACTTCTTTAAAATAATCTTTATAACCCAGTTCTCTAATTAACCAAGCAGCAATAAATAACCACATTCCACCATAACGATGATAAGTTATACCTTCATAATTTGAACCATCACTAGCTAAATTAGCAAATACAATAGCGAAATTGTTTAATGCTTCCTGAATATAATTTTCATTCTTTAAAACATATCCCGCTAATAACAAAGCTGTATGATTAATCCAATTATGGTTTTGCCAATAATTTGTTGGCCAACCATTCCCTAAATTATTAATTTTGTATTCATAAATAATTTGAGCATGTTCCTTAATATTTTTATAATATACTTGTTTTTTAGAACTATTTAAGTCTTTATTTAAATAATCATAGCCATAACTTAAACCAAATAGTATGAATGAAGCAGATAGATCAACATTAACTAAATGGGCATTTCCCCATTTTTCGTACCTACAAACACCATCCATAAATCTAATAGCTTCATCTAAATATCTTTTTTCTTTAGTAATTTTATATGTTAAAGCTAAATTACAAATTGCCATTCCTAAATAAGTAGTTGAACAATTAGGGTGTTTTTCTGGTATGTCCATATTGAAATAAGTATTAGCTACTTCAATTAGTTTTTCTTTAATATTTTTACTTACTTTCTTCTTCTTGTCTAATAATATCGCCATTATACTTACCTCTTTTAAATATTTTGCTGAACAAAATAACTAGGCCATCCCATATTAAACCTAAAACTTGATAGATTATAGTAAATATAATACCAAAAGTAATAGGTTCAATACCAAAGGAAATAGATTCAAGTGGTTTGTTTAGCATATAATTAATTAACAAATTGATACCTTGATAACACCATGATACAAGATATACCGTTAACATACTTTTAAATATTTCACTTAAAAAATAAAATACACCCTCTATGATAGTTCTATCACTCATTTTCTTATTAGCAATTTGTCCTCTTCTTTTTATTTCAAAGACACTACAAATCACTGAATTAAATAGGAATAGATTAGCTATGCCCATACCAAGACCTAAGAAAAAGACTAGCTCAAAAGTATTTTCCTGGTTACCTAATTGTAAACCCCAAGCTATGAAGAAACATATAGCTGCACTAAACCACCAACGGAAAAATAAAATTTTATATTTATCATCTATTTTTCTAATTTTTTCTATAAGTTTCTTCATAATTAACCTCTATTCATTTAAAATATGATATCTCTTTTCCTTAATTCTTCCTTTAGTAATAAAGAATATGCCAATTAAATAAGCCACACAAATAACAGCCGTTAAGATTATTCCCTGATAAATTAAATTAGTTTTAACTTTTGGAGAAATGCCTTGTAAACATAAGAAGACCATTACTAAGCCACAAATAATTGATAATCCTAAAATAACTAAAGCAAAGAAATATTTATTTGAATAAGCTTCTTTTAATCTAATAACATTAAAGATGGAAATTAAACCGAATAAAATAAACCCAAACATAAAGATTCCAAGCCAATCATTAGGAACCTGTTTAATAGCCCTAATATAAGTTAAAGATAAAGCTAAACTCAAAATAGAAGCTAAAACAATAATGTCTCTACCTAATAAGAGTGGTTCATTCTTTAATCTGTTAATTAATAATTTCTTGTAGAAAGCATATTCACTATAACCTCTATTTAAAAGCTTATATTCTATAGTATTTTCTTTATGTAACTTGGCTTGTTTTATACCTATTTTATAAGCTTTTTTAAAGTTTTCCTTAGCTATTTGATACTTATATTTAGCTAAACTTTTATTCCTTTTATCATCTAGTGTTAGACGAGGTTTATTATCATATTTCTTATATTGTTTCTTTAACTTTCTTAATTCATTATTTTCTTTTGTTAAACTTCCAATACTTAAATCATTTATTGTTGATAAAGATAATTCTAATTCTAAATGTAAATTATTTTCTAAATCATCAGTATAAGACTCTTTAATTAATTTTTTATATTCTTTATAATTCAACTTATACTCTTTTAAGATATCTTTACTATACCCTTTATATTTTTTAATAATAGCTATCTTATCTTTTTTATAAGTTTCTTTAATTTCTATTTTTTTATCTTTATCATCAATGTTTTTAATATTTGATTTATATTGTTCTTTTAAAGTCTTAAGTTCTTTTTTTAAATTATTCTTATTATCTAGTTTTTCTACTTTAGTTAGATGAGCTTTATTAATTTTATCTAAATTAGCTTCTTCATATTGATTTTTTAGAGTAATTAATTTTAATTTTAATTCTTTAATATCCATACTTTACTCCTTATCAATTCTATTAGTTGTTTCAGGGTCAAAAAAGTGAATCATATCTTCCATAATAGCTACTTTTAATAAACCTTCTTCAACCTTTTGTCTAACATCAATTTTTACCACAAATGGTTTATCATCACAAACTAATTCTACATTATATTCTTTACCTAAGAACTCTTTATGAACAACAGGTAAACTTACTACACTACTTGGGTTTTCCACAATCACCTTGTTTTCTCTTGAAACATATTCTGGCCTAATCCCGACAATTATTTCTTTATCTTCTAAATTATCAAGACCATAAAAAGCTTTTAAATCAGCCATTTTATTAGGTCTAATTAAAATATGCAAATCTTTAGAAACAAAGTAGCCATCTTTAATTTTACCAGTAATAAAGTTCATTGGCGGAGTTCCGATAAAACCACCAACAAAAATATTATTAGGGTGGTGATAAACTTCATAAGGGGTACCTACTTGTTGAATTCTACCATCTTTCATAACAACTATTCTATCAGCCATAGTCATAGCTTCTATTTGGTCATGAGTTACATAAATTGTAGTTACTTTAAGGCGTTTTTGTAGTTTTACAATTTCACTTCTTGTCTTCACTCTTAATTTCGCATCTAAGTTAGATAAAGGTTCGTCCATTAAGAAGACCTTAGGAGCTCGAACAACCGCTCTACCTAAACTTACTCTTTGTCTTTGGCCACCTGATAATTGAGCCGGTAATCTTTTTAAGTATTGCGTTAAGTCTAGGCTTTCGGCCACATTTTCAACTTTAGAATAGATTGTAGTTTTATCTTTATGTTTTAATTTAAGAGATATACCTAAGTTATCATAAACCGTCATATTGCCATATAAAGCATAGTCTTGG
This sequence comes from uncultured Acholeplasmatales bacterium, assembly GCA_944324705.1. Lineage (GTDB taxonomy): Bacteria > Bacillota_I > Bacilli_A > Acholeplasmatales > Anaeroplasmataceae > CALUXS01. Next base: position 85,739 of record CALUXI010000001.1, read on the forward strand.
AAGCACATTGCAATATCTCTGTCCCCTGGCGCATATTTATTAACTTTAATACCATCGATATATAATTCACCTGTTGAAATTCCTTCAAGACCAGCAACCATTCTTAAAGTTGTAGATTTACCACAACCTGAAGAACCAACTAAAACAATGAATTCACCGTCAGCTATATCTAAATTAAAATCAAAGACTGCTTGTGTGCCATTAGGATATATTTTATTAATATTTTTTAACTGAACTGTTGCCATAAAAACCTCCTAATTTAAATGTGCATTTCTTTCTTTAATCTTAAATAAGGAATAAACATTAGATAAAGCAATTAAAACAATCATCGAAATACTAAAACCATATAAAATATTTCTTAAACCTTGATAACTAATGGCATCTGTAATCAGTTTACCAGCCTCATCATAAACTGGGTCTCTATCAGCCGCAAAAATTGGGATTACCACAAATATCCTTAAAACCAAATATGCCGCAAACACTAAATTTATTACGGACCAAGTTTTATTGTAAACTTTAACTTTCATAGCCGATAAGAAGAGGAATAAAACAAAGATTAGGTTAACAATTAAAGTTGGGAATTCCATATAAGATACATACATCTTATTTAAGAAAATAATAACATAAATTATTTCAAGTAAAACAACTAATAACATAAAGTAATAAGATAAACCATTAGCTTTGTATTTAAGTACTTTACCTCTTTTATCTTTATATTCCTTTAATAATACTTTATTATTATTTAATAATTCTTCTTTATTACCTTGTTTCTTTTTAACATCTAAATTATTTTGTTTAATAACTTTTTTCTCTTCTGCTAAATTATTATAACGAAGCGTTTTAATTCTTTGTCTATTTAATAATTTGTTTTCATATCTAACTTTGTGTTTAAATGTTTTAAGATCATTTTTTAATGTTTGAATCTTATTATTTAATTCATTAACTTTTTCTTCATTACTAACTACTTTATCATTACCAATTACTTCTAATTGTTTATTTTCTATATTAGCTATAGCCTCACTATTATCAATCTTTTTATTCTTAAGGTTAACTAAATCTTGATTTAGTTTATTTAATTCTTCAGTTAATTTGCTTTTATTAGCTAAATAAATATCTTTAGTTTCACCTTTAGTCTTATATAAAGCTTTATTTTTAAGTAATTCTTTTTTAATAGATTCAATATTATTTTGGATCCTTACTTCTTCAGGATTCTTCTTTAATTCTTCCTTTTGTTCAATTAAATTAATATATTCATTGTAAGAATTAAGATTCGTAAATTTCTTAGCCAATTTAATTTCTTTTTTAATTTCTTTAATCTTTATTTTTAAATCTTTTCTTTTGATAGTTCTTTGATATTGGCTTAATTCATCATTAAATTTTAAGGCTTTATAAGTAGTTTTAACCTTAATTAAACTAATTTTTAAATTACTTATATATTTGATATAATCATCTGTTTTACCTTCATATAAAACTTTTAAGAGGTGTTTATTACTATCTAATTCTTGTTTATAGTCAATTATTTGACCTTTATTAGCAAATAAAGCATGAGTAGCTTCATCATAACTATAATTAGCTATCTGTTTTTTTAGTTGTTTTTTAGCATTATTTGGCATAATTAGCCTCCCTATTCTTCTTATTTTTAAAATAGATTATTGAAAGTAATACTACATAAGCAATCATTAATATTAAAGTTATGACATATAAAACATTACCAATATCAAAAGCTAAGGTTGAAGGATTATAAGTAGCATAAATCTCTTCACTTACATAGCTAAAATCTAAGTTATTGTATTCTGTTTTAAGACCTGGTAACTGCATTAAACCTAAGATAGAAACAACAATAACCGGGATAGCACAGATTAAAGCTAAGATGTAACTTAAGACTTTATTAACTAGTCTTTTATTCATTTTTGAAATAAAGATAACGACAATCATAATTACACTAATTAAACTACCATAAAATATTTGATTATTGAATGGGATTAACTTTTCATGATGAAATGTTGCAACTAAGACATTATTTCTACTTTCTAAATACTGAAAAGCTTCATAATTAGTCATAAAACCTAGTGCGTAAATAAAGACGGCTATCGCACTTAAAATGAATACGATAAACATAATTTTTTGTAAGTATAATTCTTTTTTCATATTGACCTCCATTTTTATCTCTTGCCAAAAAATTTTAATGCTTACTAAAATTCTTTGGAAAGAGAAGAGGACTAGCCTCTAACTCTTGATTATAAGCCTGCCATTTCTTTGTAGGCATCTTGATAAATTTTTTGATAACTTTCAACTCCACCATCTTTGAAATATTGATAGTATTGTTCATAAGTTTGTGGAACTGTTACTTGTGCAGGATCAAGACCACGGATTATATTGAAAATTGGTTCAAAGAATCCCGTATCTGTTGCGATTTTCAATTGAGTAACTTGTGCATTTTGATTCTTATTTAATGAGAATGCAGGTGGAACTAAACGATAATAGTTAGGATTTGAACCTTCTGCAAATTTACCATCACCACCATAAGTAGGCATACCTACCCCAGCGTTTGTATAAAGTTCTACAGCATCTAGTCCACGTTGAGATGTATATTGATATTCAAAACCAATTTCTTTTTGATAACCAATTGGCATTTGTGAACCAATAACTTGTCTTAAGAAATTAGAATAATCCCCCGCATTATAGATATCAGCTTGTTCTTTTACTCAATCTGTATAAGCAGGATAATCAACACCATCTGGACCTTTGAATGTTTCACCTTCTTTAATCATATCAGGTAAACCATAATTTTGTAATTGATAGCCTTCTTCAGTGAAGAAATAATCAAATAATTTTAACGCTTGTTCTAAATGTGTTTCATCAATTTGTGCAGAAATAGCCCAACCATCTGGTTTAATAACTCTACTATTATCTACATAATGTTGCCATACACCATTTACATTAGCAACTGGAGGTAAAATAGCAACTACATCATCATTTAAAGAATCAGCTGTTGTTGAAGCTGTAAAATCATAACACATAAAACCAAATTGTTTTTGATTAGCTACATCATCAGAACCATAAAGACGAGCTCTTAAGTCTGCTTTTGAATTAGGATCTGTAAGTGAATCACCAAAAATTAACCCTTCTTCATTCCAATCGGCAATATTAGTAACTACATTGTATACTTCTTCTGTTGAATATGTGTAATATATTTGACCTTCTTTATTATATGCCCAACGTGATTCATAAGAATCTGAGCCATTAACTTTTACACCATCAAAATAAGTAGCAAATCTTAATACTTCTTCACGATAAGCTGGTTGACGAGTAAACCAAGCATAAGTTTCAGCATCACTCTTACCAGTTAAATAAGTAGGGTTAGCCATAACACAACGCCATAAAGCTACCATTTCATCAATATCATATGCTGCTTTTTCACCTAAATATAATTCAGATGGATTTTCATAATCATAATTACGTTCAATATATTCTCTTAAGGCATTAGCATATGTAGCACCATTCTTAGTTTGTAAATTATTCATTATTTCAATGATATTTTCATCAGTTTTCTTAGTAGGTAAACCTTCTATTTCTTTAGCACGTGGATGATCTTTAGTATAGAATGGTTGATAAGCTGTATCACCTACTGAATCAGGGTCAAAACTTGGATTTTCAGCATCTAATAATTTAGTAATCCATGACCCTCTAACGTGGTAAAGTCTAGCATAGTTACCAATTTCAGCTACATAAGGCAAATGATAAATATGTCCATTATAAGCTGTAATTGCATCTTTGATGTTTTGATTTTCATCTAAATATTTTTTCAAATTTGGCATTTTATCTAAGTGCTCATCTAAAGCAATAAACATACCATCAGCACCTTGTGCCATAAGTTGATCAGCAATTGAGTTACCACCAAAGATATCAGCATCTTTAAATTGGGTTGCTGCATTAGTTGTAATCATTTCTTGTGCTTTTTCTTGTTGTGGAGCCACATCTTCAATCTCAATGCCTAGTTGTTTTTCAACATATTGCCACATAGGCTTTAAATCACCACTTGAAACTACTGTACCATCTGGCATAGTGATAGGTGAACTCATATTATAAGTTAAAGTCTTTTTAGTATCACCATATGACAAGTGTAATCTTAACGCATCGGATCCACTGTCGCCACCGCAACTTGCTAGAGCTAACACACTTAACGTGCTTAATCCTAAAGCTCCAAATAATTTTCTTTTCATTTTTTCCTCCTGTTATTTTTTGTTATTGTATGTTAAAAGGATTAACCTTTTACACCACCTAAATTTACACCTTTTGCAAAATACTTTTGAATATAAGGATATATTACTAATACTGGTATAATTGAACATAGTATTATTGCATATACAAAACTATCCATTGCATAAGGTAAATCAACTTGTCCCGTATCAGCTAAAGCATTAAACTCTTCTATTTTTTGTCTTAAATAAACCTGTAACGGAATTTCTTCACCACTAGTTACAAGTAAGCTTGCCCAGTAATAACCATTCCACCTACTAATAGCATAGAATAAAGTTACAGTCGCTACTGTAGCTGATGACATCGGACAGTAAATTTTGCCAAATACTTGGAATTCACTAGCACCATCAACAATAGCTGCTTCTTCTATTTCTGTAGGAACTGTAGAAAATTGATTTCTCAATAATATAATATTATAAGCTTGAATACCAAAGGCTATAATCATACCCCATCTATTATCAACATTTAATTCTTTATAGTTCAAATAGAGAGGAATCATACCTGCAGTAAACCACATTGTAAATACTAATAAGAAATTCCATTTTCTCTTACCAATTAGTTTATCCTTGGATAAAGCATACGCACCTGTTAAAGAAATTGCCATACTCCAGAGTGTCCCAAATACAGTGTAGAATAAAGTATTTGTATAAGAAACCCAAAAGTCTTTATCAATAATAACATTTTGATAAGCTGCAAGAGTTATATCTTCTGGCCATAAGACAATTCTCCCAGCTTCATAAACACCTCTACCAGATATAGAAACACTAAATGCATAAACAATCGGGTATAAAGCTAATAAAGCAAATATTCCTACTAAGGTATAAGCTATTATTTTAAAAATTATTTCACTTTTTGATAACCGTTCCATAATCTACCTACCATAATGAAGTTTTTGATACTTGTCTACTTATAGTATTTGCACCTATAACTAAAGCAAAACCAATCAAACTATTAAAGATACCCGAAGCCGCACCTAAACTATAATTACCACTAATTAAACCTATACGCTGTTCGAATGTTGATAAAACATCGGCTGTTACATAAGTATTCTGATTATATAACAAGATAACTCTTTCATATCCGACAGATAACATCTTACCTATACGCATAATAATCATAATAATTAAAGTAGGGGCCATACCCGGTAAAGTTACATACTTAATCTCTTGCCATTTATTACCACCATCTACTCTTATTGCTTCATATAAAGCTGGGGAAATACCCATTATGGCAGCAAAATAAACAATTGAATCATAACCACTTTCTTTCCAAATACCAGTTATGATATATATTGGTCTAAAGTAATTCGGGGTTTCAATAATTCGCATTCCCCCATCTTCTGCCAAGCCTAAGGATATCATTAACCTCGCTATTACCCCCGTAGTTGATGATCCATTATAGACAAGTAATATTACAATACCTGTTATTGTTACTTCTGACAAAAAGTGTGGTAAGTAAGTAATGGTTTGTGTAACTTTTCTAAACCAATTACTATTTATTTCACTAAAGAATAAAGCTAAAATAATTGGAATAGGGAAACCAAAAAGCAAACCATAGGCACTGATTATAAAAGTATTACGGAATGCTTGCCAAAAGTTTGTTGCTTGTCCACCTGAAATTAAGGTAATAAAGTTAGAAAAACCAACAAAATCAGAATTAAACATACCTTTAGATGCTTCATAATCCTTAAACGCAATGATAAGACCCAACATAGGTTTATATGCCCAAATTAAATACCACAATACAATCGGTAACAACAAAAGATAAAGTTGCCAGTTCTTTTTAAAGCTAAACCAATAGTCTCGTGGTGTCTTACTCACTTCTACTTTCAAGTCTTTCGTGCTCATATTCATCCTCCTTCTGTACATCTATAATATATTCATCCATATCACATATAAGGTCAGTTTTGTATTTAAATATGTATAAGAAAATTAAAGATATGACTAGTGATAACATAATTGATACCAAATAATTAGCAAAACCATAAAAACTATGTTCAATTATAAGTATTGCCAACCCTTTACCAACTACTAAACATAAATAAGCGATCAAAATATAAATCAAAAAGCCAAAACTGCTTTCGATTCTCTTATTTCTATTTTTATTACCTAAATAAATTAAACTTAGTAACATGAATAAAGGGGCTATTATGTAATAAATAATTCCTTCATAAAGTTTTAATGGCTCATCAGTCATAACACCATTATGATTAAGTATTAAAGCTACTACTCCGCTTACTAATAAAGGGACTATACCAACATAAGACCATCTAACTATAGAAATTATAGAAATCATTATGGCAAATGATATATAAAACCCAGAATTGAAAAAATTAAACATATAAGTACTTAAAAATTCACTTAATCCTGCTAATATAGAAAATATCAATATATCTATTAGCATAAATTTTCGCCTTGACACTTTCTCACTTCCTTACATCGTTTATAATTATGAACCAAATTCATAACCATTTGTAATATATTCATATATATGAACTTAATTCACATAAAAACGATTACATGCATATAATACAACTTAATGAAAACGCTGTCAATAACTTAATGTTAAAAAGTTTATTTTTATAATCTTAATTCATATATATGAATTTTTATTGACAAAAATAATTTTAGAATTAGAATATAAGAAAAGGAGATATTAAAATGCAATATACAATAACTAATACTTACAAAAACAAAACATATTACACAAGAATTTTAGAAAATGTAATACCTCACTTAAGTGAGAAAGGTCAAATTAAAGCTTATGACATGGCTGGAGTTAAAATATTATATAATAGTCCTTCTACTGCTTTTAATTTAGAAATAGAAATTGAAGGTGAAGGATATTGTAGTTTATATGTTAACAATCTAAGTGTAATAAGAATAGGGTTAACAAATGGTAAAAATGTTATTAACTACCCTTTACATGAAAGGTTTATTAATTTAATTAGGCAAAAAGATAATAATTTTTGTTTTAAAGTATTATTAGAGAGTAATTATAAATTAAAAGATATTAAAATATTAGATGAGTTTGCTGACGCAACTAACATATCACAAAGAAATGTAGTTTTATATGGTAGTTCTTTTACTCAAGGTGTTGGTGCTTTTGCCTACCCTTATTGTTATGCCAATATATTAGGTGAACTTTTGAATTTGAATATTTTAAATAAAGCTTTATCTGGTAGCTGTTTATGTGAAAAAGAAATGGTTGATTACTTAGCTACACTTAATCCTGATTTTTATATTTTTGAATTAGGGTGTAATATGCGTGGCGTAATGGATGAAAAAGAGTTTGCTAAAAGAATTGAATATTTATTTAAAACTATAAAAACTACTAATAAAAAAGTTTTTATTATTTCTTCTTTAGATTTCTTTGTTAAAGAATTCGCAATTTTCGATAACCCTCCATATCACGAAAGAAATCTTTTATTCGTAAACATTTTAAAAGAATTAACAGAAAAATATAATTATACATTAATCCCTATGACTAAATTAATGACTAAATTTGAAAATGTTTCCTATGATATGCTACATCCTAGTATTACCGGACACTTAAATATAGCTTATAATTTAGCTTCTATCCTTAAAGAATAAAAAGGCTTTAGGTTTTTTACTCCTAGAGCCTTTTTCTATTTCAATTTTAAAATTATTTTACCAAAACTTTATAACGTTTCTTTTTACAAGTTTTACTAAAAGTTCACAAATAAAATAATCTCCCCATAGACAAAACTCATTCATTCCTTTAGTATCAACAAAAGGTGAATGATATATTTGATGACGTAATAAACCATCTTCAGTACTTATATCTTTAGATAAATAATCATTTTTAATTAAAGAATTTAATACTGCTTTAAAAACTTTTCTATATATTTTGGTTTCTTCTTCTGTCAATAAATTAGTATCTAACATTTCTAAAATACCTAATAACGCTATAACTGTAGCACTTGAATCTTTCATAACATCATCATAATTGTCGTAAGAAAAATCCCACGGTGAAACTAGATCTGAAGGTAACATATCTAAAAACTTATTTAACAAACTTTTAGCTAAATAAAACAAATCTTTCCTATCTTGATTATACTTATAGCTCAACATTAAACCATAGATTCCCCAAGCTTGCCCACGAGCCCAACAACTTTCATCACTTTTACCTTGATGAGTTTTGCCATATAAAGGTTTGCCAGTTTCAACATCAAAATAGTACGTATGATACGTTGTATAATCTGGTCTAATTAAAACTTGAATTGCTTTATCAAGATGACTTAATGCAACTTCTTTATAACTTTTGTCACCAGTTAACGAACTTACTTCATATAAAAGTGGTAAATTCATGAATGTATCAATAATGATTCTACCAGCATTTTCACCCGGTTCACCAATATTTCCCCAGGCTTGAATTACACCACATTTATTTAAAAATCTATTCTTTAAAGTATCGGCGGCCATAATTAAAGTTTTCTTATAATCTTCATTTTTAAACATTTTGTATAAAGCACCTGCTGAAATTGAATATAAAAAACCTGCATCATGATTTTTTATGCCTAGATTACCTAATTTAGCCATCTTTTTCAACTCTTCATATTGTTTTAAGGCATAAAATAATAAATTATCGTCCTTTTGCCACATATAAAGTTGTAAAATTTGTCCTGTACAAAATCCCTTAGTCCATTCAAAGCCTTTTGCCTCTCTATATTTATCACACAATGAACTACTTGACCAAAAACCACCCTTAAATTTATCTAACATCTTTAAGGTTTTTTGTCTAAATGCTTCTAAATAAATTATTAATTCTTCTTTAGTAATTCTAGCATTCTTATATTTGTTTATATTTATTAATTCCATAATTAACCTCCATTTATAAAATAAGCCTTAAATTTCATTTTGTCAACAAAAAAGTTCATATATATAAATTTAATTTAAAATTATAAATTTTTATTGACTATTTTAAGTAATAGCGCTATTATTAAAATAGCTTGGAGGTATATATGGAAAACAATTTAAAAGAAAACATCAATAAATATATCAATTATTTATTAGAAAATTCAACAATTGAAAAGCCTTTATGGAATAAGGAAGTCTTAATTGGCCTAAAAAAACCTGGTTGGACTTACATTGATGGCTGCATGATGGTAGGTCTTGCTGGACTTTATGATTACACAAAAGATGAAAAAATATTCAAATATATTGAAAACTTCATTTCGCCATTAGTTCCTGAAGATGGTAAAGTTAAGCTATATTTTTATGATAATTATAATAATTATACTGAATTTGGTATTGATTCAGATCCATGTAATATGGCTAAAGTTTTATATCTATTATATGATAAAACAAAAAATGAAAAATATTTAAAAGCTATTAATTATTTTATGGATGAACAAGTTAGAAAGCTACCTCGTGTAGAAGGTAACTTCTGGCATAAAATTAAATATTATAATCAAATTTGGTTAGATGGGTTATACATGATTCAACCATTCTTTGCCGAATATACTAAACGTTATGAAGATAAACGTAGTTATTATGATATAGTTTATCAATTAAAACATGCTTTTGAAGTAACTTGGGATGAAAAGAAAAAACTTAATGTTCACGGTTATGATGGCATGTATAAAAACGAAAAAGAAAGATCAGCTTGGGCTGACCCAAATAATGGTAGATCACCTATGGTTTGGTTAAGAGCTAATGGCTGGTATGTAATGGCTTTGATTGATTGTTATGAGATAATTGATGATGAATTCTTAAGACAAGAAATTAAAGATTTAATTAAAACAACTATTGATGGTTTACTTCTTTATTTAGATGAAAAAACTAAGATGTTCTATCAAGTTCCAGATATGTCAAAACGTGAAAAAAACTATGTCGAAACATCTGGTACAGCTATGATAGCATATACTATATTAAAGTCTGTTCGCTTAAATGCTTTAGATATATCTTACAAAAAAGTAGGTTTAGAAATATTTGAAGGTATTTGTAATACTTACTTTAAGGAAGAAAATGGTCACTTTACATTAGGAGGAATATGTATTGGAGCAGGTCTATCAGCTTCAAAAACCGATAAATCTGTTGGAACTTACGATATGTATGTAACTCGCAAAATTGTAAGTGATGATGGTAAAGCCATAGGTCCTTTTATCCTTGCCTACGTTGAAGCGAATAGATTATAATTTTTCCAGATCCTTAGCTGCAAATCCCCCTATGCAGCAACAAAAAAGCTCGTAATTGAGCTTTTTTATTTCTAAACTATTTTCGTTTAACAAAATTCTTTAATTCCTACTATTAAATAGCCTTTATCTCTTCTTCTAGGTTTCATGGTGTTATATACTATAATTATTTTTTTAAATGAATCATTTACTTTATCAAAGGATCTAGTAACTTGGGTAAACTTATCTTCATTTATTATTTCATAAGAGACTATATGTAATATGAATTACTTCTATTTGTCTAAAATTAATTCTAGAATTCCTTAAACCAATATCTTCAAAATAAATTTTAAAAGGTGTATTTATATATTTTTACCTTTAATAGCATATCTTTTAACACAATTTATTAAAAAATCTTCTTCTAGATAATTAAATCGTGTTTACTGATATGAACTATTTTTTAAACTTTTAAAAGTATTAGCTAACTTAAGAGGATTAACTAAATTAGAAATACCTGAAACCATAATATTTAAAAGCTCACTGATATTATTGTCATTATTCAAATTGTATCTATATACAATATCTTTTAAATATACATTTTCCATTTGTGATTCTAAATAATTTATCCGTTTTCATCATAAAAAGAGCTGGTAAACCTCCATAAAGTAAATATTCATCAAAAACTTCGTCTTTACTATTTTTATAAGCATTAAAAAATCCACTAAATGTTAACGGGTATATTCTAATTTCATCACCGCGACCTCTAATTTTGTAATTATATCACTTGATAAGAATTTTGAATTACTACCAGTTACATAAATATCTAAATTATTCTTTCTTAAATAACCATTTAATATCGTTTCAAAACGAGCTAAATTTTGTACTTCATCTAATAACAAATAATACATATTACTATCTTTAATTTTAGATGAAATGTAATTCATAAATGTTTCAGGATTAACTTTTCTTTTATTTTTAATCATATCTATTAAAGATTCATTAATTAAATTTAAGTCATCTGTAGAATCAAAAGCAAATTTAATAATTCTTCTTTAACACCTTTAGATATTAAATGATCATAAAATATATTATTTAACACATCTTCTAATCCCTGTAATTATTTTTACAAAACCATTATGTTTTCTAATTATTAATTTATTTAAATATTTGATTCTTTTATTTCCATATAAATGCCTCCACTGAAAATTTTATTGCATTAGCAATTTTTTAATAAAAAATATATTACTATTCTCAAAGGCTTAAGCGCCCGTAATTTCAAAACCTTTTCTTAAATGTATGCCTACATAAAAGAAAAAGCTGGGAGTTAAAAGATTCTCTCAGCTAACTTATTTCTATAGTGAAGGAATGATCTTAATAACAGTCTAGCTGTAAAGATTTTTGCTGGGTCATATAAATGCCCTAATGATTAATATAAACATTCCTTCATTACTATTATACTATAATATTTGAAATAAAAAAACTAAGAGGTTACACTCCTAGTTTTAGTATACGAAAGGCCTAAGCCTTTTAAATTGTAAATTCGTTAATATTAGGTCTTTGATTATGAAGTGAACTAGGTCCTTCGGCTGGGTAACCACAATATATTAAACCAACTATTTTTAATTTATTATCTAAATTAAATTCTTGTTTAAGTATGTCTTCTTTAAAAACACCAATAAAACACGTAGCTAAGCCAATATTTGTTGCGGCTAAAAGAAGTTGCATTATGCTAAGACTTGTATCTACTTCACCATAATTTTTATTATCATAACCTCTAATATAACTTTCAGTTTCGTCATAAGAAAATATAAAGATAACTTGTTCATTAAAATTAAATTTAGTTGCTTTATGAACTTTTTCTATATCACTCTTAGCCTTAACAACTTTAATTCTAATGGGGAATTTATTACATGCAGTAGGTGTAAGTCTTACTGCTTCTAATAAATAATTAATTTTAGTTTCTTCCACTTCTTTGTTTAAAAAATTGCGACAAGAATATCTCTTTTTTAAAACTTCTAATAAATCCATTTTATGCCTCTAAAGACTTAATGGCCAAATCAATTCTCCTTATTACTTCATCTTTACCTAAGATATTCATAATTTGATATAAATTAGGAGAGTTCTTATGAGTTGTTAAAGCAACTCTTAAATATTCAGCTATATCACCAACATGGCCTTTATAGGCATCCTTATTCTTTTTATAATCTTTTGTATTAGCCGCATAATTGAAGTTAGGACAAATTTGTTTTAGTCCTTCAAACCAAGTTTGTTCATCACTAGCTACAATGTAGTTATTTTTATAATAAGTTAAGATATTTATAATATCTTGTTTATCCTTATCTGGGTTCCATTCATAACCTAGTTCCATTAATTTTTCAAACTCATCATTATAGAAGAATTTAATTAACGGGTAAACATCACTATATTTAGCATAGTCTTTTCTTGGTTTAGCTTTTTCCCTATCTATATTTAAAATAGCTGTAATATAATCTTCATTTTCTATAATCTTATTATAGAAATTTAAATCATAAGTTTTAGCCCAATTTTTTAGTTCTTCTTTGACTTCTTTAGCTTTTTTAATTGCTAATCTTTCTTTAGCAATATTTGCTATCTTCTCAATATCAAATAAAGCACCATCTAAACTCATTTTATTAAAACTTAAATTAAAGTCAGTAAATGGTTTATCTAAGTTTTCTTCTCGCCACATCTCATAATTTGAATTAGCTAAAGTTAATAAGTATTCTAATACTGCATATTTAGGATAACCTTGAGCTATAAAATAAGATACGGCCGCTTCCGGGTCTTTTCTCTTTGATAATTTTCTTCTATTACCATTTTCTTCTTTCATAATAACTGGTAAATGAGCATATTTAGGTAATGGGAAACCAACCGCATTAAATAATTCAATGTGAATTGGTAAACTAGATAACCATTCTTCACCTCTTGTGATGTGAGTTGTATGCATAAAATGATCATCAACTAGGTGGGCAAAGTGATACGTTGGTAAACCATCACTTTTTAAAATAACAATATCTTGATCATTTTCTGTTAATTCTAAGTCACCTTTAATTTCGTCATGAACTTTAATTTTATTTAAATGATTACCATTAGATTTAAATCTAATAATATAAGGTTTACCTGCTTTAATTAAGTTAATGGCTTCATCCGGACTTAAATTACGGCATTTAGCATATTTGCCATAATAACCAGGTATTTCTTTATTAGCTTCTTGTTCTTTTCTTAATTCAGCTAAATCATCTGGTGTACAAAAACAAGGATAAGCTCTACCAATAGAAATTAAATATTTAATAACTACTTTATAAATTAAAGCTCTATCACTTTGTTTATAAGGGCCATAATTACCTATTTCTTTTTCATCATTAAGATAACCTTCATCAGGAATAATATCAAAGTAGGCTAATTGCTTAACTAAATCAGCCCCACTACCTTCAATTTCTCTTTTCGTATCAGTATCTTCTAAACGAATATAAAAGACACCACCGCTTTGTTTAGCTAAACGATAACTAATTAAAGAAGTAAAAAGACTACCTGTGTGTAAGAAACCGGTTGGGCTTGGAGCAAATCGCGTAACCATCGCGCCTTCAGGTAAATTACGACTTGGATATTTTTTTTCTAAATCTTCAATTGTTAACGTAATATCCGGGAAAATAAAATCCGCTAAATCTTTATAATTCATTAAATTCACTTCCTAATCTGCTAAGATTTCAAAACCATCTTCCGTAATTACTACGGTATGTTCAACTTGGGCAGACCAACTACCATCAGCTGTATAAATAGTCCAATTGTTAGAAGCATCTAAAAAGACTCTTCTCGTCCCTAAATTAATCATTGGTTCAATGGTAAAGACCATACCTGGGAATAAGACTAAACCAGTATCCCTTTTACCATAGTGAGCAACATAAGGGTCTTCATGGAAATCAATCCCAACCCCATGACCACCTATTTCATGAACGACACTACAACCATTCCTTTTAACATGGTGTTCAATAGCATAACCAATGTCACCTAAACGGCAGTAAGGTTTTAAAACTTTTAAAGCTTGTTCTAAACTTTCTTTAGTAACTTTAACTAGTTTAGCAGCCTCTTCACTAATAACACCCATTGTAAACATTCTTGAGGCATCAGCATAATAACCTTTATAAATTGTTGTACAATCAACATTAATAATATCCCCTTCTTTAAGGATAATTCTGGCATCTGGAATCCCGTGACAAACTTGGTCATTAATAGATGTACAACAACTCTTTGGGTAACCTTCAAAACCTAAGGTAGCTGGTATGCCTCCTAATTCTTTAGTTTTATTATAAACTATTTCATCTATTTCTAAAGTAGACATTCCTATATGAATATTATCCGCTACGGCATCTAATATTTTATTGTTTAATACCCCGGCTTCTTTAATACCTTGGATTTGTTCTTCCGTTTTAATCATTTGTAATGTCGGTACCGGTCTACCTAACTTCTTAAAATATTCAACTTTTTCTTTATAATTAGCTATATAATCCACTCTATCACCTTTTAATAAAAGGAGTGTGATAAAAATCACACTACCTAAAATATTAACCTAAATGAGCAACGCGCACAACATCACGAGCAATCATAACTTCTTCATTAGTAGGAATTACAAAAGCTCTAATCTTTGAATCTTTAGTGGTAATTTCTTTTTCTTCACCACGGATATTATTAGCTTCTTCATCAAGTTTAACACCTAAGATACCAAGACGATCTAAGATGTTCTTTCTTAAGTGAATTAAGTTTTCACCCATACCAGCTGTGAAACAAATTGCATCACAACCACCCATATAAACATAATAAGAAGCAATATAATCAACAATGCGTTTAGCTTGAACATCAAATGTTAATTTACAACGATGATCACCTTGTTCCATACCTGCTGTAACATCACGAGCATCATTAGAACGGCCTGACATACCTAAATAGCCTGATTTTTTATTTAATTCATTAACAACTTCAGCAGCTGTCTTATTTTCATGTTGGCAAATAAATGAAACTACAGTAGGATCAATATTACCAGAACGTGTTCCCATAGGAATACCTTCAAGTGGTGTTAAACCCATTGATGTATCTTTACATTTACCACCTTCAACGGCACAAATTGAAGCCCCGTTACCTAAGTGGCAAACAATAATCTTAGTATCTTTTACATCTTTGCCCATAATTTCAGCACAACGATGAGATACATATTGATGGCTTGTCCCATGAGCCCCATATTTACGAATACCATATTTAGTATACCATTCATAAGGTGTAGCATACATATATGCTTCTTCTGGCATAGTTTGATGGAATACTGTATCAAATACTACAACTTCCGGAACTTCTGGTAAAGCCTTTTGGAAAGCTTTAATACCAATAATATGAGCAGGGTTGTGAAGTGGAGCTAAATCAGCTAAATCACTAATTTTTTTAACAACTTCTTCATCAACTAATGTTGAATCTTTAAAATATTCTCCACCTTGGACAATTCTATGACCAACCCCAGAAATTTCTTTTAAATCTTTTAAAATTCCTTTTTCAATTAAAGATTTTAATAATAATTCTACACCTACAGCATGATCTTTTAAAACTGGATGTGTTTCTTCTTTTTTACCATTATATTTAATTGTAAAAATACCTTCTGGTAAACCAATTCTTTCCATAACGCCAGATGCAATTACATTTTCACTTGGCATATCTAGTAGCTGAAATTTAATTGATGAGCTACCTGCATTAACAGCCATAATTTTCATTTAGCAAATTCCTACTTTCTTTTATATTTTAAAGGTCTCTACCTTTTCTAACTATCTAATATCATAGCACATTTTTTTAATTTTTAATAGTTTATTTTACGAAAAAAGTTATTAATATATAAAATTGAGGATTGTTTTAGAATATTAAAAAACAACTTTGAAACAAGACCTATTTATCATAGATTAGATAATAGAATTACAGCTCATTTTATGATATCTTATACTGCTTTATTAATTTATAGATTATTAGAAAATTTATTAGAATAAAAAGGATATCATTTTACAATTAATGAAATACTTTCAACATTAAAAAATATAAATGTATCTAATAGAGATGATTTATTTTATGAATCATGTTATACAGCTTCACAAGTATGTACAGCTTTAAATCAAACACTTAGTTTAGGGTTAAATAAGAAATATTACAAAAACTCAGAATTAAGTAAAAAAGTTAAAAAAATTTTTTAGATAATATTCACGCCCAACATTTTAAGAAAAGATAAACTCCTAATTTTGGTTTTGCTACCATTAAATTAGGAGATTTTTAATATATAAGTGTTGAAAACGGGATTATACCCCACTCCCCATAGATTTTGTCAGCTTTTTTTCGTAATGTGAAACCCCTATTATTTTTGTAGACAACTATTCGATTAAACATTTACATATTTTTTATAATTTATTTACATTTATTCAACGTTTTATTATATGAATTAATTAAAAGAAATACTTTTTTGTTGTCGTTACTACAAAAAAAGCCTGTAGTTAAACAAGCTTTCTTAATAAAATTAAACTATTCTAAATAAGGACAGCTATCAGCATATGAATCATCATGAACATGAATATCATTAGGTAATTCATTGTTAAATTTAGATTCCAATTATATGTAATTTGACAATCTAAACTACCAGAAATTGCTGAAATATTTTGAAATATTTATAGTACTCAAATGACCTTCTTATTAAAAATAAAAAAGTCCAAATTTTACTTTGGACATACAAGTGTAAATAATACATGGTAGTGTGTAGTTATAATATAATATTTTCTTTAAACCAAGATTCCATTTTTAATAACTCTTGATTAAATTCTTTTACATCAGATAAACTCTTAATTTTAGTAATTAAACATTTCTTTTTATCCCAAATCTTTTTATTTATAATAATTATACTTTTTGGCAATGTTTTAAACATATTATCTGGCAACTCTATTAATGCTATAATAGATGACGTTTTTAATAACTCTTTCTTAAAACTTTTATCATGATCATAATTAAAAAAATCATTATTAACTAATCCTATAATATAACCATTTTCTTTTAACATTAAATTATAATGTAACAACCATTTATATGGTATGTAAGATTCTTCCTTATTCTTTATAATATTAGGCATATCAAAAACTACAAAATCCATATTGCATAAATTTAAATTTAAAGTATCTTCTAAATGCAAATCAACTTTTAGATTTAACATATCAGCAAATACTTTAGCTATTCTAATCATATATTCATTATGATCACAACCATATAAATTAAGATTAGCCGTCAAATGATTAGCTATAGTGTATAACATATTTCCTGAACCTATTAAAGGATCACATATATTTAGTTCTTTACTTTTATTTAATCTACTAATAAAATAAGCCATTAATAAACCAATACTATCTGGGGTAGTTAATCCATTTAAAAAATTCATTTCTTTAATGGCTTTTAAAATTTGAGCTTGAATGGCCTTTCTTATTTCTTCAACATTAAATTCAACATCTTCTAACCTTGAATAAATATGACTTAATTCTTTTGTATCTTCATCAGACAAATCATTATTTAGTACTTCACCTGCTAAAATATTATTTGCAGTCATTAAAAATAATTCAAAATAATTTTTATGCAATTTATCATATAAAAAACTACATGATTCATCAAAAACATCATAAAACACTTCTAAATTATCTGTTATAGGTTTATTTTCTTGCATAAGTAACCTCCTAATGTCCTATATTATATAATAAACAAAAAAAATTAGCAATTTTTAAAAAATAATTGTTGACAAGGCATATATAAATATGTATAATTACACATGCGCAAATAAGTAGCGCTTAATCTTATACATGGCCCGTTGGTGAAACGGTTAACACACATGCCTTTCACGCATGCATTTATGGGTTCGAACCCCGTACGGGTCACCATTGAAAATATTACAATTCTTAAAGTTACAAATTCCTTGTAATAATAAGAAAATGTATTAATCTTTATAGAAAAAATTAGTTGCGACTACATAATTATGTGGTCGCTCTTTTTTTGTTAATCTAATAAATATCATATAATTAAGACTATACTTATATAAAAAAAGAGAGTTAAGTCAAATTTTGCCATTAACTCACCTCTTTCTAATATCACTTTATCTTATTTATGACATTATTTTTATCTAATAAACTTTCATTTTTCTATAATCATTAAGCTTTATATAAAATTTATTTTAATTATATCATTAATTATTACGCCATTCTTCTTCTCTAGCTATTAAATATTTATTATATGCTTCTTTAATATCTTCTAGTGTCATTAACCCATATTTATATACATCACCGGCACTAAATAGTGTATTTTTATAACAAAACACGACACGTAATCCATCTGGGTATTTTAAAATTACATCATCTGTGACTTGATCAAAAGTTTGCCCTTGAAGATAATCACCTAAAGGGTAAATCACACAAGCTAAACAACCACTATAAAAGCCACAATAATAAAATATCCTCTCTTCTTCTATATAATATTCAGGGGCCAAATTACCATATATATCCGATATGAACAAATTAATTGCCATTATTAAATCGTCTTCTTAACAATCAACTTTAAATCCCCCCCAAAGTTTAGGATATAAGGTAACCCCTTTATCTAATTTTTCACCTTGATAAACAGTTTATAATCACTATCATAATAAACATTTTCTACCATAAAATATGGTACATCATCGTTATTTATAGTTTCTTGATAAGAACTAGAAACAGTTAAATCTCCGAAACAATAATTAATAGATTCACTAGGGTCTCGTTCTTCATTTTTTAAATATTCAGGATAATAATTATTATAACTACCAAGTAATTTTTCTTCTTTTTTACAAGCACTCATTAAACTTATCATTAAACAACAAAATACAAAAATAATTACTTTTTTTATGATGGTAGTCCTATTAATTTAGATGATAAATATAAAGATATCCGTATTAAATTAGCTAATAAACTATATGATAAGCATCATGCTAAATTGAATTTAGCAATTAAAATATTATTAATAGTGGTAAAAAATGTCTATTATTAGATTTACATTCATATAGTGCTGAACAAGCAAAAGCTTTGGGGTTTAATGATCCTTTTCCTGATATTTGTATAGGTATTAATGATGATTATTGTGATAAGAATATATTAAATTATATAATTAATAAAATTAATGATTTTAATCTAACCTATAAAATAAATTATCCTTATAGTGGTTCTATACTACCTAATGATATAAATAATTATAATTATAAAGACAAGTTAACTTCTATTATGCTTGAAGTTAATAAAAAATTTATCTATAAATGGTATCTTTCTAAAGAAAAAAAGTAGACAAATAAACTTGCCTACTTTACACTTAAGACTTAAGCTTTTTAAACTTTAGTCATTATATATTATTCCAAGTTCCATTTAAACTACCAACTAATAATAAATATGCTTGTTTAGATAGAACTGATTTATCAGCATATTCAAAACCAATTAGATATTTTAAAAGGCTTCTTTTTTTACTTACTTTTTGCATATTTATCGCCTCCGACTATATTTATACTATTTTCTATAATTAAATCAATTATGATAGCGTTTCATTAATTTAGAAAATGCTTTCTGAAGGCGTTTTCTAGCAAAAATCTTATAATTAAGCCATTATTTATAATAATGATTTATATAAATTTATAATATCTTCTTTACTAGGATCTTTTGGATTACCAGGACGACAAGCATCATTCATAGCTGATTCTGCTAAGAAATCGATATCTTCTTCTTTAACTATACCTTTTAAATTTTCTGGTATTCCAACATCTTTAGATAGTTTAGCAACCGTATCACAAGCTTTATTTCTCGCTTCTTCAAGAGATACAGTATACGCATCTTTAACACCCATTGCATAAGCAATATCACGATATTTTTCACCAGTTGCCGGGGCATTATAACGCATTACAGTTGGAAGTAAAATTGCATTAGCTACGCCATGAGGTGTATCATAAACTGCACCTAAAGCATGAGCCATTGAATGAACTATACCAAGACCTACATTCGAAAAACCCATACCGGCTATATATTGAGCAAGAGCCATAGTTTCTCTGCCTTCTGTTTCATTATTAACGGCACTTCTAAGTGATTTAGCTATTAACTCAATAGCTTTTAAATGAAACATATCTGTCATTGCCCATGCTCCTTTAGTAATATATCCTTCAATAGCATGAGTTAAAGCATCCATACCTGTAGCCGCTGTTAAACCTTTTGGCATTGAAGACATCATATCACTATCTACTACTGCTACTACCGGAATATCATGAACATCAACACAAACAAACTTACGTTTCTTTTCTTCATCTGTAATTACGTAATTAATTGTAACTTCGGCAGCTGTACCAGCAGTTGTAGGTACGGCAATAATAGGAACTGATGGTTTCTTAGTAGGAGCTACGCCTTCAAGTGATCTAACATCAGCAAATTCTGGATTAGCTATAATAATACCAATTGCCTTAGCAGTATCAATAGATGAACCACCACCAATAGCAATTATATAATCAGCTTTTGCTTCTTTAAATGCTGCAACCCCATCTTTAACATTTTGAATAGTTGGGTTAGCTTTAATTTTTGAATATAAACTATACGCTAAATTATTTTCATCTAATAAATTAGTAACTTTTGTAGTAACATTAAATTTAATTAAATCAGGATCACTACAAACAAAGGCTTTTTTTAAACCTCTATTTTTAACTTCATTAATTATTTCTTTAATAGCCCCTTTACCATGATAGCTTGTTTCATTTAAAATAATTCTATTTGCCATATTAATCTAAAAATTCCTTTCTATAATTAACTTTAAAATAATTTGCAATCTCTTTTAAATTATCATTTGTAATAGTATTAATAATCTTTCTACTTCCAATTAAATTATAAATAGTAGCTGCTTTTTCTACTGTTTCAATAAGGCCAAAGGTTTCATCCATATCTTTACCACTAGCATAAACACCATGAAGACCCCAAATAACTAAACGATAGTCTTGCATTTTTTTAGCTGTAGCTTCACCTATTTCTTTAGTCCCACAAAGCATCCAAGGTAAAACCCCTACTCCTTCAGGGAATACAACTATACATTCAGTTGACATTTGCCATAATGTATGACTAAATATTTTATCTTCTAGCGGACAAACATAATTCATAGCTAAAGTATTAGTCGGATGTGAATGAATGACAATTCTATTATTAGGATCAACTTTAAGTCTTGCCATATGACACATCATATGAGCTGGGAATTCTGATGTTGTTCTTCCCCCATCTTTATAACCCCAAAGTAATTCGATATGTTTTCCATCTTCAGCAATTCTTACTATTCCTAAATTAGTTTCTGGATCTTTTTTAACATTTTTAAAGTATTTACCAGTACCAGTCACAATAAAATATTTACCTATTAGAGGACTAATATCAAAGTTCGTATCATATAACCCCATTAAAGGAATTGTCCTAACTATATTATTCAAATCCAAATACTCTTTTAACTCTTCTTCTTTTAATAAATATGAAACATTACCACCATTTCTCTCATCCCAACCCAAACGATACATATTACTTGTAACTTCAATCATATCTTGTAAAAATGGCGCTTCTAATATGTTTTTCATCTTTTACTTAAAACCTCTTTTTCATACTTTTTAATTTCATCAAACCATTTATTATCTAAATTATTTTGTTTTAAATACTCTTCCCATACTATTTCATAAGGCATAGTTTTTAATTCTTCATTTAAAACTAATAATTGAGTAAAATTACCTTCATCTTGTAGATGTTTTAATTTTTCATTTGGTAATAATAAGGCATATAGTAAAGCTTTCCTAACATTTCTAGCTCCTACAATCCAAGCTGCTAAACGATTAATAGAGGCATCAAAATAATCAAGGCCAATATATACTTTATTTATCGCATTATTTCTAACTATTTCTTTACAAATTTCTTTTAATTCATCATCTAAAATAACTACATGATCACTATCCCATCTAACTCCACGAGTAACATGTAAAGCTACTTTGTCATAAAAGGCTAGTAGTGCCGGAATCTTATCAGATACATATTCTAAAGGATGGTAGTGTCCATTATCAAGTAAGCAACAAATATTATTTTTAGCTGCATAATTTTGATAGAATTCATTACTACCCACGGTATATGATTCAACACCAATACCAAAAACCTTACTTTCTACTGCTACTATAACTTTATTTTTATCATAATCTGTTTTTAATATTTCATCTAATGACTCTTTTAATCTAAGTCTAGGTCCTAATCTATCAGCTGGCACGTCTTTAAAACCATCAGGAATCCAAATATTAACTAAACTATGACTATTCATTTCATCAGCAAAATATTCAGCTATTTTTAAACATGCTTGACAATGTTTAATCCAAAATTTTCTTATTTTTTTATCAGGAGATGATAAACTCAGACCATCCTTTAAATTAGGGTGAGAGAAAATAGTTGGGTTAAAATCAATACCATCTAAACCTATTTCTTTAGCAAATTCTACCCATGGGGCAAAATGCTTAGGTAAATATTCATCTCTATCAACCTTATCATTACCTAAAATAGCATATGAAGCATGTAGATTTAATCTTTTCTTACCTGGTATTAAACTAAATGCTTTTTTTATATCTTCTTTTAATTCCTCAAAATTACGAGCCCTGCCTGGATAATTACCAGTGGTTTGAATACCACCTGTCAAATTACCACTTTGATCAAAACCAATAACATCATCACCTTGCCAACAATGAATAGAAATAGGAATGTTATCTAAAGTTTTAATAATTTCATCAGTATTAATTCCTAATTCATTAAATTTGGCTTTAGCATAATCATAAATTTCCATTTAATTATATTCCTCCAGTTCAAATGAATTTTTAATTATGTTTTTAGCTTCTTTAAGATCTTTTACAACTTTAACTCCTAACATTTGAATTATTAAATTACCAATGGCAGTAGCTTCAACCGGTCCTGTAATTACCGTTTTTTTAGTTTCTTTGGCTGTTAAGGCATTTAAGAGTTTATCTTGAGAACCACCACCAATAATATTTAATGTTTTATAAGTTAAGCCTATATTATTTTCTAATTCTAAAATAGCTTTTTTATAACTAGCTACTAAACTATTATAAACAACCTTAATTAAATCTTTAATCTCTAAATTATGGCCTACGGCTTCTTTAACTTCTAAAATCATTGATTTAGGAGCTAAAAATCTTGGATCATCAATATCTATAATATCTTTAATTTGGCTAGATTTAGCCATATTTATGATTTCAGCAAAAGAAATATCATCTAGTTCATGTCTAATTTGTTGTAAGACCCATAAACCCATAATATTTTTTTGATATCTAAATTCATAATTAATACTGCCTTCATTAGAATAGTTAGCTTTCATTGAATTTATATCAGTTTTAGCTTCTTTAATAATTGTTCCTAAAAGAGACCAAGTTCCACTAGAAATATAAAGAGAATTATCTAAACTTGGAAGAGCTAAAACCGCACTAGCTGTATCATGAGTAGCCGGTAAAATAATTGTTGTTTCATAACCTAAAAGTTCATTTATTTCTTTTTTGGTCTTACCTACCACAGTGCCTGGTAAACTCAAATCTTTAAATAAGTCTATGTTATAACCTAATTTTGTAATAATTTCTTTATCCCAAGTATGACTAGTTTTATTTATTAATCCGGTTGAGGTAGCATTTGTATATTCTTGTTTTTTAATGCCAGTTAAAAGAAAATTAAAGTAGTCAGGTAGCATTAAGAAGGTCTTAGCTTTAGCTAATTTACCACTTATTTTATCATGATATAATTGATAAATTGTGTTAAAGTTTTGAAATTGAATACCTGTTTTTTGATAAGTTTCTTCAAAACCAATAATCTCATTAACTTCTTTAATTAAATCATTAGTTCTACTATCACGATAAGCATAAACATTATCAATTAATTTATCCTCTTCATCTAATAAAGCATAGTCAACAGCCCAGGTATCAATTCCAACATAAGTAGGAATCTTACCTATTTTTTTACATTCTTGCAAGCCTTTAATAATTTCACTAAATAAATATTTAACATCCCAAATTAAATGTTTATTCTCTTCTTTTAAACTATTTTTAAACCGGTAAACTTCTTCAAGTTTTATCTTATTATTCTCTAAATAACCTAAGATATGTCGCCCAGAGGAAGCACCTAAATCAATTGCTAAAAAATACATATTAAACCTCACTCTTTAGTATTCTAAAACTTATTTTTAAAAATAACAAGACTTTAATTTTTAGATACTACAAAATGATAAGTACCAGCTAAAACTTCTGTTTCCATACCACTAAGTTTAAGGATAGCCTTAGTATTAGATGGTATTGTTATATCATAAATTACTTTATCATTTTCTACTTTCCAACTACTTGCGACCTCGCCATAAATACTTTGATAATTCATACTACAATTTGTAATATTTCCTCCTATCTTAGGTTCAATTAAAAAGTTTCTTTCGCCTAAAATATTTATACCTCCCATTTTCTTAAACAACCATTCACATACTGCCCCTTTACTATAATGATTTAAAGAAGCTACACCACCTTTAGCATTAGGGCCTTCCCAACTTTCCCAAATTGTGTTAGCCCCTGTTTTTGGCATATAAAGCCAACCTGGCATTTCTTCATTTAGTAATAATTTATAAGCATATTTCAAGTCTATTTCTTCTAAAACATCTAAAATGAAAGGGGTAGATAAAAAACCAGTTCCTAGACGCCATTTATAATTATCTAAAGCTTTCAATAATCTTTTTTTAGCAAATTCTTTTTGTTCTGGCGTTAATAAATTAAGATAAAGTGGTCTAACTAATTTGGCTTGTCTGTCTGTGTCATAACTATACTTTTTAGTCTCTATTAAATGTTGGTAACCAGTTTTAACAATATCCGCATATTTCTTATATATTTTAGCATCTTCTTCTTTATTCAAAATATTAGCAATTTCTTCCATTGTTAATAACATATAATTTAAATAAGCTGTAGTTTCCTCTGGGTGAGGACAAATAAAATCTGATATCATAAAAGGCTTAACATCATATGGTTCAGCCCACTCACCATAAGATTGACCATAATTAGAAATCATTTTAGCATATTTATGTTTTAATCCTGTACTAACACCTGTCAAGTAATGCTTACCAATTGTTTTAATTTTATAGTTTGCATATTTCTTCATTGCATCATAATTATCTACTAATATTTTTAAATCACCATATTGTTTATAAATTCTATATGGTATTAAAACCCCAGCATCAGACCACCCAGGTGAACCATCCATTGTATTCATATAAAAATCGATTCCACCCTTAGGAGTAATTTGTCTAAAACAACCATTTTTTCTTTGACCATCTACCATATCATTTAAATATTTTCTTGCCATAGGTTGATAATTAAATAAATAACTTGCCGTATTACAAAATATTTGAGCATCCCCAGTCCAACCATGTCTTTCTCTAGTCGGACAATCAGTCGGAACATCAGCATGATTGTTTTTAGCTGACCAATAAGTGTTTTTAACAAATTGATTAATAAGTTTATTTGAACACTCAAATTTTAATGTTTCTTCTAAATTTGAATATAAGGCTATTGCCTTAAAATCATCAGGATTAATATTTATGTTTGTTTCTACTAAAACATATTGAAAACCAAAAATGGCAAAACGTGTTTTATATTCATTTAAACCTTCTCTACAAGTATATATTACTTGTTGAAGTGGTGTAACTTTAGTTCTTTTTTTATTAGAACATTGAATATTTTTTTGCGTAAATTCACCATTTTTATCTAATAATTCACCCATTTTTAAGACAATCTTATCTCCCTTACTTGCTTTTATTTTAAAAGCAATGATACCTGCAATATTTTGTTTAAAATCTAATACTAATTTCCCACTTGGAGTTTTAATTACATTCGGACTAAACTCTTCGTGTTCGGTTATATAAACATTATTAGAAGCTTGAGGAACTATATTACAACTAGTAACCTTAGCTTTTTTACTATAAGATGGAACTAAATTAGCATCTACAATTTCTCCATCTTTATTATCAGCAAAACGAATAGGACCATCATTTGACCAAGACCAAGTGTTATCTGTAATTATTGTTTCTATTTTATCTTGATTATAAACTTCTAATTGCGCTAATAGCTTAGTTTCTATACCATATTGGTTTTTTAATCCCCAAGCACCACAACTTCCTCTATACCAACCATCTGCTAAACTTACTTCTATTACATTTTTTCCAATCTTTAATAAATTAGTTACATCATAAGTTTGTAGCTGAATTCTTTTTGTATAATCAGTATGACCAGGAGCTAAATAAAAGTCTCCTACTCTTTTACCATTAATGTAAGTATCATAAATCCCACAAGCTGTAATATATAATCTTGCTTTAGTTATATTTTCTAAATTAAATTCTTTTTTAAAACAATCAACAGGATAACGCTTTTTCTTATTAACTTTATAATTACCAGTAATCCACATAGCCTTAATATCATTTTTATTTAATAAAGACATTTCAAAAAAGTCACTAGTTCCATCACCCTTTACATCTAGTTCATCCCAAAGCCAAACTTCATATTCTATGTGATCCCGTGATTTTAGTTCATTAGGGTAAATAGAGTACATCGCACTACTTATGACTTTACCACTATCCCAAACTACTTTATTGTTATTTTTAGCAATTATTTGATACGCAGTTTGTTTTTTACCCTTTGTACAATTCCACATTATACGTGGATTTTTAATTCCTAATCCTAAAGGACTTTTTAAATATTCAACTCTTAAATTTATAGCTTTCATTCTTGCCTCTCGCATCTCAATATTTTTTGATTGGCTGTATATATTTTTTCACCATATTCTTGTTCTTTTTTCCAAAATAATTCTAACTTTAATTCTTTTTGTTTTAATTTAGCATAATACTGTTCTTTTTGAGAGTCAGTCATCTTATTCAATTTTTGATTTAGTTTTTCAACCTTCAAAGCTTCCTTACGAGCTTCTTTAGCCTTTATAGCCTTATCTTTATTTTCTTCGGCTTCGGCTTTCATTTTTACTTTATCTAAATGTTTTTGTAATCTTGCTTCATAATCTAAATTATGTTTTAAACAAAATTCCTTTAATTCTTTTTGATAATTCTCTTCAGCAAGTTTATCTAATTCAATTTGTTCTAATTTAGCTCTTAAATCTGGCTCAATCCACTCTTCACCTTTAGCTAGTACTTCAGCCTTTTGTCTTTCTCTAATCACTAATAACTTTTTATTAACTGTCTTTTCAACATTGACAGGAATTAACATAAATACATAAATTAAACCTGTAATAGTTTCAAGGCCTACAAAAAAGAATGTAAATATAAAGTTAACACTTGCAGATTGATTAACTGCTATAGTATAAATTCCATCTAAGGCAGGTTTTAAGTTGTTTGGATCTAATTGTAAAGTCAAACCTAAAGCCTTAATTTGTTCTATTACCCCATTTAAATTACTAGCATTAGCAGTATATGGAGCAATATATCCACTTGCTTGTATACAACCATTAAAAATACCTGAAACAATACCAGCTGCAGCGGTTATAATTACAGAATATGCTGACATAGCTAAACCATCGCATCTAAAACCATTTTTCCATTCTATGTTATCTAAGGCATCGGCAAACAAAGCCATAAATACATAAGCACAAGGAAGACCACCTATATTTTTTATAAATTGACCTACTAAAACAATTACTAAATTATTAGGAATAAGCCAACAAATACCTGAACCTAATGCATATAAAATAAATCCTAATACTGTCACATTTTTCTTACCTAATTTTTTAGCTAATGGCCAAACTGCAAATATACCTATTCCCATTGGAATCCCACCAATTACCGAAACTAAAGTCTGAGTTATACCATCTTGATATGTTCCCAAAACATAATTGCAATAATATGGTAAAGCCATATTCTTAAGTTGAGAAGCAATTGTGTATAATAAAAAATAACCTAATAATAAAAGCATATATTTATCAGTGAAAATAGCTTTTAATTGCATCCTAAATGGTATTTTTTCTTCAATTTTATTACTACTTTCAGCTGTTACACGTTCCTTAGTAAAATAATATTCAATTAATACTAATGGTAAAGATATAGCTGATAAAGCTGACATTACTATAATCCACATATTTTTACTTGCCCCTAAAGATGGCATAATCATAGGGAAAATAAGAGCAACAATAATACCAGACATCATAATAGTAGATATATTATTAAATACTGCTAAAATGCCTCTTTGATTTGTGTTTCTAGTAGATAAAGGAACCATCAAATTATGACTCATATTATAAATTGTAAATGCAATTGAATAGTATAGATTATATGACACCATAACCCAAACTATTTGTAAAATTATATTCCCACTTGGTACTACAAATAATAAAATTCCTGTAACTGCTAATAGTGGGGCCGAGATAAGTAACCAGGGTCTAGCCTTACCTTGTTTAGTTCTTGTTCTATCAATTATAGCTCCCATTATTACATTAGTTATAGCATCAATTATTTTAGAAATGATTGGAAATATAACTAAAAACAAGCCACCCCATACACCACCTAGTTTTAAAACATCGGTATAGTATTGATTTAAAAAAGTAGCCATAACCGCATTAAATAATAATGCACCACAAGGACCAAGCAAATAGCCCAACCATTTTTCTTTATTTGTAACATTTTGTGAACGCAATTTACTATTAAAAATTCTACTATTTAAAACATTTTCCATTTTATTTTTCCTCACTTTCTTTAGGTAATTTAGGTGCTTTTATTACTGAACAAAAATACCTAATTCCCTTTAATAAATGCCTGTTAGTTATTTCTCTAAAACCACATGCAAAATTATATGGAAAACTCTTACCTGCACACATTGACATAGAATTTAATGAATTACTTTCTAAAGTTCTTCTCAAAAAAATAGCTCCTTTAATTTTATTATCTCTTTCCGAACCCATTGGTAATTTCTTTGCTTTTTTAAGTTGTCTATTTGCTACACTCATTACGGCCTTATATAAAACATTACCTAAAAAAGACCTCTTTAAATCCGTAAACCTACTCTCTAAAGTTACGGGAATGCCTTTTTTAATCTCATCTATCTTTAAACTATAATAAGAAAGATAATCCTCATCACTTATTACTGATAAATTACCTCGTTGATAATTATTATTAAACTCATCAAACTCTTGTTTTTCTTCTTTACCAATTACTATTTCTTTACTTAGTATAATATTATTTACATCTTCACCAATTTCAAAAATATATTTACCGTCAGCTAACACAAATTTTTCTTCTACAACATCATAATACATCAAATAATCTTGCGGTATTAAAATCTCGACTTCTTTCTCTTCCTTAACTTCTAAATAGACTTTAGCAAAACCTTTAAGTTCTCTTAATGGTCTATATACAAAACCAGTCGGTGCTTCAACATATACTTGAACTACTGCACTACCACAAGTATCACCTATATTTTTAACTTTGACTTTTACTATATAATTAGAATCTTTTTTATAAATATTTAAATCTGAATAACTAAATTTAGTATATGATAAACCAAAACCAAAAGGATATTTAACTTCCTTCTTAGCAGTTGAATAATATCTATATCCGACTAATAATCCTTCTTTATATATTTCATTTATCCCTTTACTAAAAGTACTAGCAGACGGAACATCACTATACTTAATTGGCCAAGTTTCAGCAAGTTTACCTGAAGGAGAGACTTCTCCTAATAATAATTTAACTAAGGCCTCCCCACCTGCTTCACCAGGTAAATACATATCTAATATAGCTTCTACTTTTTCTGAAAAATCAAGTTCAATAGGAGAACCACCAAATAATATTACTATTATCTTTTTATCTAATTTTATTAATTCATTAACTAATTCTATTTGATTTAATGGTAAAGCCATATCATCCCTATCCTTAGCTTCGCTTTCTAACAAATCAGTTAAACCTAAAAATAAAATTATTTTGTCATATTTTTTTGCCTTCTTTATAGCTTCATTCAATAATTCTTGATTACTCTCATTAGTTGCTTCAATATATCCTCTAGCAAAATCATAATTAATTTTATAATTATCAAAAGCCAGCTTTGGCGTAACTAACTTATACGGATTAATCATTGAACTACCAGAACCTTGATAACGCATCTCCGTAAATAAATCACCTATTACTAAATATGAATCATTCCTACTTAATGGTAAAATATCATTTTTATTTTTTAATAAAACAGCACTATCTAAAGCTAGTTTTAAAGCAACCCCATAGTTAGCAACAAAATCAGCTTTTTCTACCTTATTACTTTCAGAACTATTAATTAAATTTAAGATATTTAAAACAGCCGCATCTAATACTTCTTCATTTAAAGAACCAGCTTTTATCGCATCATAAATCCATTTACGACATATTTTAGTATCACCCGGCATCTCTAAATCACAAGTAGCTTTTAGCATCTTAACTCGGTCATGAGTAGCACCCCAATCTGTCATAACTAAACCCGAAAAGCCCCATTCTTCTCTTAATGTTTTCTTTAAAAGTTCTTCATTTTCACTAGCATAAATACCATTAATTTTATTGTATGCTGACATAATACATTTAGGTTTACCTAGCCTAGTAACTAATTCAAAACTTTTTAAATAAAGTTCTTTGATAGTCCTAATATCACAAATAGAATTGCCCATAAAACGATAATTTTCGCTATTATTTAAAGCAAAATGCTTTACACAGCTGCCAACATTTAAACTTTCAATCCCCTTAACCTCATAAGCTCCCATTAAACCTGATAAAATAGGGTCTTCCGAAAAATATTCAAAATTTCTACCCCCTAAAGGATTACGTTTAATATTTACGGCCGGACCTAAAACAACATCAATCCCGTAATGCTTTGCTTCTCTAGCAATTGCTTCTCCCATTAAGTAACTATTAGCAATGTTCCAACTATTAGCAATCGTAGCTGCTGTTGGGAAGGCGGTTGCAACTTCACTGCCTGTAACTCCATTATCTCCACCTTCATTTTGTACCCTCAAACCATGAGGCCCATCAGACATTCTAACACTTTTAATTCCAAGTCTTTTAATAGGATTAGTGTACATGAAATCAGTTCCAGCAACTAAAGCTATCTTTTCTTCTAGTGTTAATTTCTTTAATGTTTCTAATATATTCATTTTTACCTCCTAATCAAAGCGTTATCACTATTTTAATTATAACAAATGTAAGCGCTATATTCTTGCATAATTGTATGTTTTTAATTAAAATTGTATCGTATATTAAGAGGTTTTAGTATGAATATTGATTTTTCTTATTTAGGCAAATTAATTGCTGACTTAACTGGTTTAGCAGTAAAAATATATAAAAATAACAAAGAAATACTATATTTTTCTTTAAATAATTATCCTATTGATGTAACAAACTTTATTTTAAATGAAGTTAATAATGAACATATTGGTTATATTTTAAAAGCCAATTATTTTTATTATGGTTTTATTAATTATAATAATTATAAGATAATTATTGGTCCTACTTATGAAGGTGTTATTAGTGAACAAGCGATTAAAGAATTAGCTTTTTTAGCTAATGTGAAAAAGGATGATGAAAATGCTTTTTATAAAAGCATAAAAAGTACTAATCAAATCCCCCTTTTTACCTTTATTGAAATACTATGTGCTTTAAATTATTATTTTAATGGTGAAAAATCAACTTTAGAAAACATTATTATTCATGAAAATAAAAACTTATTAGATGAAAATATTGATAACGATTATCAAAAAGAAAACATTCCTCATAATACTATAGCCTTAGAAGAAAAACTATTAAATATGATTCGTCTTGGTGATACCACTTCATTAAAAGAATGGTTTAATAAAGCTCCGGGAATTATGGGTGGTAAATTAGCATTAAATCAATTAAGACAATTAAAAAACACTTTTATTGTAACTGCTACTCTAGCAAGTAGGGCCGCTATAGCTGGTGGAATGGATGAGGATACTGCTTTAAGTTTATCTGACAAATATATTCAGCGCTGTGAATTATTAAATAATATTGAAAATATAACTAATTTACAATATAAAATGTTATTAGATTATACTACTTCTGTTGAAAAAATCAGATTTACTACTAATCCTTCTAAATTATTGATTGCTGTAACTAATTATGTAAAACGCCATTTATCCGAAAAAATAGACATTAACGCTTTAGCTAAAAATCTATTTATCTCGCGAACTTATTTAGCTGCACGTTTTAAAAAGGAAACCGGCTTAACTTTAACTGAATATTTTATTAAACAAAAAATAGAGGAGGCAAAATACCTCCTCACCAATAGCAACAAAAACTTAAACTCTATAGCTTTATATTTAGGTTTTTCATCACCTAGTCATTTTGCTAATGTGTTTAAAAAATATACTAAATTAACTCCTAATGAGTATCGTAAAAAGTCTTAATTTTATTCACTAGCTTTAAAGTTATATATCGGTTTAATAATCTTTATAATGTCAACTGTATCTTTGATATTATTTATAATACTATCTATACTTTTATATGCAAATGGTGCTTCATCAATAGTATCTAAATTAACTGTAGTTGAATAAATATTAGACATAGTATTTTTGTAATCTTCTAAATTTAGTTTTCTTCTAGCCTCAGCTCGTGACATAATCCTACCTGCCCCATGTGGCGCACTATAATTATATTCTTTATTACTCTTACCATAACCAATAATTACTCCATCGCGCATATTAATAGGGATTAATAATAATTCATTTTTATAAGCTCTAATCGCTTTATGGACAATTTTATCTTTTAAATCTATATAATTATGAATTGATGTAAAATATTGCATATTCATCTCATTAATTATAAAACTAGTATTTGTAACTTTTACTTCTGTTTCAAAATAAGATTCTAATATCTTTTTTGCT
This sequence comes from uncultured Acholeplasmatales bacterium, assembly GCA_944324705.1. Classification (GTDB taxonomy): domain Bacteria; phylum Bacillota_I; class Bacilli_A; order Acholeplasmatales; family Anaeroplasmataceae; genus CALUXS01. The sequence goes on from CALUXI010000001.1 coordinate 119,153, forward strand.
AACATTATTCTATTGTTATTAGCAAATTCTTGACATATTCCTAAATCATGTAAATAATCTAACAAGTCTTCATTTTCTAGATATGAAAAATCTCTATTAATAGTTTCTAAATAAGCAAGATGTTCCTTAGCCATTTTATTTAAAGTATCTTGAATTTCTTTTTGTCTATTTGTTTCTTTATATTCTTTAATTACTTTTAATCTATTGGCTTGATAATTATCATTAATTACTTTATAAGCTGCTAAATCTTGATATATGTTAGCCACTTGATAACCTAAATTACGAGAACCAGTATGAATTAATAAATAAACATTATCATCTTCATCCTTATCAAGTTCTATAAAATGATTACCTCCACCTAAACTACCTAAAGAATTAACTAAATAATTAATTTCTTTTAATTTTTTAAAACATTTTAATTTTTCAATCTTTTTTAAAGTTAAATTAAAATCATTTTCTTCTAGTTTTCCACAATTTTTACCACTAGGAACTTCATGACATATCGCATCAAACTTAGATAAATCTACTCCAATTTTACCAAGATTAATACAAATAACCCCACAACCTATATCTACCCCTACAACATTAGGTATTATTTTATCCGTTAAAGTCATAGTAGTCCCGATTACACAACTAGCACCGGCATGACAGTCAGGCATAATCCTAATTTGTGAATTTTTAGAAACTTCACTATCTAAAATTTCTTTAATTTGTTCAATAGTTCCGTCATCTATAATATCAGCATATACTAAAGCTTCATTATATTTGCCGTTTATTTTAAGCATTTTATTTACCTACTATATAATCTTTATTAAATAGTTTTAAATAAATAGTTTTTAGGAGATTTTCAACTTTATTCTTATCAACATTGTTTGCTAGAGTAGTATTATTATAAGCTTTATCTAATTCTAGAGATAATTCTTTTATCATTTGATAAAACTCATCTTTAATACCTCCATTTTCATCTCTAAAATAACCATCTTTTATTTTTAATAACAAATCTAAATCATCTTTACGATAAGTGTGCAAACTATTAGTTTTTAAGGCTTCTATACATGTTAAAAATAATCTTACTAAATGCATCATATGTTTATTTAAATGATAATCATCTTTTTTATGATTCTTATTACCTATACTTCTTGAGAAGTCATTTATAACATTATTTAATTGATCATTCATTTCCTTAAGAGAACCTACTCTAACATGTTTTAAATTAAGATCAATAAACAAATCATACCCTGTATTGGTCTTGTCAACATAAGTTTTCATAGCATCTTCAGTTATTTGATATCTATCAATAAATGATTTATAAGTATTAGTTAAACTTCTATTAATATATGTTTTTTGTTCATATTCAGTTAAAGTTTTACCATCTCTAACTAAGGCATTTTCTATTCTATTTAATTGGGCATTGGCATAACCAGCAAAAGTATATTTTAATTTTTTAGATAAAAATATATCTCTGTTTTCTAATAAGATTTTACCTATTGGTGAAACATATAAATAATGCTCTTTTTCACAAAACAACATTTCAATAATATTAGGGTTACCTTTACTAGCTAAATCAACAAATTTATTTAAACTATAAATAACTGTATCTGTATCTTTATCTATAAATTGTTCAAATTCAGTTATACCTATTAAATCTGTAAAACTATTAAATGCTACTCCCCTAATATCAATATCTGAATTACTATTATTAGTACCATAAGCATAACTACCGCCTAAACATAAAAATAAAATTTTATCTTTTAAATTAATATTATTTCTTAAAAAATCATATTCTTTTCTTTCTATTAATTCTTTAAAATTCATATTTACCCTCCTAACAAAAAAAAGCCTAATTAGGCCTTTTTTTCTTTTTTCTTAGTATAATGATATACAAAATAAACTAACAAAATTCCAACTATAAATAAAACTGCTCCTACAATCAACTCAATATTAAAACTTTGTGGCATATTATTATAAATATGATACATTTCTGGGTTATAAAACATAACAAAAATACTACCAAAACAAAGACCAATAATTAGATAATAAAAGCCTGTCTTATACTTATTTAATAAATTATTGATTAATTTTGAAATTGTTAAAAGACCAATAACAACCCCTATTACCATCATAACAAAAATTAATACTATTTTATAATTGCTAAACAAAACATCAAAGCTTAAAGAATTCATTAAAACTGTATATAAGCCTAAAGAAAGTAAAATACTTGTCGCACTTAAACCTGGTATTAATTGCGTTAATGATAAAACAAAACCAATCAAAATTGCTACAAAATAAAAATATGTTGGTGGGTTTAAAACTAAATTAGACATATCTACATCTAAATAGATAGCAAGGACACTAACTATAATAGGGATCAATAAACCAATTATGGCATTTACAAAATAAATATTTTTAAATTTAGTTCCTTTAATTTCATCAAAAACACTAGGCATTCCACCTACCATTAACCCGGCAAAAAAGCATACTACCGCAATTGTTGAAATAGTTATTAAATATTTAATTGTAAATAAACCGCCAACAAAACCAATTACCCCACCTATTGCTAGTGGCAATAAAAATAATATACTTTTCTTATTAAAAATATGAGCAAGACTAGCCATTAATTTATCATATAATTTAAATATAATAGCTATTTGTGCCCCACTAAAACCCGGAATAATTACAGCTAAACCGATAAAAATCCCCAATAAACACGACCTAAAGTAATCATTTCGTTGACTAATTTCCATTATTTTAAGTCTCCTTCATAATGTAAGTGATGGATTATATCTTCAATAATCATATTACCTTTAATATCATAATAATGATTTTTTATTTCTTCTGCCCAAATTCCTTTTTCTACATATTTAAAATCTTGGGAAGCTACAATTTTAAAAGCAAATGAACAAGGTTTTATTCTTAATGTAATTTGATAATAATTATCATATACTTTCTTTAATTTAATGGCCTTATTTAAATCCCAATTACCTAATTCACTAATATTACCAGTTAAGTAGAAATTTAAATTTTTAGTTTCTGGTAAAACAACTGTATAAATTTTGACTTTTATTAAGTTCTTAGCTATTTTGTGTCTAATTTCCTTAACTAAATCCAATTCAATTAATTCTTGCAAATCATCATAACGATAATTTTCTTTAAATTTATTGTTATTTATCTTATATGGTTTATATATAACCTCTTCACTAAATAAATCTTTAATTAATTCTTTAGCATATTTCAAAGTTCTACTACCTCTAATTTTTAACATTAAAGGTGTATCTTCATAACTAGGTTTATGACCTTCATCTTTTAATCTATATTTAGGTTCTGCATAATTATTTATATCTAAAGCTAGATATAAACTTAAAGTATTACCTCTTATTGTAAGAATAGCTACCTTATTTCTTTTATAAGAAAAAGAATCATATTGCCAAGATATTCTACTCCTTACCCCTTTATAACTTAATAATTCTTCTTTTATTTCTTTATAATAATTTTTAATTTTATTAGAGGCTAAACTACACCTAGCAATAAAAGATTTATTATATGTAATATATTCATTTTCTAAACTCATATAAATTCCCCCTTATTCAATATCTAAGCCAACAATTTTATTAGCAAAGAAAAACTTACCTATAAAATATTTATTAGAAGCACTAGCAAATAAAGTAACAAATCTATCATTAATAAAATCAAGACCTGTAGCTAATATAGGTGCCTTAATATCATCAAGCAAATATCTATCATCTAAATAATAGGTATTATCATCATCATAAGTTTTTGGTAAATCATAAACATAAATATGTGATGAACTAAAACCACTTGATGTCACTAATACTAATTTATCATTTCCTATAGCCATACCTTTTACTTCATCTCTAACAATATAATTAGCTTTAATATTTAATTTATGTTTTAATAAATCAGGCAAATAATATGCTCTTACTTTAGCACTATAAATGTTAGCATTATTATTGACATGCACGCCTTTAGTACTTTCTCTTATATCTTCACCAACATATAAATAATTATCAACTGAGTTTGAATGTAAAAAACTTGCTCTTATTTCTAATTCAATAGTATCAACAGCTTTAACTTGATTATTAGGTAATGAATTAAAAGATAATTCTTGTTTTTCATCGTCATCATCAACTTCTTCTAACATATCATCTAATGACAAAATATATAAGCTTGATAAACTAGATACTATTACATTATCATAGTAAACAGTTATTCCTTCTAATTCTGAATATACTAATTCATCATTTTCATCTAGAATATTAAAATACGTTGTATTTTTACCATCTATTATATAAACTCGGCTTGGAATATTTTTATTCATATATCCACAAGTTAAATAAACTAATTTCCCATCTAGTTCAAAACTAGTTACGGAATTAGGAACATAACCATCACCAAGACCCGGATTAACTGCTAAATCTTCTTTAATTTCATAATATTTAGGATATATTTCTCTCTTAAATATATTTAATCCTAAAATGATTAAGAAACAAACCAAAATAATTGATATTAAAGAGATAAAAATAATTTTTAAAATTTTTTTCATTTATTAAAACATCCTTATTAATTTAAGAAATCCTTAATATAAAAATCAACATATATTTTCCAACTTGGCCAATCATGTGGATAATTATTAGTCCAATAATAAACATTAACTGGAATATCTTTGTTTTTAAATGCTTTTTCTAATTCTTCTGTTTCCTTCAAGCTTTCGTCTTCATTAGCCCCACTAGAAACAACCATTAAAATCTTTTTTGCTCTTAATTTATTAATATAAGATTCATCTTTTAACAAATTAATAGAGTCAAGAGGACAATTATAAAAAGCTAACTCATCATAATAATCATTAATAAAATATGTAATTTTATAAATACCTGACATAGCAAAGACACCACTAAATAAATCTGGTTGTCTAATTAACATATTCATAGCTTGGAATGCCCCAAATGACATTCCTAAACAAATAGGCTTATAACTAAAATCATATTCTTTAGCTAAAGTAGGATATAATTCCTTGATAATATATTCATAATATTCTTCTTGTCTTTTTAATCTTTTTCTTTTATCCCATGATGAAAAATTAGAAAGAGATTCACCATCAATATTATCAACTGCAACAACAAATAATTTACCAGTTTCAATATAATATGATAATGTAGAAATTAATCCTTCATCAATGGCTTCATAAAATCTTTTATATTGGGTAGGAAAGTAAATAAATGGTATTCCTTTACTGCCATAGACCATGTATTCCATATCCCTATTTAAGCTATAGCTATACCATTTTTCATACTTTGTATCCATATTAACACCACCACTTATATAATTATAATTAATATTTAATATTAATACAATAAAAATTGTCTCATTTTAAACATTTTATACTACAAAATACGAAAAAAAGACTAGTTTTCGGCTAGTCTTTAATATCTAAAGCTACAATTTTATTAGCAAAAAATAATTTACCAAAGAAATATTTATTAGAAGCTGATTCAAATAAAGTTATAAACTTATCTGTTTCATAATCATAAGTTAAACCTTCAGCCATAGCGGGAGCTTTTATTTCTCTTGTTAAATATCTATCATCTAAATAATAAATATTATCTTCATCATAAGTTGTAGGAATGTCATAAACATAAAAATAAGATGAAGCTAAACCATAAGAAGTTGATAACATTATCTTATCATCACTTACTGCAAACCCTTGAACTTTATCTCTAATAGAATAAGTATATAAAATTTTTGAATCATTACTAAATGAACTTGCCTCATAAACATCTACATAAGCATAATAAGTATCAACCCCATCATTTACTAATTCTTCATGATTAGTTTGATATTCTTTCCCGTTATTAAATTCACCAACATATAACAAATCATTCTTCTCATTAACATAAATAAAGGAAGCAGCTGTCCTAGTTTCTACAACATCTAATACTTCAACTGAATTATTAACCTCTGTATTAACAAAACTAGAATTAGTTTTATTGTTACCTTTTAAAATATCTACTAAACTTAAAACATAAACTTCATTATCAGCGGATACAAAAACCTTATCATCATAACTTGCTATACCACCAAAATGAGTATCATAAGGATTACCAGATAAATCTAAAACATTTAAATAATACGATGTTTTCTCACCAATTACATATATTCTACTATCCTTACCATTAGACATATAACCACTTGTTAAATAATAAGTTTCATCTTCATAACTTAATTTAGTAACGCCTTGCGGAACATAACCATCCCCTAAACCTTCATTAGTAGCCACGTTAGTTCTAATTTCATAATAATCAGGATAAATTGCGTGTTTAAATATATTTAATCCACCTACTACTAATAATAACAATACTATTATGCTAATAATAATTATTAAAATTATTTTAATTACTTTCTTCATTAATTTCACCGCACGCATTATATCACTTATCTAATATAAAAGTAAATAAATATTCACATCACTTACATAAGAATTATGATTATATTACGAGATTTTCATATTAGTTATATTTTAATATTAAATCGGAAATGTATTACTACTTAGTAAATATAAAATTTACATAAAAAAACAGCCCCACTAGATTTACCTAGTAGGGTGTCAATAAATGCTCAGTTTGTAGTGCTATCATAAAAGTAGACACATAGGGGGGTATTTTTAAGCAGTTAGAGTTATAATAGTAGGCATACCACATAATAATTTAGATATTATATGTAAATTTCTCAAAATAAAGCTATTATTTGACAGATTGAATTTTGCTATTAATTCAAACCAAATTCTAGGTATTCATTTTCCAGTGAAAAACTAGGATAAAATTTTAAAAACAATAAAATTTCAACTCATTAAATGACGACAAAAAAAGTGCCTTATCAGCACTTCTATAAGCAATTTTGACACAACAATTGCATCAATATTATTTGTTAAGTTATGTCTTTGTGCTATCGCTTTGATACAAAACGACACCCCTACTAGCAAAACGAAACCCTTACTAGATAAACGACACACCAACAAAGTGTCGATTTAATCGTTGTTTATATGGCAAAAGGGAGAATTTCTATCAATTCAAAGCTTGGCGATGCTTTCCTAAACTGTAGAGCTTATTACTTCATTGTCATCTGTCTCAACGGGCTCAACTTTTTCTAACCATTTCTTACCGGTTATGTCTATCAAGAATCCACCAATTGGAGCAGTTATGACAATAGCCAAAACAGCCACGGCAAGAATGATTCCTCCACATGGTAGTCCCATCGATAAGGCTATACCTCCAATAGAAGCTTGAACGGTTGCCTTAGGTAAATATGCGAAGACGCAAAATAACTTCTCTTCCCAATTCATGCCTGTTCCTAATATGCAAAGATAAACACCAACCGAGCGGAATATTAATCCTATTACCAATACCAAAATTCCAAATCCACCACTCTCGATGATGTATTTAAAATCAACAGCAGCTCCAACAAGGACAAAAAGTATTATTTCAAAGAACTTCCAAATCCCATCATATCCTCTCGATAATTCTTTGGCTTTCTTTGGCAACTTAAAGAGAACCACCATTCCCATGACCATGATAGCTAGAAGGGAAGAAATATCGAAATATTGTTTTAGAAGTTCCTCCATTCCTAAAAGCAAAAGTGATATGCCAAAGAATACCAAGACATTGATTGCTAATGGAAAATTTGTCTTTTTGTAAAAGAAGATAAGAGCAATCCCTATCATTATTCCAAGAGCAATTCCTGAAATTATCGTCGCTGGAATCAAGCCAACCGAAACAGCATTGAATTCCCCATTTTGTACTATGCCCAAGAAAGCATAGAAAAGAATGATTGTATAAGTGTCATCTGCTGAAGAACCTGCCAAGATTATCTGGGGAATTGATTTTTTGGTGTATCCACCTTGTATAAGTTTGATCATTCTTGGTGATACGACAGCTGGAGAAACAGCACCTAAGACACAACCTAATAAAAAGCCTTCAAACCATGAGAGATTGAGCAAGAAGTGAGATGCGACTCCAACAGCTACAATCTCAAAAGTTGCTGGGACAAAACACATCAATATTGCAGATCTTCCTACCTTTTTAAGTTCACGAAAATCAAGATTTAGTCCGCTTCTAGTCAAGACGACAACCAATGCGATCTGCCTTAGAATCGAAGAGATAGATAGCAACTCTGGTGCGATTATATTTAAAACAGTCGGACCTAACAAAACACCTAGAACAATCATTCCGATAAAGCCTGGAATATGGATTTTCTCAAGCAAAAAACCTATCAAAAAGCCAAAAACAAGAATTAAACCAATTGAAAGATAAACCATAAGAAGCACCTCCTAGAGCACTGCCTTGCTATAAAAAAGCCAATGATCCCTACAACAAAGCAGTTGTAGAAGTCATCAGCTTAATTAGCAGTTTAGATAATAATCTAGGGAGACTTCATTCCCTACTTATATTTAACTACTTTTTCAAATAACACTCAATGAGAAAACGTTTTCAAACAATTCTTTAGTCTTAATAAATGATGAAAATCTTGTGAATGAAAAAATGCCCGATTTCTCGGACAAATATCGTTAATTTTGACATCCTTAATTTGTATCAAAATGTTAGTTATAAGCTGGTGCGGGTAACAGGACTCGAACCTGCACGCCGGGGGCACTAGGTTCTAAGCCTAGCGCGTCTACCAATTTCGCCATACCCGCAAGCAAACCTTATTATATAATAGTAAATAAGGCTTGTCAATTTATTTTTTGAATAAATATTAAAGAAGCAGAGGGGGTAAAATCATTATTAGCTCTATAATTTAAACCAACTAAATATACGTTTGAAGTATTAATTAAAGCTTTTACTTCTTGATAGAGATCACTAAAAATAATAAATGGAATACTTGTTGTATCATCATAAATATCACCTTTTAAAATTAAAGTACCTTGTTTAGTCTTTTTTTCTTCTAAATTAGTGAATTTAACAACAGCGTTAGTTTTTGAATTAAGTTTAATGCTACTTAATGGATTAATCTTATTTGTAATACGATACCCTCTTATTTTTCTAGTAGGATCGTAAGTTATGTTAAAACCTAACACTTCTTTTTCTTTATTAGTTAAATAATCTACATCATAGTCATCTTGAGTTTTAATTAAATCACTACCCAATAAAGAATCAATTAAAGTAGCCTCAGTTGTCTTATGTTCTATTAATTCTTTAGTAGTCTTATTATAATCTCTAAATGCTCCGGCATAGATTAAGTTAGTGATATTTTGTTCACTAAGTTTTAATCTAACCACAAAATCATCGTAACTCTTAAATGGTTTTTCTAATCTTGCTTCTACTATTTTATTACAAATTGCTAAACCAATACCATTTACACAAGTAAGTGGTAAATATAAAGAATTATTGCTATAGACAAATCTATTAGTAGAGACATTAATATTAGGACCTACTACTTTTAATCTATGTTGCTTAGCATAATTAATATAAGCTTTTAATGTTTCGGTAGCACCAATGACATTATTTAATAAATGCGCCATAAAAGTACCAAAGTAATGAACTTTTAAGTAAGACATTTCATAAGCTACTACTGCATATGCTACACTATGAGATTTATTAAAACCATAATTAGCAAATTTAACAATTAAATCAAAAATAGTATTAGCTAAACTATACTCATATCCTCTATTATAACTAGATTTAATAAAATCTTCTCGTAATTCTTCCATTTTATCTAAATCTTTATCTGAAATAGCTCTTCTTAATATATCAGCCTTACCTAAAGAATAACCAGCAAATTTAGTAGCTATTAAAATAATTTGTTCTTGATAAACTATAATACCATATGTTTCTTCTAAAATTGGTTTTAAGTCTTCATGAAGATAATTAAATTTTTTGCCATGACGTCTAGCTATAAATTCATCAATATTATCCATAGGTCCTGGGCGATATAAAGCTAAAACAGCTACAAGATCTGTAAATTTTGTTGGTTTTAATTTCATTAATACTTTTCTAATACCAGTTGATTCGAGTTGGAAAATACCTAAGGTATCCGCTCTACTTAGCATTTCATAAACTTTAGAATCATTAAGTGGTATATTTCTAAAATCTTTTTGACTTAGATTTATTTCTTTTAAAACATTAGCTATTATTGTTAAGTTTCTAATACCTAAAAAATCCATTTTTAAAAGACCTAATTGTTTTAAATCATCATATTCAAGTTCAGTCTGTAACAAATCATTAATACCAATTTGAAGTGGTAATACATCTCTTAAATCAAGACCAGCCATAATAATACCGGCCGCATGTGTAGAAATATTACGCGGAAACCCATCAATTCTTTTTATAATATATAAAATGTCATAAATATCTGTTTGATATTTATAAGTTTCAAGTAAATCATCTATTTTATTATTTAATAATAAATTATTAATTTCTTTAATTCTCTTATCATTAACTTTAAATATTCTAGCTATATCTCTTAAACTACTTTTATACGAAAAAGTACCAAAAGTCATAATAGTTGAAACATGATATTTACCATATAAATTAGTAACATAATTAATTACATCGTCCCTTTTATCATCTGGAAAATCAGTATCGATATCTGGCATACTTGTACGTTCTGGATTTAAAAATCTTTCAAATAATAAATTATATTTAAGTGGATCAATTTCTGTAATCCCTAAAGCATAGGCAACTAAACTAGAACCAGCACTACCTCTTCCGGGACCAACATAAATATTATTTTTCTTTGACCATTTAATAAAATCCCAAACTATTAAAAAATAATCTTCATAATGCATTTCACTAATTATTTTAAGTTCATAATCTAACCTTTTTTTATAGATATCATAATTAGCATTGTTTTTAATTAATCGCTTATTTAAGCCTTTATTTGCTAGAGCAATTAAGTATTCTTTTGCATTATCAACCTTATATTTAGGTAAGACTTCTTCTTTTTTTATTTCAATGTTTATCTCATTTATTAAATTATCAGTATTATTAAATACTTCATTGTTATTTATAATAAAATCAGGATCAGGATTAAAGAAAGTATAATCTCCATTTTCATTATCTTTTTTATTATTTAAGGCTAATAAAAAATCATATACAATTTTATCTTCCGGTTTTAAATATTTCATTTGATGAATATAGATACTAAAAACACCTATATTTCTAGCTAATGCCATACTATCTAAATTTATTTTAACTAAATTAGGGTTTTGTAAGCTGATTCCTAAATAGAATTTAGCAAATATATTCTTATAATTGTTCAATTTTTCTAAAGCTTCATCCGGTAAAGATACCATATTTCTAATTAAATTACTTTTATTAGTGACTAAAATTACATTAATACCTAAAGAATATTTAGTTAAAAAATTTAAATCTAATAAATTTTGTTTATGCAAGGTTTCAATTTTAAATAAATTTTTAAGACCTATATTGTTATATGGATATAATAAAAAAGTTTCCTCTTCTAAATTAATACTAATACTTACTTCTAAACCTATTATAGGTTTAATATTTAAAGCTTTACATTTATTATAAAACTTTAAAAAAGCATATAAATTAGAATCCGTTATTGATAAATAATCAAATTTTAATTCCTTAGCTTTATTAATATATTCATCTAAATTAACTGCATTATTTAAAATATTATATTCTGTTTGTCCATACAAAAAACCACGCATAAGACCACTTCCTAGGCTTAATTTTAACATAAGTTTTATTAATTAGGTAGTGCTTTATCTTTTTTTCTCTTAATTATGTAATAAGTTACTGCCCCAATTACTACTAAAACTAAACAACTAATTAAAATTGAATTAATAATTAAACCTTTGTTGCCGTTAGTATCTACAACTTCTACTTTTAAATAACCATTGCTATATAAACCACTAGAATTATGAACTATTACATTTAAATAGTAAATACCAGCTAATTTGTTATTAAATTTAGTAGTATCAATACTTAAGTTATCATAAACATTAGGATCTGAATCATCATTAATTACTACATAATCTTCAAAATTTATATTTTCTCCTACATTTATCTTAACATCTGTTGTTTTAATTTCGGGAGCTTTATCAGTCTTATAATTAACTTGTAAGATTTTAGTAGTTTCATTATTTTCTTTATCAACTAAAGAATAATATACGTTATAAGTTCCCACTTTTAATTCTATTTCACTATAATCTATCTTTACTTCCTCAATTAAATTATCTAAACCATCATAAGCCTCAACTATGTAGTCACGATAAAACTCTAAATTTGGTTCCGTTTTATAATCAACATCAATATGATCAGTTTTTAAATTAATAATTGGGGCTAATTTATCTACTACTCTAACTAAATATGTTTCACTAGTTTCATTGCCACTATAATCACTAAATGTAAAAGATACTTCTGTTTCTCCTACTATATTTAAATTTACATCACTATATTTAATTGTATGACTTACATTACCATCTATACTATCACTGGCCTTAAAATAAGACATAAAAAACTCTTTTTCATCATCAACACTACCACGTTCTACCTCAATAACACCATCTTTACCTAAAAATGTAATAACCGGTCCTTCCCCATCTTCAATTTTAACCTTTAATTTATCTTCTTTCTTGTTCCCAGATGTATCTATTGCGGTTATCTTTACTTCATACTCTCCTTCTTCTTTATAATTTACATTGCTATCATCAACAGTTACTTTAACATCTGGTAAATTATCTCTAACACTAAAATAACTATCATAAGTTACATCTTTGCTGTTTAAGGGCAAATTAATTTCTTTTTTCAAAATAGTTATTGTTGGACTTATATCATCATAAACATGAAAAGTTATTAGTTGCTTATAATTCGCACAATTTCCTGGCCTATATTTAGTTTCATTAGCCTTATACCAAACCTTATAATCCCCGGGAACTGTAGTGTTAACATCTTTATAATAATATAACCAATCACCATTACGATCATAGATAATTGATGCATCATTTAAATATTCATTATTACGATATAATTTAGCTCGCGGGACATCATCATAACTATTAATACTATCATAAATTGGAATACTTACATAACTATTTTCCCATTCAAAACGCCAAGTTTCTGCTCTAACAAAATGACTTGTAAATAGAACTAAAGTAAGTACAACTAAGAATATATATTTTCTCATAATAACTCTACCACCTTACTAACTTTAGCAAATTCTAAATACATTTTATAAAAATTTTTATATTTAGCAGGTCTTGCAATATCAAAAGCTATTTCATTTAAATAATATTTAGCATAAATATATAAATCTTTATTAATTGCTTGCGAATAAGCTACATCAATCAAATAATTATAAGCTTCATCTAAATCATGTTTTTTATAATATAGATATTTTAATAAGATTTTAATTTCACTATTTAAAGTAGTTTTATCTATCTCTTCAATATTAAAATCAATTTGTTTTTTTAATAAATAAGCTAATCTAACAAAATCGTTTAATTTGCTTAAATCAATATTATTTAATTGCTTCTTATCATAAATCAAATTATATAAAACATCTAAATTAACTAAACAAAACTTATTAGCTATCTTAATTTTAGTATTTAAAAACTCTACTTCATCATTTTGAGCTAAATAATATAAACATAAATTATAATGAATATTATCTAAATTTAAGTTTTCACCATATAAATTCTTTTCTTCTAATATTAATCTATAATATTTATAAGTATTTCTACTACCTATTTTAGCTGTTATTTTAAATAATGTTTCTAAGATTAAAGGTCTAAAATATTTAATATCATAATTAAAATCTAAAGCTAATTTTAAATAATCTGCCCCTTCAACATAATCATGAACTAAATATTTATAAATACCATAAAACCCGGCAAAAATCATTAAATCTAAATCATTTAAAGAACTAATTAAACGCCATATTTTACTAATTGATTTACTTGCTTCACTTAAGTTATTATTTGTTAAACTAAAAATTAATCTTATTATTTCCGTTCTATAATTATCTAGACCTTCTAACTTTTCATAATATTCCTTTTCTTTGTTTATATCCTTAAAATAATGTAATTTAACTGCTTCAATTAAGATATCTTTACTATTTAATAAGTAATCAATTTTATCTTCTGAAATATTAACCTTTTTACATATTTCTTTTAAATATTTACTACTAGGTTTAACTTGATTACGTTCAATCTTACAAATATATGAAGGACTACAACCTGTACTTGAAACACTTTGTAATGTTAATGATAATGCTAATCGATGTCTTTTTATTTCAGCTCCTATCGTTTCATAAGTAACTTTATCTTCCTCAAATCTTCTTTTTATTTCTTCTTTTAAATTTGCCATCTTCATCACCTTTCGTTATATATATACCCAAAAATGATGATTTTTTTAAGCCAATATGCTTTATTAGCATATTTTATAGAAAAAAATAAGGGACTGCACGCAATCCCTTACTTATTAATTAGCACTATAACCAGCATCTACAACTGCTTTGATAAGTTTATCTTTACTAACTTTATCACTACATGTTACAACAGCTTCTTTATTTTCTAAAGAAACATCTGCAGTTTTTACCCCTTTAACACTTAAAAGGGCATCTTTTACATGTTTTACACAATGCATACAACTCATACCTTCAACATTTAATTTGTATTCCATAATTACATCTTCCTCCTTTCTTTTTACATTTACTTTAAATAAGTTAATCGTCAAAGCATTTAATACAACAAAAACACTAGAAAATGACATACATAATGAGGCTATCATAGGATTTAATTTTATACCATAACTAGCATAAAAGATACCGGCCGCTAAAAATATACCAATAACATTATAAATAAAGGCCCAAAATAGATTTAATTTAATAGTTAACATTATTCTTTTTGATAATTTTATAACATTATAAACATCAAATAAATCGTTTCTAACTAAAATAATATCTGCACTATTAATAGCTACATCAGAGCCACTACCAATAGCAATACCCAAGTCAGCTTGAGCAAGTGACGGGGCATCATTTACACCATCACCTACCATAGCTACTAAATGTTTCTTATCTATTTTTTGTTTTTTAATAACCTCTAATTTATCTTGCGGTAAAACATCAGATATAACATTAGTTATTCCTACTTCTTTAGCTATAGCATTAGCTGTATTAGCATTATCACCGGTTAACATTATAACATCAATTTTTTCTTTCTTTAAGTAACTAATAGCTTTAACACTATTTTCCTTTATTTCATCTTTACAAGCTACTATACCTAAAACTTCATTATCAGTCATAATGATTAAAGGTGTTTTAGCACTTGAGGCTAACTTAGCTAATTCATCTTCTATTTCCTTTTGATATAAATTTAAATTCTTTAATAATACTAAATTACCTACATAATAATTTTTATTATCAATACTACCAACTATACCTTGTCCAGGAATAGTCTTAAAACCACTAACATCTAATAAATTTGCCTTATTATTTTTAGCATAACTAATAATAGCTTTAGCTAATGGGTGTTTTGAATTATTTTCTAAGCTATATAAAATATCTAAAGTTTCTTTGCTACCAGTAAAATCTGTAACTTGAGGTAAACCATTTGTAATAGTACCTGTCTTATCAAAAATAACTTTTTTAATATGACCAGCATTTTCTAAAACACTAGCGTTCTTAATTAAAAGACCATTTCGAGCCCCTTTACCTGTTCCTACCATAATAGCTACTGGAGTAGCTAAACCAAGGGCACAAGGACAGGCAATAACTAAGACACTAATCGCAAAATTAAATGAAGTTGCAAAATCATATCTTAAACTTAAAAAAGTAATTAAAACAATTATACTAATAACAATTATTGTTGGAACAAAAATTAAAGATACTTTATCTACTAACTTAGAAATTTGAGCCTTTGATTCACTGGCTTCTTCAACTAATTTTATTATTTGCCAAATCGAACTATTTTCTCCTACCTTAGTAGCTTTTGCCTTAACTACGCCACTTTCTAGGGTACTAGATGCATATATATTATCATTTATAGTTTTCTCTTTTGCTAAACTTTCACCAGTTATATTAGCCTCATTAAAAGAAGCATCACCTTCAATAATTATAGCATCACAAGGAACATTTTCTCCTTCTCTAATAATTACTATATCTCCAGTTAAAACTTCACTAGCTTTAATTCTAACCTCTTCATTATTTCTTAAAACTGTAGCTTCTTGTGGAACTAAACTCATTAATTCTTCTATAGCCTTAGTTGTCTTTTTCTTAGATAAACCTTCTAAATATTTACCTAAAGATACTAAAGTTAAAATCATAGCTGCCGATTCAAAATATAAATTATGCCTATATTCGCTAACTAAATCTAAATTATTAATACTGTAACCATAGCCTATCATATATATAGCATAAATACCATAAACTAAAGCTGCCGTACTACCTAGAGCTATTAAAGTATCCATATTTGGACCTTTAAATAATTTTTTAAAGCCACTTATAAAATAATTTCTATAAATTAAAATACTTGGAATAGTTAATAATAATTGTGTAATCGCAAAACTAGAAGCATTATCTGAAATAAAACCTGGTAAAGGTAAATTAATCATATGTCCCATTGAAACATACATCAATAATATTAAAAAAACAAAAGCTATAATTAATTTTCTTAAACTATGATCACTTTCAACTACTTCATCTTTCTTACCTTCAGCAATAGCTTTATATCCAGCCTTAGATACAGCTTTTTCTATATCATTAATACTACAAGTATTTTCATCGAATGTAACATCCATATTGTTAGCCAATAAATTAACATTACATTCATTGACTCCCTTAACTTTTGTTACTGCTTTTAAAACATGAGATTGACAAGCAGCACATGTCATTCCTTTAACCGCAAACTTCTGTTTCATATTTCCCTCTTAAGAATTTCATCAATTTCATCTATAACACTTAAATCTCCCTTTTTAATTTTATTTAATAAACAATGACGTAAATGTTCTTCTAAAATATCATTAGATAAATTTTTTAAAGAATTAATAACCGCTCGCATTTGAATTAAAACATCATTACAATATCTATCTTCTTCAATCATGTTTTTTATACCATTAATTTGCCCATTAATTCTATTTAATCTACTAATAATTTTCCTTTTACTTTCTTCACTTCTAATTGTTTTTTCCATCCTTATCACCTCTTGGCCTTATTATATACTATATGGGGGTATAAGTAAATTAGTTTGCTTAGAAAAAATAATCAAACTAAAAAGATCATTACTTTTCCGTAATGACCTTAATTTAATAAAACTAATTATCTTTATTCTTTTTTGACACTTCATATAATAATAGACTGCCATAAACTGCTATTTCTAAAAATATTGCTGGTAAAAATAGCGACATATTTTTTCCGTAATTAAAATTACTTAAAACTATAAATAATATAAAATCAATTATAAAAAATATTAAAAATGTTATACCTGCTACTTTCATTTTTTAAACATCTCTTTTCTATATTGTATACCATTTACTATACTTTAAGCAATTCATATAACTTATTAAAAATAAATTCAACCGATTTGTTTCTAACTTCATTACGGCTAGCATTATTAAAATGAGCTGTATAAGTATATGTTTTACCATTAATATAAATGCCAAAACAAATAGTTCCGACTGGTTTATTAGGAGTACCACCACCAGGACCAGCAATACCTGATGTAGCTAAACCAACTTCCGACTTAGCCATTTCAGCAATCCCTCTAGCCATTTGGTCAGTTACAACTTCACTGACAACACCATATTTTTGTATATCCTCTTCTTTAACTCCTAAATATTTAATTTTAGCTGTATTAGCATATGTAACTAAACTTAAATCTAAAATTTCTGACACTCCAGGAACTTCAACAAGTTTTGCACAAACTAAACCGCCTGTACAAGATTCAGCACAAGCAATATGATATTTCTTTTCTATTAATAAATTAACTATTTCTGTAATCAATTTTTCACCTTGCAATACTCTTTTAATTTACATTCTTCACATTTAGGATTTATAGCTTTACAAACATTTCTACCATACAATATTAATAAATGATGAGCATTAATCCAACTTTCTTTAGCAATGTATTTCATTAATTTTTCTTCAATAATCGCTAAACTATCCGTTTTTTTAGCAAACCCTAATCTTATTGCTAGTCTTTTAACATGAGTATCTACAGGGATTGTCGGAATATTAAAACCTAATGCTAAAACAACATTAGCTGTCTTAGGGCCTACCCCACTTAAACTCATTAAATCTATCTTATTATTAGGAACTTTGCCATCATATTTAGTAACTAAATCTTTAGCCATATTTATTATATTATTGGCTTTATTATATGCTAAACCTAATGATTTAATTATTGTTAAAACATCACTAAAATTAGCATCCGCTAATAAATAAGGATTAGGATATCTTTTAAATAAATTAGGTGTAACTTCATTTACTCTAATATCAGTAGTTTGAGCTGATAAAATAACTGCTACTAATAATTCATAATTATTATGATAATTTAAAAATGATTCATAATGAGGATATATTTCACTTAATATATCAATTATTTCTTTTGCTTTTATCTTATCCATTTTGTTTCCTAAAAAAAGCCATCAATTCTTGAATAGCTGGATTTATTGTTTCCTCTTCTTTTACTTGTTTTTTCTCAATATATTTAATTATATTTCTAACTGTAACATCTAATTTAGCTTTTTCTAAATAAGAAATAGTTTCATTAAAATCATTATAATCATATTTATCTAATACAATTAAATTATTAATATTATCATAATCACTAGCACTTAATATTTTTTTACTTTTTCTTTCAATTAGAGTAAAGATTTTTTTATTAGTATCATCTAATTCTTCATCCTTATAAAAGTCTTCTATCTTTTTTAGTAAAGGAATAAAGCTAATTTGTTCTTCTAAACCATTAGTACCTGAAACTAATGAAACATTATAAAAAGAATTTTCTAATAAGTTAGTTAAAGAATTATTAATTTCATTTTTGTGTAAATTTAAAGTATTAACTAAATTATCGACATCTATTATCTTAATATTTTTAAAATAATTATCTATTAAATAAATTAATATTAAAGCATCATTAGGTGTCAATCCTAGAACTTTTGAATTATCTAAAATAAATTTTTTATAATCAAAATAACCAGCTAAAAATATTTTTTCAAACACTTTAAATCACCTACTTAGCACGCTTTAAAAGAGCTTCTTTAGCCGCCTTTTGTTCCGCTTCTTTTTTAGTTTTACCTACACCTTCACCATAAATTAAACCATCAACATAAACTACAGCCTCAAATAACTTATCATTAGCAGGTCCGCTTTCTTTAACTATTTCATAATGAATATTGCGTTTTTCTGATTGCATTTCTTCTTGAAAAATAGATTTATAATCTTTAATATTTAATACTTCATTTAAATGAGGTAATACTATTTTTTCAAAAACCCCATATACTTTATTAAAACCATAGGTCACATATATTGCTCCTAAAACAGCTTCAAAAGCATCGGCAATAATAGCCTGATTATATCTACCACCAGTTTTTTCTTCACCATTGCCAAGCAATAGATATGAATTTAATTCAATATGTTTAGCATAAATAGCTAAAGCTTCTTCTCTTACAGCTTGAGCCCTCTTTTGGGTTAAAACTCCTTCTTGAAAACTGTAGTTATAATATAAATATGTTGACATACATAGTTCAAGTACGGCATCACCTAAATACTCTAATCTTTCATTAAATTCACAATGATGTTCATTTCCATATGATGAGTGAGTTAAAGCAACTGTTAAGGCCGGCTTAATTTTGTCAAAATCTACACCTAAAATATCACATAATTTAGTTAGATTCATTATTATCTTCCTCTTTTGGTAAAGATTCTATAATATGATTAATAACTTCATTCTTAACCATGTTAATACCTTGTTTAATAGCATTATAAAAAGCATAACTATCTGAATTACCATGAGCTTTAATAACTGGTGTACCAATACCTAAAATCATAGCCCCACCAATTTCTTTTGAATCCATTCTTTTAGCAAATCTAGCTAAATTTTTCTTCATAAATAAGTAACCAATAATGCCACCAAAAGAAGACTTAATCTCTTCTTTTAACATTTTAGCCATCGCTTTAGCTGTACCTTCCATTGTCTTCATACATACATTACCTGTAAAGCCATCTGTTATAATGATTTCTGTTGGTGAGTTTAAAACTTCATTTGGTTCAACATTACCATAAAAATTGATATGTTTATTATTTTTTAATACTTCATAAGTTTCTTTATCAACTGGTCTTCCCTTACCTTCTTCAGCTCCAATATTTAATAAACCAACTTTAGGATTTTGCGTACCTAAAACTGCCTTTGAAGCTACAGTAGCAAATTGAGCTAATAAAGAAATATGTTCTGGGCGTAATTCAACATTAGCTCCTACATCTAACAATAAGCGTGGTTTACCATCTAAATTAGGAATAATTGGACATAAAGCTATACGTTCAACTTGTGGTAAGCGTCTAATTAATAAATGGGCCGCTACAACTACACATTGTGTAGGACCTGAAGTAATACATGCATCAATTTTTTTAGCTTTAGCATCATTCATCATAACACATAATGATGCTTCAAAACGATCTTTTCTAATAGCCTTAACTGGATCATGTTCACCCATATCTAAAACTTTAGGACAGTTAACTATTGTTATTCTTTCATTACTTTTTAAGCGCGGTTTAATCTCTTCTTCTTTACCATATAAATATATTTCTACATCTTTATAATCATTAATTATTTTTAAACTTGCATCAATAGTAGCATTTAAACCTAAATCGCCACCCATTGCATCTACACCTATTTTAATCATAAATACCTCCATAAAACCATTCTAGATTTTATCATTTTTTAAGCTAAATAAAAAGACTTTTAATTATTTTCATATTCATGAAGATTTATTTCATTTAATATTTTTTCATATTCTACTACTTCATTATTGGCAATTAATTTAGTAGCATATTCTTTAGCATCTTCTACCGCATAACTATAAATCTTCTTTTCTAAATCTGTTTCAAGTTGATTTGTAAAACCAGATTGACTACGACTTAAAAACTCGCCTGGACCTCTTAATTTTAAATCATATTCTGCTAAAGTAAAACCATCATTAACTTCTTCTAAAATTTTTAAGCGTTCATTATCTAAATTAGGACTTACTAAAAACATATAACTATCTAAATTACCTCTACCTACTCTGCCTCGCAATTGATGAATAGTTGATAAACCATATCTATTTGCATCTAATAAAATTAAAGTAGTAGCATTTTTAATGTCTATTCCTACTTCAATAATAGTAGTAGCAACTAAAACTTTAATTTCATTATCATTAAAAGCTCTAATTATTTCTACTTTTTCTTTATCCTTTAATTCCCCATGGATTATCCCAATATCTACATTCAATAAATCTTTAAAATAATTTTTGGTCTTAGAAATATCCCATAACAAACTATCTTCATTAGGATATATTAAAGGACATACAATAAATATTTGTTCATTAGCAGCTAACCTTTCTTTTAAAAAAGGAATTATTTTAGCTAAATCACTATCTTTAATTAATTTAGTTTTAACTGCTTTTCTTCCCATTGGTTTATCCTTAATAATTGCTAAATCAAGACCACCATAATAAGTCATGGCCAAACTTCTAGGAATTGGGGTAGCAGTAAAATATAATGTATCAACATGCGGGTATTTCTTTTGTAATATAGAACGTTGTAAAACCCCAAATCTTTGTTGTTCATCAATTATTACTAGACCTAATTTTTTAAATATCACATCATCTTCTAATATGGCATGTGTTCCTATTACTAAAATATTATCTTCTGTTTTTATTTTGTTTAAAATTTCTTCTTTTTCTTTCTTTTTTAAATTAGAAGTTAATAAATAAGTATTAGGTATATACTTTTTAGCTAAATTATAATGTTGATTAGCTAGTATAACTGTAGGTGCTAAAAAAGCTACTTGGTAATTAGCTAAGATATTAGCATAGGCACTAATTAAAGCTACTACTGTCTTTCCGCTACCTACATCACCTTCTATTAGCATATTAATTCTTTTACTACTTTTAGTTTCTTTTAAAATTAAATCACTTACTTTTTCTTGATCATTAGTTAATTTAAAAGAAAATAATTTAACAAATTCAAATATATCATTATCATTAAATTCTTTAATATCCTTATCTTTAATATTTTTAATATTTAAAATTTGATAAAATACATTACGATAAAAAAAGTTTTCATAAATTTTCCTTCTCATAACTTGTTTTAAATCTAAATTATTTTTAGGAAAATGTTTTAAAAGTAAATAATCTTTATAACTTATAAATTTATATTTATTAACTATATCAAGTGGCAATCTCTCTTTAGGAGCTTTAAAATAATTAAATGCTTCAAAAATTAACTTAGATATATTAGTATCTGATATATCACTTATTTTATATATTACTTTAATATCATTAGGCTTATCAACAAATATCTTATGTACATTAAAATAATTCTTTTCTTTAACATAATTAACATATAGATACAAAGATTTATTTTTGCCTAAAATATATGTCATATATTCTTTACTAAAAATAATAAATTTATAATTTTTCCCATTAAAAAGAGCACTGAAAATAATCATTTTAGCATTATTAGACATTGATGTCACTTTAGCTAATTTTACATTAGTTACATATATTAAACTTTTTTCTTCTTTAATTTCATTATTAAGAACTAATGAAATATATTCCTTTGGTTCTAAATTTATTAAATCATTTAAACTATTAATACCCGCTAAATTTAGTTTTTGTAAAGTTTTAGGTCCTATCCCTTTTAAATCCTCTAAATTCATTATCTTCTCCTAAAAGAAAAAGGACTTAAAGTCCTTATTCAACAGCAATTATGTATGAGTAAATATCTTGCTTACCATCAATAACTTCAACATCAATATCAGGAGCAATCTCATTACAATAAGCAGCAAGAGCTTCCACTTCGGCTTTATTAATATCTTGACCATAGAAAATAGTTACAATTTCACTATCCTCAGTTACTAGTTCTTTTAATAATTTTCGACTAGTTTCAGCCTTATCTTTACAAGAAACTACAATCTTGCCATTTGCAATACCCATATAGTCATCTACTTCAATCTTTACTCCATTGATTTCTGTGTCTCTAATAGAATAGGTAACTTCACCTGATTTTACATTTTGAATAGCTGAAGTCATTTCAGCAACATTTACATCAATATCAACATTTTGATCATAAACCATTAATGAAGCATAACCTTGAGCTATTGTCTTAGTTTTTAATACTCTTACATTAGTATCTTTACATAAATCAATAGCTTGTTCAGCTGCCATAATGACATTTGAATTATTAGGTATAATAATTACATTTTCAGCATTAACTTTATTAACTGCTTCTACAAAATCATTAGTAGCAGGGTTCATAGTTTGTCCACCTTCAATGACATAGTTAACCCCTAAATCTTTGAAAGTTTGTGATATACCATCCCCAAAACATACAGCAACTAAAGCGTATTTTTTCTTTGGTTTCTTAGAATATACTCCACCCTCTAATTCAGTGTGTTTAAGTCTAATGTTTTCAATCTTGATCGCACTAAATTCACCGAAACCTTGGGCATAATCAACTACACGACCAGGTTTATTAGTATGAATATGTAATTTATAAATGTTATCTTCTAAAGAAGTAATTAATGTATCACCTAATAATGAAATCGGTGATTTAATATCTGCTTCATTAAAATTATCTTTATTATTTATCTCTAAAATAAATTCAACGCAATATGTAAATGTAGGTTTAACTTCCTTTGGCTTAGTTTCTTCAGCTTCAATTAATTTACCTTCTAAAGCTAATACCATACCTTCAACAATACGTACAAAACCGGTTCCACCACTATCTACTACACCTGCTTCCTTTAAAACAGGTAACAAATTTGGTGTATTATTCAAACTAATTTTTGCTTGTTCAAGATAGAAAGTCATCATTGAATTAATATCTTTAAATTCTTTTCTATGTTCTTCAGTATTACAAGCAGCTTCTCTAACTACAGTTAAAATAGTTCCCTCAACAGGATCTGTAACTGCTTTATATGCTACTTTATAACCAGATATTAAAACTTTTAAGAAGTCATCTACATTTAAAATATCTTTGTTAATTTCCTTTATAGCTACATACAATCCTCTAAAGAATTGTGATAAAATAACACCAGAATTACCACGAGCCCCCATTAAACAACCACGTGACAAAATTTTTGCTACATCAACAATTGAAGTACTTTGACAATTGTTCATTTCCCTAACTCCTGACATAACTGTCATTTGCATGTTTGTACCTGTATCGCCATCAGGAACCGGGAAAACATTAAGTTCGTCTACCTCCTGATGATGATTTTTTAAATTAATGGCACCATTCATTACCATTTTTTTAAGTAATGGTACATCTATACCTTGTATAGCCATAATTACCTCCGTATTTAATTATTATCTATTTGAATTTGAATTATAAACTGTTTTAAAATGAATTATTATTTTATTTATTTTTAAGAAAAATATTTAAATTAACAATCCCTTGTATGAATTATATCACAATAATACATAAATGTAAAATATAAATTACAATTGACACCTTTCTATCTGCATTATTATGCAGTTTTTTGATTAATATTTACAAAAAAATCTTATAAAATACTCATTTATTTTATAAATAATTTAATAAATAATATAAAAAGACAATTTAAACCTATAAGTTTTACTTGATTTTTATTATTAAATAAGATAAAATTATATAGTCATTTAGAACATGCGAGGTGAGATTATGGCAAAATGTTATTTTACTGGTAAGACTACTGTAACAGGTAATAAGAGAAGTCATGCTTTAAATGCTACTCGTCGTACTTGGAAAGCAAACTTACAAACAGTACGTATTAAAGATGAAGATGGAAAAGTAATAAAAGTTAAAGTTTCTGCAAGAGCCTTAAAAAAAGGCAATATTGAAAGAGCATAATTTAATCTTTATATAAAAAAAGCACATCAAGTGCTTTTTTTATTGCTGTAAACTATTTATTTTATCCGCCAAAGTTAAGGCCTTAGCCCAATAGTAGTTAAAACGTTCATCTTTTGGCATATTGTATTTATAGTGAATAGCTATCCATTCCGTATATTCAAAAAATATGAATAAATCTAAATCTTTTAAATATTTTTCTAAACTAATATTATGCTTAGCAATTAAGATTTCATAATAATATTTAATGGCCCAATTCTTATCCTCTCTGCTCAAATAAAATAAATAATCCTTTTCTGGTTTTGTATGAGCTATTAGGCGCGCAAAGCTAACTAAATAAGGTAAAATCCCACCATATTCAAAGTCAATAAAATACGCCTCATTATTACTTATTAACACATTAAATGGCAGTAGGTCGTCATGATTAAAGGTACATGAAACATTTTGATAACAGGCTAAAAACTTTTGATAGGTTGGATAGAAGGGAGTGTTCTTTAGATGCTCCCCTCTTTTTAATCTACTAATTAGAGAATCCTCTATATTTTCACCAATTTTTTCTGCTGTTTGCCAATATCTATCCTGTAATTTGGCTAAAGCATTAAGAACAAGTTTTAAATCAGTTCGTTTACCTTGCATTAAGTTATGACCAGGTAGGTAATTTATTAATATATAAATCTTTCTATAATAAGTTAAACTAGCATATAATTGGGGGACATTTTCTTTAATTTTTTGATAAACATCAATTTCATTTGGGGTACCATGTTTTAAAATATACGTTTCATTAATTAGCCACACTTGATAATAGGCCTCATCATCTTCATGTTTTATTTGCTTAATTGTCTCTATTTTTACCCCTGGTAACATCTTATTAAAAAGCTTTGTGATAGTTTTTTCTTGCATAGTTATCAGCCTTGCTTTCATTATATAAAAAAATAGTTCCTAAAAAGGAACTATTCTTCATCTTCCTTTATTTGTTCTTCTATTTCTTCTTCTGTAGCATCTGTAATATTAATTCTAATCTTTTCTATTCTTCTACCATCAACTTCCGCTATAGTGAAAGTTAATTTTTTAGCATAATCGATAAAATTCTCTTCATTTTCATCATATTTAGTAAAACGTGATACATAAGTCATAGAAATACCAATTTTAGGAATTTCTTCACAATGTTCAAACATCCAACTATATAATTTAGTAGGAACATCATCAGGAACTTGACCAACATCTAAACGTTCAAATAAATCTTCAACATAAAAATCAGCATCAACTAAATATGTATTTTCATCTTCTTTTAAGAAGAATAAATCATCAGCTCCAGCTATATCATGTTCGTCATATATTTCACCAACTAATTCTTCTAAGGCATCTTCCATAGTTACTAAACCTAGTGTATCACCATATTCACCACTTACAATAGCTAAATGAGTTTTTTCTTCTTGTAAGTAAGTTATTAAAGAATCAACCTTCATTGCTGCTGAAACATATTTAGCTGGTCTTATTATTTTACGCCAATCAAACTGTTCTTTAGTTTGACTAATTTTAAAATAATCACGTTCATATAATATACCAACAATATGATCTTTATCTTCTTTATAAATTGGAATGCGCGAGTAAGTACTTTCTTGTAAAGTCTTCTTAACTTCTGAAATACTTGCCTCATAAGATAAGGCCTTCATTTCAATTCTAGGAACCATAATATCTTCGACAGTTCTATCATTTAAATCAAGAACTTTTTTAATTAGTTCTACTTCTTTTTCCTCAATTTTACCATCTTTTTGCATATTTCTTAGAGCTATTTCAAGCTCATCTTCACTCATAGTGTCATCAGTCTTTTTTCTTGTAAATGCACTTTGCAATAATCTAAAGAACATAACAATAGGCCATAAAATACAAGATATTATATAAATAGGCCATGCAATTTTAATTGCGATGCTTTCTGAATGTTGTTTTCCTATTGTTTTTGGCATAATTTCACCAAAAATTAATAAGACAACTGTAACAACTAAAGTAGAAACTAATTCTAAGTACCTGCCATCAACCCCAAGCTTAGTAAAGAACCCTACCGCAATAGTTGAGGCGGCCGTATTAACACAGTTATTACCAACTAAGATAGTAGTAATAGTTCTATCATATTGTTCGCTTAATTGTAGAGCTTTTTTAGCCCCTCTTTTTCTATCATCAACGGCTAAACGTAGTTTAACAATTGAAGAACTAGTTATTGCCGTCTCACTCATTGAAAAGAAAGCTGAACAACAAATTAAAATAACAATTAAAATGAAAGCTAAGCTGTCAAATGTAACAGCTAAAAATGGCGCCGACCAATATGTGTCCAAATCAGTTCACCTCTATTATGCTCTACTAGTATATTCGCCAGTAGCAGTTGAAACAATAATAGATTCTCCTTCTTCAATAAACATCGGAACTTTAACAAGTAAACCTGTTTCTACTATTGCATCCTTTAAAGCATTAGTTTTTGTATCGCCTCTTACAGCAGGATCACATTTTGTAACTTTTAACGTTACCTTATCAGGTAAGTTAATACCTAAAATTTCTGTGCCATAATACACAATTTCAACATTCATACCTTCAACTAAAAATTGTTTTTCATATTCTAAATGGTTTGCAGGAACTTCAACTTGTTCATATGTTTCAGTGTCCATAAAACAATAAGATTCGCCACCATTATATAAATATTGCATTTCTTTCTTGTCTAAGAAAGCTTTCTTTAATTTAACACCAGCATTTAATGCAGTTTGAGTAACCGCACCTGTTCTTAAATTTTTCATCTTAACTCTAACATAAGCTACTTTATTTTGTAATACATGTTGGAAATCAAGAATTTGCCATAAATTGCCATCCATTTCAATGACTATACCATTTTTTAAATCATTACTAGAAACCATAATTTCCTCCTAAATTTTATAAATCTTATAAATTATAGCATAATTATTCTATTTTAGCAAATATGAAAGGGCATCATAATAGCTTTTTTCCTTATTACCCATAAAACATTTACTAGCTACTAAACTAATATAATCAGTTTGTCTAAATTCTTCTCTTTCTTTAATATTTGAAAGATGAACTTCAATAATTTCACCTTTAAACAACTCTAAAGCATCATGAATAGCTACAGAAGTATGTGTATAAGCTCCCGCATTAATAATAATAGCATCATACTTTAAATGTTTTTGAATAAATGTAACTATTTTACCTTCACAATTACTTTGATAAAATTTTAATTTAACTTTGTTTAAAGCTTGTTTTTTTAAATTATTATTAATTACTTTTAATGTAACACTACCATAATATTTTTTATCTCTTTGGCCTAACATATTTAAATTAGGACCATTTATTACTAATATCTTCACTTTTTTAATCCTTCTAATATCAAGTTAACAGTTTCTGTTATATCATTATTATAAATTATAATATCAGCTAAAGCCTCATATAAAGAATTTCTTTGTTTAGCTAATTCATAAATATTATTACGTTTCAATAACGGTCTAGTTTCGTCATTTGCTAATCTTTTTTCTAAAACATCTAAATCTGTTTTTAAATATACTACTGCACCTTTAAATTGATTTTTAGTATTATTTAAAACAATACCACCACCACAAGAAATAATTAAATTAGGAACTTCACTTAATTCATTTAAAAGTTTTGTCTCTTTTTCTCTAAAATAAGGTTCTCCTTTTAAAGTAAAAATTTCACTAATTTGCATATTTTCTCTTGCTTCAATAGCTACATCTAAATCAATATATTGCCATTTTAGTCTTTCACTTAAAACTTTAGCAATCGTAGTTTTACCAA
This sequence comes from uncultured Acholeplasmatales bacterium, assembly GCA_944324705.1. Taxonomy (GTDB): domain Bacteria; phylum Bacillota_I; class Bacilli_A; order Acholeplasmatales; family Anaeroplasmataceae; genus CALUXS01. The sequence goes on from CALUXI010000001.1 coordinate 148,025, forward strand.
CTCCTGGTAGACCTATTAAATAAATTCTCATTTAGCCTCCATAAATTTCTTTAAATCATTAGATACCTTTTTATATAAAGAATTATAATCTAAACAATCATAAAAATGGGCTTTAGTTTGATTTTTAAACCATGTTTTTTGTCTTTTAGCTAGATGTCTAGTATTTAATTTAATCTTTTCTTTAACTTCTTCTAATGAACATAAATTATTGAAATAAGGAATAAACTCCTTATAACCTATCGCATCTACTACTATTTCTCGATTATAAAGATCTCTAACTTCTTTTTCTAATCCTAAAGCAAACATTTTATCTACTCGTTCATTAATTCTATTATATAAAATTTCTCTATCTAAATCTAAATAAATTAAATATGAATCATAAATAGGACTAGATTTATCACAAGCTAAACTTAAACTATGATTGTCTTTTAAAATAACCTCTAAAGCTCTAAGTACACGTTTACGATTATTAGGGTGTAACTTTGCTGCTTGAATTTTATCTTTAGTTAGTAATAAATCATATAATTCTTGATTAGAAAAACTAGAAAATTCTTTAGCAAAACTTTCGTCCCGCTTTGGACTATTAAATTCATAATTATTTAATATAGCATTAATATATAAACCTGTACCACCACATAAAATGCATAAATCTTCTTTAGCAATTATTTCTCTAGCTAAATGCTGACAAGTAGCAACATCAAATTTTTCAGTTGGTTCTAAAATATCTATCAAATAATGTTTTGCTTCCTTTAATTCTTCTTTAGTAGGTTTAGCTGAACCTATATTTAATTCCTTATATACCGTTACACTATCACAACTAATTATACTTGCCCCAAATTCTTTAGCTAAATCAATTGCTAATTTAGTTTTACCTGTGCAAGTTGGCCCTATTACTGCAATAACTTTTTTCATATTACCCTCGCAAACATTTTTTCTAAATCATTTTTACTAAATACTACAATAGTTGGTCTGCCATGAGGACAATGATACGGGTTCTCGCATTTTTCTAATTCCTTAATTAAGGCTAAAGCTTCTTCTTTATTTATACTATCTTTAGCTCTAATACTAGACTTACAACTAATTTGTTTACAAATTCTATCCCTAAAATCAATAATATTAATTTTTTTATCTTCACTAATTAATTTAACTATTTCAATAATAATATCACTTAATTCTTTTTGTGCCCATACTGGAGTTTCTAATACTTCTATATCTAGGTCATTAATTTTAAATTTAAAACCTAGATCACTGAATATATTCATATTTAATTTAATTAAATTAATCTCTTCTTTAGTAAAAGAAATCAAATACGGAACTAATAAAGCTTGGGTTATTTTCTTAGGATTTCCTAACTCCCTGGCATAAAATTCATATCTTATTCTTTCTGCACAAGCGTGTTGATCAAGTAAATATAACTTTTCTTCTGCTTCACATAATATATAAGTTTTTAAATAAATACCTATAAAATTTAAAGTTGGTAGTTTTTGTTTATTAACAATTAAACTATCTTCCTTATTAAATAATGGAGTTAAAGGCTTAATATCTTCTTTAAAATATTTTATTTCTTCTTTGTTATTAATTTCTTTAGGTACTACTTCTTTATCAATAACAGCCTTAGGTATCTCATTAATTCCTTTTAAATCATCCTTGATTTTATTATAAATAATATCAAATAAAACACGTGGTTCAGCTATTTTTATTTCTTCTTTTTTAGGATGGATATTAACATCTATTAAAAGTGGATCAATTGTTAAATATAAAATTAAAATTGGATATTTATTAATTGGTAAATAACCTTTAAATGCTTCAACTATTACATCATTTAAAGCATAATATCTGACATATCTACCATTAATAATATATGTTAATTGATTTTTATTAGCCCGATATATTTCCGGTTTAACATAATAAATTTCCCCACTAAAACCTGATTCTTTAAAACTTAAATGTTTTAATCTTTTAGCGGCTTCAAGACCATAAATAGACCCTACTAAAGCTACTAAATTACCTTTACCTTGTGATTTATAAATTAATTTATCATCATTATATAAACTAAAACTAATTTGTGGATTAGATAGAGCTAGTTTATCAACTAAAGTACTAATTGCCCCTAATTCCTGTTCTTTAGTTTTTAAATATTTTAAACGGGCCGGTGTATTTAAAAATAGATCTTTAACACCAATTGTAGTTCCGTTAGCACTTGAAGTTTTTTCTAAACTTACTTGTCTACCAAATTTATAACAAATATTATAGGCCTCGCCATCTTTAGTTTTAGATGTTAAACTAACAGAACTAACACTACAAATACTAGCTAAGGCCTCACCTCTAAAGCCTAAAGTTCTAATTCTAAATAAATCATATTCATTTTTTATCTTAGAAGTAGCATGAGGTAGGAAACATAATTTAATGTCATCTAAATCCATACCCTCACCATCATCTGTTATTTTTATTCCTAAAAGACCACCGTTATTTAAATAAATACTTATATTATTACTATTAGCATCAATAGAATTTTCTACTAATTCTTTAACAATATTAGCCGGTCTTTCTACAACTTCCCCTGCCGCAATCATATTGGCTAGTTTCGTTGACATTGTACTTATTTTGCCCATCTTAAACTTCCTTTTTTAATTCATATAAAACCATTAATGCTTCTTTTGGCGATAAGTCGTCTGGGTTTATTTCTTTTAATTTCTTAATAACTGGTAATTCTTCTTCCGGTTTTTCTTCTTCAACATCATCAAAATTAAATAAAGTTAAAGGAGCTGCCTCAATTTTATTTTGTGATTCTAAATTATCTAAAATTTCTTTAGCTCTATTAATTAATGATTTAGGCATATTAGCTAAACTTGCTACATTTATACCATAACTCTTACTAGCAGGTCCCTCTTTTACTTTATGTAAGAAAATTACCTTATCTTTTATTTCTGTCGCATCCACATGGATATTTTTTAATCTTTTTAACTTACCTTCTAAAGCTGTTAATTCGTGATAATGAGTACTAAACAAACATACTGCCTTAACCTTTTGATGAACATATTCAATAATTGCTTGGGCTAAAGCCATACCATCATAAGTGGAAGTACCTCTACCTATTTCATCAAATAAGATTAAAGAGTTACTAGTAGCATTACTAATCGCGAAATTAGCTTCTTTCATTTCTACCATAAATGTAGATTCACCACTAACTAAATCATCACTAGCCCCAATACGAGTAAATATTTCATCAAATATTTTTAACTTAGCCATACTAGCTGGAACAAAAGAACCCATTTGCGCTAAAATAATAATTACAGCCAACATTTTCATATAAGTTGATTTACCACCCATATTAGGTCCTGTTATTAATAATAGATCATAATCATTAATATAAAGATCATTACTAACATAATTTTCTTTTAAAATTGTTTCTAAAACTGGGTGTCTTCCATTAACAATATTAATTTCTTTATCGTTAAACTCTGGTTTAATATAATTATTTGTATTAGCTACTAAACCTAAACTTAAATAACAATCTAAGGTTGCCAAATTATAAGCTAAATATTGTAAACTTGGAATATATTTACTTACATAATCTTTTAATTCGTTAAATAAATCATATTCTAAACGACTAATCTTATCTTTAGCATTTAAAATTTTATCTTCAAATTCTTTTAATTCCGGCGTTATATATCTTTCAGCATTAGCTAAAGTTTGTTTACGAGTATAGCCTGATATATCGCCTAGACTTAAGCTTTCTCCCTTACTAATTTCAATATAATAACCAAAAACTCTATTATAACCAACTTTTAAAAACTTAGTATTAAGTCTTACCTTTTCCTTTTGGGCATATTCATTTAACCATTTATTTGAATTATTACTTATTTCTTCAAGTTCATCTAAAGAACTATTAAATCCTTGTTTAAAAATTCCACCTTCTTTTAAAGTAAAAGGAGGATTATCATTTAATGCTTTAAATAGATATTCATATAAATCTGCATGTGTTTCAATATTTATAGCTAAGCTATTTAAAACCGGACCATTATTACTTAATAATTCCTTAATTTGTGGAACATAAGCTAAAGTTGTGCGCAATTGAACCAAATCTTTAGGATTAATACTACCACAAGCTAGCTTACCAATTATTCTCTCTAAATCATAAACATAATTTAAAGCTTTTTTTAGTTCTTCACTCAAAATATAATTATTAGCAAATTCTTCAACAAATTTTTCCCTGTTTTTAATCTTATCAACATCAATTAATGGCCTTAATAACCATTTTTTTAACATTCTTGAACCTGCCGCTGTACTAGTCTTATCAATAATACTTAGCAAACTACCAGCCTTATTTTGATTTCTTAAAGTTATGATTAATTCTAAGTTATTAATCGTAAAATGATCTAATCTTAAATAATCTTTTTCTTCATAAAATTCTACTTGTTTTAAATGTTTTAACTCCTTTTTTTGAGCAGTTATAGCATAATTAAACAATATAGCTAATGTAGGTCTATAAGCAGGTAATATATTAACTACTATACCATTTAAATAATCAGGAATAGTAGTATCATTTGAAACACTAATGATATAGTTTTTAGCTTTTAGTTTTTCTATTTCTTCATTATTTAAATTATTAATAACTATTTCTTTAACACCTAAATTTTCTAAATCTAATAATAACTTGTCACTACTATTAGCTAAAGTTAAATAACATTCTCCCGTTGAGATATCTGCATAAGCAATGATAAACATTTTATTTTCTTTTGAAATTGCTGCTAAATAATTATTAGAATTGCTATTTAAAAATTCAGCATCAATTGTTCCCGGAGTTAAAATTTTAACAACTCCACGTCTAACAATACCTTTGGCTTCCTTAGGATCTTCAACTTGTTCGACAATTACTACTTTATAACCAGCACTTAAAAGTTTAGCTGCATAACTTTGATAAGCGTGATAAGGTATACCACACATTGGTACTCTTTCCTTAACTCCTGCATCCTTACCAGTCAAAGCTATCTCCAATACTTTAGCAGCTGTAATAGCATCATCGAAAAACATCTCATAAAAGTCGCCTAATCTAAAAAAGACTATCGAATCTGAATAGTCTTTTTTAATATCTAAATATTGTTGGATCATGGGAGTATAAGATTCTTTATCTAATATTTCCATAATTCATATTCCTTTTTTTAATTATCAATGTGTTAGATTATAAAAGAAGTCAAATATCTTATCAAAGAGCTGATATGGTACATTCAAGAATAATACTTTAGCTTGCCATGATTCTTCTGCAAATGGTAAATAACCATGTTCTGTATACATAAATCTTAAAACTAAGCCACTTAATAACCATGCTAAGGCTAATAAGATAATTACAATAATAATCCACTTAATAGCTGTAGCCCAGCCATGTTTAACATTTTTTGAATGTTCTCTTTGATCTTCTCTAGCTCTTAATTTATATTCTTTAATACGCATAGTTTGTTCAAAGAATTTTTCATCCATATCATATGCTATACCTTCATTTAAAGAACGACGCATATTAGCTACATTTCTAGCAAATCTTTTTCTTTCTGCTTTTTGTTCTCTTTTAAGATCCTTTTTTTCTTTTTTAGTAGTTTTACTATCAGCTACATATTCATCTTGATGACTAGTAGGGACTGCTACACTAGATCCACCTTGAGTCATAATAACTATATTAGCTGGGATTGGATCAGCAGAACCAGCACTTGCAACTTCGGCTGGAATAACTAATTTAGTTTCTTCAACTATCTCTTCTTGTTGTTTTGGGCCATCTATCTCGTCTAACACGCTTAAATCCTTAATTTTATTAGGATGTTTTCTTGCGTAAGCAATTTTCATATTTTTAACTCTTTCAGCGTTAGTTAAACGTTTTTTCTTCTTAGTTTCTTCTTTTACAGTTTCAACTTCTACAACTTTAATAGGTTCTTTTTCTTCTACAGAATCTACAGATTCATTAACATCAATAGCAGCTATTGTTTGTTCAGGTTTAGCATAAGCTTCAACATCAGCTAAGGCCATAGTCGCAGCTACATCCGGATTATAACTTGGGCTAACTTGAGAATCAAAATTATGATAAGCATAACTATTTAAAGCAATTGGTTCAGCAACACTTTCTGCTTTATTTTCATCTTTTTTTGCTTCTTCATGATTATAAATATTAATAATCGGAGCAGGTGCTACCTCTTTTGGTCTAGTTAATATTGGTGTCAATTCATGAATAACATCAACAATGCACTTAGTTAATTTCTCATAATCAAAAGAACTTTCCTTAACAACTTCTCTAACCACTTCTTGAGGCTCAGGTTTAACTTCCTCTTTTACTTCTTCCTGTGGTTCTTCAACTGTTTCAACAATTTCTTCTTTTGTTTCTTCTACAACTTCTTCTTGAGGTTTTTCTTCAACAACTTGTTCTTCCTTAATTTCTTCTTCAACCTGTGGTTCATTAACCGGTTTTTCTTCTTCAATTACTTGAACTTCTTCAGTTTGTTGTTCTTCCTCATTTTGTTCGTTAACAAACTCTTCAATTTCTTCAACAGCCATTACATAAGATAAATCAAATACGAAGCCATCACCTAAATCTAATTCATATTTTAAACGTGGTTTAGTATCAAATTTAGCTTTGTCAACTTCATTTAATAGATAAGCTATTAAATCTTCTTTCTTCAAATCAACTGAAACTTTAATACCATTTTGTTTAGCTACTCTTTGTAAATTAATAATTGGTAATTTATCTAATTTAGCTTTCATTTCTTCAGTTAATTTATGTTGTTTTCTTAAACCTTCTTCAATTAACTTTTGCATTTCATCACGTTTTAAACGTTTTGGAATGCTGATGCCATACTTAGCACCTAAATCTCTAATATCATTAGCTGTAGCACTCTTACGCATTGAAGTAGTTAAAGTTTCTTTTCTAATACCATCAAAATCTTTATTAAAATCATAAAATAAAGGTAAAAGTGTTTCTTCAAACTTGTCAAATTCTTCAAATGGTTCCGGTGCTAAATCTAACATTTTAAGAACATTTTCATCAGTTACATTTAATAAACGTGCATTTAATAGAATAACTTTAAATAGACTTTTCTTATATTGTAAGTCCATATCTTGAGTATAAGCCATTTTATAGAAAGATTGTAATTGAAATTCACTAAAATCAGGGTAGAAACGTAAACGATACATCATTTCATCAGATAAATTTAATGTTTTAGCTTCTATAACTTTTTGGTTTAGGGCACCCCTTAATGCCGCACAATTCAAAACTCTCGGTAATTTGACATTTATACTATCAAAAAATGCAACAATTTGAGCAGCTGATAAGTTAGCAAGTGTATCAGCAACTTCACTCAATACATAATCTTTACCGGCAAGATTTAAATAATCATCCGTTAATCTTACTTCCATTATTTCAACCCCTTCGTAATTATCTATTTATATGATAAACAAATTTTAGCAAAAACTCAAGAAAAATCGTAAAATTTAACGTTTTTTTACATTAAATTATGATTTCTTTCTATTTTTTTTATAATTTCTTTTTTTAAACAATCTAAATCCACTTTTAAATCACTTAATAAATCGAAATATTCCTCAGCAAAAGGAATATCTAATATTTCCGTTTTAATTTTGTTATACTCACTTTCTTTTATTTTTAAATTTTCAAAATCATTATTTAATTTAAGCTTAACAATTTCTTTTTGTAAATTAAATAAATCTATAAATTTTCCCTTAATAGTGTTATTTTTTTTAAAGTAAGTAGATAATTTATCAAGCCTTTGATAATCACTATCTTCTAAAAATAAAGCTTTTAAATTATTCATTAACTAATTCACCTAAAGCAAACCAAGTCTTACCCTCTATTATTTTAACATTTACAATCTTACCTATTAAAGATAAATCTTTAGAAGGAAAATGAACAAGTTTTAAATGTTCAGAATAACCACATAAATTATCTTTATTATTTTTACTTATTCCATCTACTAAAACTTTAACAACTTTACCTTCAAAACGCTTATTACCTTCTAAATAATACTTATCAACTAAAACATTTAAACGATCTAAACGCGCATGCTTTTCTTCTTCTGTAATTGAATCTTCCATCTTAGCAGCTGGAGTACCTTCTCTTCTTGAATAAATAAAAGTAAAAGCTCCTTCAAATTTAACTTCATCTACCAATTTTAAAGTGTTAACAAATTCTTCTTCCGTTTCATTAGGGAAGCCTACAATAATATCTGTTGTTAAAGAAATACCAGGAATTTCCTTTTTTAAGATATTTACCTTATCTAAATATTCTTGATGTGTATATTTACGATTCATTTTCTTTAAAATATAGTCATCTCCGCTTTGAACTGGTAAATGTAATTGAGGCATAACCGAAGCACAATCACGCATTGCATAAATTGTCTTTAAATCTAGGTCTTTAGGATGAGAAGTAGTAAACCTTATACGGGCAATACCCGTTTTATCTAAGTCATATAATAAGTCACCAAAAGTATAATCTGTTCCTAAATCTTTACCATAAGCATTAACATTTTGGCCTAATAAAGTAACTTCTTTATAACCTTTAGCTACTAAATCTTTAACCTCATTAATTATATCATCCTTAGCTCTACTTCTTTCTTTACCTCTAGTGTAAGGAACTATACAATAAGTACAGAATTCATCACAACCAAACATAATATTAACCCATGCTTTATATTTATTTTCTCTATGTTTAGGGGCACCTTCATAAATACCACCTTCTGTAGAAATTACTTCAATGACTTTAGCCTCTTTTTCTCTTGCTTCATATAATAATTTAGGTAAGTCATAAATATTATGGGTACCAAAAATAATATCAACAAACGGATAAGATGATAATAATTTGTTAGTAGCATTTTCTTCTTGAGGCATACATCCACAAATTGCGATTAACATATCTTTTCTTTTAGCTTTAACACCTTTTAAGTTTCCTAAAACTCCCCAAATTCTATTCTCTGCATTTTCTCTAATTGCACAAGTATTTAATATTACTAAATCCGCCTCAGTTCCTTCACTAGCTCTTGTATAACCAATATCTTCTAAAATACCTGCAATAACTTCACTATCGGCTTCATTACCTTGACAACCATAAGTATAGATGAAATATGTTTTATCTTTACCTAAATCATTATATTCTTTATTAATTACATAATGATAAGTAGGTGTATTTTTTTCTAATCTACTTCTTGCATTACCTAAGTTAGGCATTGATAATTTAATTTTTGCCATAAAAAATCTCCTTAAATCTTTCAATTTTTTTATTTGTTAAATCTAAAATTGCTCCACTTATTATAATATTTCCACTTGCAACTTTACTAGGTTTATATATACCCGTTATAAATCTCTCTAAAATTGAATCAACATCATCACCAATAATGCTATCGTAAGGTCCACACATTCCTAAATCCGTTATATATAAAGTTTTACCAATTAATCTTTCATCAGCAGTTTGCACGTGAGTATGTGTACCAACTACAGCATCTATCCTATCTTTAAAATAATATGCTAAAGCCTGTTTTTCTGATGTAGCCTCGGCATGAAAATCTACAATATAATAATCAGATTTAACATCTTTTAAAATCTTATCTAAAGTCTTAAAAGGACAATCAGCTAAAATATTAGTATAAACTCTACCAATTAAATTTATAATTGTGATAGTTTTATCATTATATTTAACTACTAAATAACCCTTACCAGGAGCATCTGGCATATTGGCAGGTCTTACGATATTAGAATCATTTATAAAACTAAATATTTCTTTTTTAGAAAAAGTATGATTCCCCATGGTTAAAACACTAATACCTAAGCTTTGTAAAGTTAAATATTCTTCTTTAGTTAAACCTTTCCCAAGACTAACATTTTCAGCATTAGCAAAGATTAAATTAGCTTTAGTTTTACTTCTAATTTCTTTTATATTTTGTTTTAATACTTTTAAAGTAATATCACCAACAACATCACCTAAATATAATATTCTCATTTTTACCTCTAATACTATGTAAAAAGTGTGAGAAAAACTCACACTTATTTAGCAACATCAACAGCTCTAGTTTCTCTTATAACAGTTACTTTAATTGTACCAGGATAAGATAACTTATTCTCTATTTCTTCTTTAATTTGTCTAGCTATTGTAATAGTTGATAAGTCATCAACTTCTTCAGGGTTAACAATAACTCTAACTTCACGACCAGCTTGAATGGCATATGAAGATTCAACACCCTTAACTGAATTAGAAATTTGTTCTAATGATTCTAAACGTTTTGCGTAGTTTTCAACTGAATCTGAACGAGCTCCTGGTCTTGCTGAACTTAAAGCATCAGCTGCCGCAACTAAAACAGCAATGATTGTTTTAGGGGCTACATCTTCATGGTGAGAAGCAATAGCGTCAATTACTTCCTTACTTTCATGATATTTAGTAGCTAATTCTACCCCAATTTCAACATGAGATCCTTCAACTTCATGATCTACTGCCTTACCTATATCATGTAATAAACCAGCTCTTCTAGCAAGTATTTCATTTTCACCAATTTCACTAGCTAATTTACCAGCTATCATAGCTGTTTCAATACTATGTTTTAAAACATTTTGACCGTAACTAGTTCTATAATTTAATCTACCTAATAGTCTAACTAAATCCGGATGAATCTTACCAATACCTGTTTCAAAAATGGCTTCTTCTCCTTTTTCTCGGATATCCATTTCAACTTCATTACGACATCTTTCTACAACTTCTTCAATACGACCCGGATGAATTCTACCATCACTAACTAATATCTCTAAAGCTTTCTTAGCTACTTCTCTTCTAATTGGATCAAAACTACTTAAAACTACTGCCTCAGGTGTATCATCAATAATTAAATCAACTCCTGTTAAAGATTCAATAGTTCTAATATTTCTACCTTCACGGCCAATTATACGGCCCTTCATTTCTTCAACTGGTAAAGATACGGTACTAACTGTATTTTCACTAGCTGTTTCACCTGAATACTTTTGAATAGCTAAAGCTAAAATATTTTTAGCTTTGTTTTTAACTTCAACTTTAGCCTTTTCTTCTTCATCTTTAATATATTGCGCAACTTCTAAAGCCATATTTTGTCTAACTTCATCCATAATAATCTTAGATGCTTCCTCTTTAGACATTTCAGCTATCTCTTGTAATTTATCTTCTTGTTCTTTTAATAAATCTTCAACTTTGGTCATTTGTTGATCAAGTTCGTCCTTACGAGCATCAAGACGTGTTTCTTTCTCATTTAATATTTCTTCACGTCTATCTAAATTAGTACTTCTTCTATCTAAACTTTCTTCTCTAGAATCTAATTTGTTTTCTTGTTCACTAACTTGTTTCTTTCTTTCTTTTAACTCGTCTTCAATTTGATTACGGTAAATATTAACTTCTTTTTTACCTTCATCAATATATTTTTTCTTTTCACTTTCTGCTTGTAATTTAGCTTCTTCAACTATTTTTTCAGCCTTTTCCACAGAAAAAGCTATATTTTCATGACTCTTTTTAACTTTTAAAAAATAAACAAGACCTAAAATTGTGCCAATAAAAAAGATTCCGACAAAAATGCTTAATACAATTGTGTCTATACCCATTTTTTCTTAATCTCCTATTGTTTTCTATTTGCTAAAATTTAGAGTAAATTTTAAATATACTTTTATTAATCAGCACAAAATTATTTTACTAAAATTAACCATTCATGTCAATAAAGATGTAAATTAAATAAATTTAATTTTCAGCCCTTGCAAAAAGACTTAAAATCATTATAATTTAAATAAGTTATTAGAAAAGAGGTTTCTTATGAAAAAAATCCCACGCAAATTTGTATTTTTAATAATTTTATTAGCTATTGTTATTCTTACCATTCCTATTTATTATTTAACAATGTATTTTAATTTAAAAATAGATGTTAAAGAAAAATTCTCTGCCACTGAAAATGTTCATGAATTAGATTATACTAGCGTTATAAACTATGATGTAGATATAACTTGCTTATCGTTTGATATTAAAGATAACTATTCTGCTAAATATGAAATTAGTATTAAAAATGAACAAATCAATGGTCAAGTAGTTGATAATAAAATGAGTGTTAAAATAGCTTTAACTGCTAATTGGATTAGTCAAGATGCTTTTAAATCAAGTTCAAGCAATACAATAAACATTAAAAATGAAGACAACGAAAAAACATTTACTATTAATAATTTGGAAATATTCAATAAACATACTAATCCTCTATTACCTTTCCCAAAACCAACTTTATATGTCTTAGTTTCATATCAAGTTAAGGATAATGGTAAAACTACTTCCTATAATGATATTATAAAATATCCATATGGTAGTTACACAATAGAAACCGGTGGATACTAAAAAGGAGTCCGATTTGGACTCCTATTTTATATTCATAGCTTCTTTTAACTTATCTTCTACTTCTGTAAGAATTGTAGGATTATCGGCTAAATAACGTTTAGCTGCTTCCTTACCTTGACCAATCTTACTGTCATTATAACTGAACCAAGAACCAGCTTTATTAATAATGTTATACTCAACACCTAAATCAACAACTTCTGATAAATGTGATATACCTTGACCATAAATTATATCTACTTCAGCTGTCTTAAATGGCGGAGCTACCTTGTTTTTTACAACTTTTACAACTGTCTTATTACCAATTATATTAGTACCATCCTTAATTTGTTCACTTCTTCTAATATCTAAACGAATTGAAGAATAAAACTTTAAAGCTCGGCCACCGGTTGTTGTTTCAGGATTACCAAACATAACCCCAACTTTTTCTCTAATTTGATTAATAAAAATTGCTACACAATTAGTTTTAGCTATTATACCAGTAAGCATTCTCATAGCTTGGCTCATTAGTCTAGCATGTAACCCAACATGACTATCACCCATATCACCATTTAATTCTGCCTCAGGAACTAATGCAGCTACACTATCAACAACAATTAAATCTACACTACCAGATTTAATTAATGCTTCTGCAATTTCTAATGCTTGTTCACCAGAATTAGGTTGAGATAATAATAAATTATCAATATCTACTCCTAAGGCTTTAGCATAAATCGGATCAAGGGCATTTTCAGCATCAATAAATGCCGCATATCCTCCAGCTTTTTGGGCACTAGCAATCGCATGTAAGGCAAAGGTTGTTTTACCTGATGATTCAGGACCAAATATTTCAATTACCCTACCTCTAGGATAACCGCCAACCCCCAATGCTTTATCAAGGGCATAAGAACCTGAAGGTATTACATCATATTTTTCTTTAACCTTATCCCCAAGACGCATAACAGAGCCTTTACCAAAGTCCTTTTCAATAGTTTTTAAAGCTTGTTCTAAAGCTTGTTCTCTACTATCTGCCATAATTTCACCTCGTATTATATATAGTCATATTTTTTTATTTTTTTAAATTGATTCTAATATTTCTTTACGATTCTTGTAAAAATATTCAACACCTGAAATAATTGTTAATAAACATGCTAAATAAATTAATGCAAGTCCTATATAATAAACAACTTCATGTAAGCCACTAAAGAATAAAACTATTAAAGCTACCATTGTACAAGCTGTTTTATATTTTCCCATTTTAGCTGCCGCTATTACTACTTGTTTATCAGCCATAACCATTCTAATACCTGATACCATAAATTCTCTAATTAAAATAATTACAAAAACTGCAAGAAAACCAGGGATTAAATTATCGGCTAGAAAAATAGACATGGCTGTAAATGTTAACATTTTATCAGCAAGTGGATCGGCAAACTTACCAAATGTAGTTATTAAATTTCTACTTCTAGCAATATGACCATCTAAGAAATCAGTTAAACTAGCTATCGTAAATAATATTGCTTCTATAAAATATAAAATAGAAACATTTAAAAAAATATTATTTTCTTTTAAATAAGGAATAAAATATAAAACTAACATAATAGGAATAATTAAAATTCTTAAGATTGTTAATTTATTAGGTAATGTCATAATTCAATCAACTCCTTCTCGTATTATATCAAAAGAAAGATTTTTTCACAATCTTTTTTAATTTTTATTGCATGTAAAAGTTCTTTTTGCTATAATAAATAAGCGTTATAGCTGACGGAGGTGAAACTATGGCAAATATTAAACAACAAATCAAAAGAATTAGATACAATGAAAAAAATAGATTAGCTAATTTTTCTTATAAATCTAAATTAAAAACTTCATTAAAGGATGTTCACACTGCTGTTTCTGCTAAAGATCTAGCAGGCGCTGAAGTAGCTTTAAACGCTGCTTATAAAGCTTTAGACAAAGCTTTAGCTAAAGGTATTGTTCATAAAAACTATGTTGCACGCAATAAAGCTAAATTAGCAGATGCTGTTAATAGTTTAAGATAAAAAAAAGACTCTAGGTCTTTTTTTTATAAACTTAATAAATATGTACTAAAAGCTAAGGAAGGATTTAAACTTCCTTTTTTTATGCCATATTCTAAATCATATAACTTATGCAAGGTTCTTTTAATGCTATTAACAGTTGTGTTTTTAGCATCTTGTAACATGTAATATGCTCTACCAATTTTAACACCATATAATTCAGCTAAATCATTTTGTGTATAACCATTACTAATCAAAACATTATTATTATACATTTCTTCAAACTTATTAATTATTAAGCCTAATAAATAGGTGATAGAAATACTACTTTTTTGTAAATCTTCATAGATTAAATAAGCTTTTAAACTATCTCTTTTAATAACCGCACTACATAAATCATACACATTATTTTCAAGAGGTGGTTCTAAAATTTCTCTAATATCTACATCATTAATTGTTTTATCACTATATTTATAAGTCATAAGTTCATCACAAATATTTAATAATTTAACTAAATTATCACCATAATCTAAAATTAAAGAAAGAGCTACTTCTGTAATTGTAAAACCATGTGAATCAAAATATTTTTTCACAAATTCTTCAGCACTTTCTTTTTTATTATTTAAATCATAATATACACATATATCCTTTATTTCACTAAAATTAGGATAATTTATATTATTAAATAAAATAATTAAAACACTAAAAGGAGCAGAATTAGTTAAATATTTAATAAAATAATTATACATATCCTCACTCAATTTAAAAATATCTTCACCATCGTTAATAATAATAGCCTTATTACTACATAAAAAACTAGGTGTATTCAATTCTCCTAAAATTTGGCTCATACTATCATCTTTAATATTACGTCTTAAAATATCAGTATCAGCCGGAAAATTATTTAAAATTTCAGTTATTTGCCTTTCAGCTAAAGCTAAATCCTTTGTATAAATAATAAAATTTCTTGATTCCATACTAGATAATCACCTACTTGATTATAGCATATTTTATTTATAAGTAGTTAAACTTTTTTCTTTTATTTTTATATTACCACACTTATATGTTAAATAGACATCGGCATATCTTTTCAACCTATTTATTACCTCTATATCTGGCAAACCATATCTATTATTATAGGCAACTGATACAATAGCTATTTCTGGTCTAACTTGTTCTAAAAATTCAATACTACTAGAAGTACTACTGCCATGATGTGCTACTTTTAAAACATCTATATCGCTTAAATATGGTAGAATTGTCTCTTCAACTTCAATAGTAGTGTCTCCTGTAAATAAATAATTATAACCATTAAAATAAAACTCCAAGATTAATGAATTTAAATTAGTCTCTGAATAGGATACCATTCCTGATAAAACTTTAATTTTTAAATCATCTAAAGTTATAATATCCCCAAATTTTAAAGGAATACCTATAGTATTATTTAATAGTGTGGGTGTTACTTCATCATAGAAGGAATAATAAACTTTATTAACTTTAATTTCTTTTAAAATAGTTTCTAAATCTCCTAAATGATCACTATCACTATGTGAAATAAAAATAGCCTCTATTTTACTAATTCCTCTTTTATCTAAATAATCTAAAGCATTATAACAATCTATTAAATAAATACTATTACCATTTTTAATAAAAGTACTATCTCCTTGTCCTACATCTAAAAATATTATTTCTTTATAAGTTAGATTAGGATAAATTAAATAAAAAATAAGCAATACAAAATAAGATAAATTAATAATTCTTTTCTTTTTATTAAGACTATAAAAATAAAAAATGAAGAATAAAATTAAATAATAAATTAATTTAAATATATTATTCATATAAGGAAAATGAATAACTAAAATATTACTAACAAATTCTAATTCTATATTAAAACCCATTATTAAAAATGTTAAATAATGGCTCAATGACTGGATTATTAAAAATATAAACATCAGAGGAATAAAAATAACACTAAAAATATAGCTAAAGATAAATGATAATAAAGAAAATAAAGATAAAGCATTAGTCATATTTGTTATAAAAGGAAAAGATATACTTAAAAAGATTAAATTAGAATAGATGTTTTTTAATAATTTATTTTTAGTTTTAATTAATGCTGGCATATATAAAATTATAAAACTTGCAAGCTGACTAAAAATAAAACCAATATTATAAATAGTCAGTGGTTTAATTAAAAGAATTAAAAAGGTTAAACTATATAAATCTAGATTCGTTAGTTTTAAATTTAATTTTTGTTTTAACTTTTTTACTAATAGGAAAATAAAGGCTCTTAATAAAGAAGGACTACTTCCACATAGTAAGGTATATAAAAAAATAATACCTAAGGCTATATTTTCACTTAAAGTATATTTTTTAGTAAGTTTAAATAATAGGTTAAACGTAAAATTATAAATAATTAATAAATGAAAGCCACTTAAAGCTAATATATGTAAAATGTTTAAATTTGTATAGGTAGTTAGTTCATTTAAATTGTTTTCGCCTAAAACTAAACAACTAAATAAATCAAAATAATTAGAATCTATTCTTGTTTTATAAAAATTTAAAATTAAATATCTTATTCGATTAAAATTAAAAAAATAATTAGTTATTTGATAACTTTCTATATCATAAATAGCTTTAACATTTTTACCCCTTATAAAAGTTAATGTATTAAAATCACCTTCATAAGATGGACTTAAAATCATACTTTTAGTTGCATTAATTTCTAAAATATCTCCTGGTTTAATGTCTAATTTATTATATGCTATATATTTATTAAATTTATAATAAAAAGTAAAATAGGAATCTTTGACTTCACTAATATAAATTTTACCACTAATATAATTAGGGCTAACATTTGTCATATAAAATGAATATAGAAAATATATAATAAAAAATACTAAAATTATAACTAAAACTTTGTTTAACAATTTATAACGATAAAGAAAATACAAATAAATAAAAAAAACAATAAGAAAAAAATAATAATATAAAGAGATGGCTAAAATAATTAAAGCTATAACTAAATAATGTAATTTATCGGAGAATTGCCTGCTCTTTAATGCGTAATTTATCTTCACTATTACTTATACCTACAACTGAAAAAAACTCATCCCAATCTTTAAAGCCACCTTTAGTTTTTAAATATTCAATTATTTTATTAGCCCTAGATTCTCCGATTTCTGGTAAACTATCAAGTTCTTCAAAGGTGGCAGTTTCTATAACAATAGGATTATCAACTACTTCTCCAAAATTTAAGACTAAACCATCATATATTTCAAAATCACTGTAGACTGAAGTTGGTCTAACTCCTACTAAATCTAATAATTCTTCTTCAGTTATAGTACTTGGCACTTTATAAGTAGCAGGTTTATCAATATTACCTGAGGCTGTCACAGTTATATAAGTTATTTCTTCTGGTTGCATTATATTTTCTTTTTGCCTTAGATTAAAATAAACCAATAAACTTATAATAATAAAAACAACAATAAAAAAAACTTTTTTCATTCTAATACACCTCATAAGATATATAGACGAAAAAGTTTTGATTTTATAATTTAATGATTACATTTTTATTCATATCTAAAACTTCTAAACCATTATCATTTAAAACACCAAATGTTTTAGGGTTATTTTCTTTAGGTAAGGCAATACTGCCTACATTTAAATATTGATGTTCAGCATATTCTTTAAGACTTGGTATATGATAATGTCCATAAATAATTATAATACCTTTGGGTAAACCTTCACCTGTAAAATTTAGTTTATGACCATGACATAAATAGTAAGTTTTATTATTTAAATCAATAAATTGGTCTTCTAATATTTTAAATTTTAAAACCATTTGATCAACATAAGCTTCACAGTTACCTTTAACAGCTATAATTTTATCAGCCAAAGGATTTAATAAGGCAATCACTTCTTTAGGTCTATAATTTACAGGCAAATCATTTCTAGGACCATGATATAAAATATCACCTAACAAGATTAATTTATCATAATTACCATTATTAAATTCATCTACAATAAACTTGCATGCTAAGGCATCACCATGAATGTCAGAAGCTAATAAATATTTCATTCGTTATACACTCTTTCTAGTATTTTTAAAGATTTATAAACATTACATAACTCTTCTTCATTTAGTTTATCAAATAATGGGAGAGTTGCTTTTTCTACATCCTTCATTAAATCAGCCATTACTTGTTTAGATTTATCTGTCAAATAAATCAAAGTTATTCTTTTATCAAAATCATCTTGAATTTTAGTTAAATAACCATGCTTAATTAAACGATTGATTAAAGGTGATATAGTATTTGTTTCTTTATTAAGACGTTTACAGATATCAGTCACTCTAGTTCCTTCATTGTGATAGACATCTAATATTAATTTTGATTGAATACTGGATAAACCATATGGTTCACATAATTTATCTTTATATTTATCAAAAAAGTAAGATAGATGTTTAATCATTTCTATAACTTCTTTTCTTTTTTCATTATCCATATAATTATTCACTCCCTTTATGTCATTATACGATATATTACTAAATTATGCAAACAAAAAAGAACTAGGTTTCTAGTTCTTAACTGAAACACTCATACCATCACCAATAGAATAGAAGGTTGTAGTATAGTCTTTATTATTAGCCAAAAATTCTCTAAATAAACGCAATTTTTTGATTAATGAACGTAAACTGCGTTTATACATACTTAAATCTTCTTGCTTCACTAAATCATGAAATTCCAAATTATCACAAATTACAATACCACCCTTTTTAAGAAAAGGTGTATATAAATTAAAGAACTTTTCATATTGGGCCTTAGCAGCATCAATAAATAATAAATCATAACTGCCGCTTATTTGATTTGAAACTTCTAAAGCATCACCATAAATTATATTTATTTTATCCGTTAAATTAAATTCTTTGATGTTTTTCAAAGCCTCAAGATACATTTTTTCATCACGTTCTATAGTCGTTATTGCGGGGCCACTTAAGGCCATATTAATAGCTGAATAACCAATCGCACAACCAATTTCTAAAACCCGTTTAATTTCACATTTACTTATTTGTTGTAGTAAGAAATCTAAACCTTCATCTTTTATGATTGGAACATGATTATTTTTTGCATATTCTTTAATTTCTAATATTTTATTATTCATGGCAAGAATCACAATC
The DNA here is from genome assembly GCA_944324705.1 of uncultured Acholeplasmatales bacterium. Taxonomy (GTDB): domain Bacteria; phylum Bacillota_I; class Bacilli_A; order Acholeplasmatales; family Anaeroplasmataceae; genus CALUXS01. The sequence goes on from CALUXI010000001.1 coordinate 167,571, forward strand.
GTGATCACAGTCATGATGACCACAACCGCAAGCAGAATCCTCGCAGCCACAACCATCTTCACAATCTTCGCAACAACAACCATCATGATGATGATGTTTAGCATGATCTTCAAAATATTTATTGACAGCTCTTTCTAACATTTCCCATTCTTCATCATTTTCAACTGGCATTAAATTACCACTATTACCATCAGTTTCTGTAAAAATCATCGCACTTATTTCTTTAGTATCACCATATTCAAAAACCACGTAATTATGATTAAATTCTTTACTATCTAAAGTAAAAATAATACGACATTTTACTTCTTTACCATCAACACTTATTGTCATATATTCATTCATTTTTTCTTATCTCCTATCTAAATAATTTTGTAATATAACTTGAGCAGCTAATTCATCTTTTTTAGCCTTACGCGCATCTCTTCTTAAATTTCCCTCTAACATATATTTATTCACAATAGAGGTTGTAAGTCTTTCATCTAATAAAATAACTTCTAAATTGCCCTTGTCTTCTAACATTTTTTTAAACTCTAAACTTATGTTAGCTCTAATTCCTATATCTCCGTTCATATGTTTAGGTAGACCTAAAACTACAGTTTTAACGCCTTCGTTTTTACACACTTCAATTAAATAAAGAGCAGCCTTTAGATAATTATCTTCTTTAAAATAATAAGTAGTTAAAGGTCTAGCAATAATACCTAATTCATCAGATATAGCAATTCCTAAACTTTTAGATCCTAAATCAAGACCTATAATACGCATAATTTTTCCTTAACTGCCTCTAAGGCTTCACTGAATTTAGTTACATCCTTACCCCCGGCTTGGGCTAAATCTGGTTTACCACCACCACCGCCACCACAAATCTTAGTAGCAGTCTTAATTATATCAACCGCATTATAACTTAAATTAGTAGCACATACAAATGTTATGCTTGTATTATCATTATAAGCTAAAAAAGCAACTTTTAATTTATAATTATTTAATAAAGTTTTTGCTACATCCTTAAGAAGATTTTTTTGTAAATTTGATGCATCACAAACTAAAATATCATTTTTAATCAAGTTAGCATAGCTACTTAAATCTTTAATACTATTTTCTCTTTCTAAACGACTTATTTCTAAATCTAAATTACGCATCTCTTCACTTAGGCGTGACTTTTCTTTTCTTAAATCTAAAATATACTTATAACCTAAACTATCTATTTCTTTAGTTTTAACATTATTATTTAATTTTAAATCCGGATGACTTAACACTAATTTATTAGCTTTATTTTCTAAAGAAACAATATCATTTGTCAAATTACTTACACTATCTTTTAATAATTCCATAGCATCAGGACCTGTTGTAGCTGTAATTCTGAAAATACCTGAACCTATTGATTCATAACTTGAAATCATAAAGTTTACAACATCACTTGTATTTTTAACATGACAACCTCCACATAATTCAATTGAAGGTCCCATTTCTACTACCCTAACTACATCACCATATTTTTCACTAAATAGCGCCATAGCGCCTTTTTCTTTAGCTTTACTAATTGGCATATAATTAATATTTACATTATATTTTTCTTTAATATATTTATTTACTAATTCTTCAATCTTTAAGATTTCTTCATCACTTAAGGCATTATAATTATTAAAGTCAAAACGAACAAATTTATCATTAACTAATTGACCTTGTTGATGACTATCTTTACTTAATACTTCTTGTAAAGCTTTTTGCAACAAATGAGCAGCTGAGTGATTTCTTGTAATAGCAGTTCTTATTTTTTCATCAACTTTAGCTACTACAATATCTCCCTCATTAAAATTATTATTTTCTAAAACATGTAAATGTTGACCATTAGGTAACTTAATAACATCTATCACCTTTATACCATTAATAGTTCCACTATCAGCAACCTCACCACCTGAAGTAGCATAAAATGGAGTTGATTTTAAAACTATACCTTCTTTAAACACTTTTATTACTTCAGTTTTTACTTCTAAATTTTCATAACCTACAAAACTTGATTCTTCTTTAAAGTGTAAATATTCTTCATTTTGACTCTTCATTGATTCAACATCTTTACGGCTATTTCTAGCTCTTTCTTTTTGTTTATTCATCTCTTCTTTAAAGCCAATTATATCAACATCTTGAGCACTTTCTTTAGCATATTCTAAAGTTAATTCAAGTGGGAATCCATAAGTATCATATAGAGTAAAGGCTTCTTTACCACTAATATTTCTACCTAATTTTAATAAATCATTTAAACGCTTCTCCCCTACATTTAAGGTTTCTAAAAATTTATTTTCTTCATTAGTAATTATTTGCTTAATAATATCTTTCTTTTCTATCAAATGAGGATAGAAATCTCCCATAATAGCAATAACATCATCTACTAAATCGGCCATAAAAGGTTTATTAATATTAATTTGTTTAGCATATTTCATAGCTCTTCTTAAGACTCTTCTTAAAACATAGCCTCTACCTTCATTAGATAAAGTAGCACCATCAGCTATCGCAAAACTTACAGTTCTAACATGATCAGCTATTACCTTAAATGCCATTTGTCCTTCATATTTGACATTAGAAATTTTTTCTATTTTTTCAATTATCGGTCTAAATAAATCAGTGTCATAGTTTGTTTCTACTTCTTGCATAACACAGCATAATCTTTCAAGACCACAACCAGTATCAATATTTTTATTAGGTAATTCTTTATAATCTTTTCTAGCTACTCCTGTTTTAGCATTAAACTGACTAAATACAATATTCCAAATCTCAATAAAACGATCATTTTCAATATCTTGTTCAATTAGTTCTTTACCTCTAGAATCATATTTCGGACCTCTGTCATAAAACATTTCTGTATCAGGCCCACAAGGTCCTTCCCCAATTTCCCAGAAGTTTGTCTTTAAAGGAATTAAATGATCTTCAGCAATACCATGACTTAGCCATAAATTACGAGCATCTAAATCATCAATATAATATGTAATATATATTTTATCCTTGCTAAAAGCAAACCATTTAGGATCAAATAACAATTCTACCGCAAAGCTGATTGCTTCTTTTTTGAAATAATCACCAATAGAAAAGTTGCCCAACATCTCAAAGAAAGTGTGATGTCTAGCCGTCTTTCCTACATTTTCTATATCATTTGTTCTAATACATTTTTGTGCATTTGTAATACGCGGATTTAAAGGTGCCACACTACCATCAAAATATTTTTTTAAAGGTGTAACCCCAGCATTTATCCATAATAAAGTAGGATCATTATCAGGTATTAAAGATGCAGAAGGTTCTACACTATGTCCTTTACTTTTAAAAAAGTCTAACCACATTTGTCTAATTTCTTTTGAACTTAAATGTTTCATAATTTTAAAGTTCCTTTCTTTAAATATAAATCAAGTTATTATACTACAAATATTAAATATTTTTAATTCTTTTTTGCTAAAATCTAAATTTTGGAGGTTTTAAAATGCTTAATTTAGCTTTAGCAAATTTAATAAAAGAAAAAAGAATTAGTTCTAATATGAAACAAGCAGCTTTAGCTTTAACTTTAAATGTTAATCAAAGTGCTATATCACGAATAGAAAACGGTTTTCAAGAACCAAATCTTGAACAACTGTATCTTTTATGCGTTCATTTAGATATATCAATTGATAAATTATTTAAAGAATTTAAAACTACAAAAAGTCATAAGGACTAACTTCTTTAGATCTGACTAGAAATTCACCTAAAGAGGTATTTCTAGTTTTTTCATCATATTTTATTTTATTTTGTAATAAATTTAAATCCCCTAAAATAATTAATTTTTTCTTAGCTCTAGTTATAGCAGTATAAATTAACTTCCTTTTTAACATAATTGAATAACTACTTAAGACTAAAAATATTACAAAATCATACTCTGACCCCTGTGATTTATGAACACTTAATGCATAAGCTAATGTTAAATTATCTAAATCATTTTTCTCAAGTCTAACTATTTTACCATTAAAATTAATGCCTAAAGAATCATTAAAGATATCTACAACATAACCAACATCACCATTCATAATATCTTTTTCCGGCGTATTTTGTAATTCTAAAACTTTATCATGCGGATAAAATGTTAAATCTTTATGCTTTAAAAAAGGATCTTTTATTAAATTATAATTGCTTTGAACATATTGATTAACTTCATCAATTCCCCCAACTCCTGAATAAATGGGAATTAATATTTGTAAGTTATTAAAATCATTACCTTTTTCAATATAATTATCTAATATTTTTTTTAATTTTAATAAAACATTCGTTTTATCACATTGATAATAAAAAACTTCTTTCTTTTCATTGAATATCTTACTATCAATTTTCCTATTTAAAACCATATTACTTAACTTAATAATATTACTGTCAGAAACTTGTCGCATTACTTCCTTAAGTCTATAAGTAGGAATCATACTTGAACTGATTAAATCATGTAAAAAATCACCAGGACCTACACTAGGTAATTGATTTTCATCGCCTATAAAAACAACCTGACTAAATACATTAACTGCCTCAAGTAGATGCATAGCAAGTTCTATATCTATCATACTAGCTTCATCAATTATTATTAGATTATATGGTAAATAATTTAATTCATTATAATTAAAATTACCTTCATAATCATATCCTAGACCTCTATGAATAGTATAGGCTCCTAACTTAGTGCTCTCTTTAAGCCTTTTAGCTGCCCTACCTGTTGGGGCTAACAACAATATATCATCATTTCTTTTTTTATTTAATTCTTGATAAATGTTAATAATTCCCTTAACAATCGTTGTTTTACCTGTACCAGGTCCACCGGTAATAATACTTACTTTATTATTCAACACTTTAAGTAAAGTTTCTTTTTGTAATTGAGTATAGGCAAATTTATTTTTTTCTTCAATTTTATTAATAATACTCAATATTTTATTTTCTTGATATAAGTTATTAGGTTTAGCTTTAATGATTCTTTTTAAATATTCAGACACCTTAAACTCAGCATTATACAAATTATTAGGATAGACTCTTTCATTAAGCAATTTAAGTCTATTATTAGTAGCTAATTCATTAATTTGTTCTTCAATTTTATTTATATCTATTCCTAAATATTGATTAATTTCTTTTAAAAAATCATTATATAGTAGATAAATATTACCATCTTTATAACAGGAATTTATTAAAATATATAAAATGGCTTCTCTTATTCGAATTGGACTATCTTCTTTAAAACCTAAAGTCAAAGCTAAACTATCAGCTTTCTTAAAACCAAAACCATCTACTTCATAAATTAAACAATATGGATTATCTTTAATTTTATTTATTGTATTAGGACCATACTTATCATACAGCTTTAAAGAAGCCTTAGGGGTAAGACCATAATTATATAATTCTAAATATATTTTATCTTCTTGATTAATTGTTTTTATTTCTTCAACAATAATTTCTTTTTGACTCTTTTTTAAACCTTCTATTGTATCTAAAATATCAGGGTCTTGATTAATTAAATTAATTGCATCTAAACCAAGTTTTTTAACAATCTTAGTAGCACTATTTTTACCTACTCCCACAAATTTAGGGCCAGACAAGAAGGTAATTAAACCTGTTTCACTCTTGATGTTTCTTTCATATTTATTAACTTTAAATTGTTCGCCATATTTTGCATGTTTAATAAATTCACCATAAAAAAGATATTCTTCTCCTTCAGCTACAGTAAAAAAATTACCAAAAGCAATCACTTCTTTTTTATTTGATTCAATTAATAAAACTTTATAAGGAGAATCCTTAGCTTCAAAAACAAATTTTTTGACCTTTCCTTCAAGCTTAACCATTAATATCTTCTCTTTTCATCATCCATATAAACTTCATCAATAATAGCTCCACCAAGACATATTTCCCCATCATAAATTACAGCAGCTTGTCCTGGTGTTACAGCTTTAGCTTTAGATGGATAAAAAATTTCTATTTTATCTTCACTTAAATATTTAATTCTAACAGGTATATCTTTTTGTCTATATCTAAATTTAGCCGTATAATCTTTATTTTCTACTGGCTTATCATAAATAAAATTACAATTAGAGGCAATTAAATGGTTAGAATATAAATATATATTATCTTCACCTTGACCAATAATTAATTCATTTTTAGCCAAATCTTTACCTATAACAAACCAAGGTTCGTTTAAAAAATCATGATTTCCGCCTATGCCTAAACCTTTTCTTTGTCCAATAGTATAATACATTAAACCATCATGACGAGCTACAACCTCACCTTTAGAAGTTACCATATTACCTGGTTGAGCAGGTAAATAATTTTTCAAAAATTCCTTAAAATTACGTTCTCCGATAAAACAAATACCTGTTGAATCTTTCTTTTTAGCTGTTGCTAGATCATATTTTAAAGCTATCTCTCTTACTTCTTTTTTTAGCAAATCTCCAATCGGAAATAAACTATTTCTTAATTGTTCTTGACTAATTTGACATAAAAAGTAAGTCTGATCTTTATTATCATCAATACCACGTAATAAAATAGAATGATCCGGATAGTGTTTAACTCTTGCATAATGTCCCATCGCAATATAATCAGCACCAAGACGTTTAGCTTCTTTTAAAAATGTATTAAATTTAATATATTTATTACACATAATATCGGGATTAGGAGTTCTGCCTTTTTTATATTCTTCAATAAAATAAGTGAATACATAATCCCAATATTCCGCTATAAAATCAATGCGATGAAGTTTAATCCCTAATTTATTAGCTACTGCTAAAGCATCTTGATAATCTTTTTCTTGCGGACAAACATCATCATTTAAATCAGGATTCCCTAAAATGTCATTATTAGTTGCGCTATCCCAATTGCGCATAAACATTGCTTCAACATCATATCCTTCATCCATCAGTTTAATGGCTGCTACACTTGAATCAACCCCACCTGATAAACCTAATATAACTTTTTTTGCCATCTTACCACCTCTTAATATCACTTGGCATTCGGTAATCCCCTCTTGGAGCTAAAGATACATTTAAAATCTTAGGTCCATCTGGAGTAGCTTGTCGTTTAAATTGTTGGGTGAAAAATCTAAAGAAGAAATTTTTAACATACTTATCAGCATCAGCCCTAGACATATTAAAAGCTTCTTGTAATAAATAAACAAGTCTTTCTTCGGTATCTCCACAATTCAAATAACGATATAAAATATAATCATTAATCTCATACTTACCAATACTATCTTCTGTTTTTTGATCACTACCCAATAATTCAGGTGAAATAGGGGTGTCAATAATATCTTCTAATGTATCAGCAATATTTTTAAATTTTGTCAAAGCATAATATTTAATCATAAAACGAACTAAAGTTTTAGGTAATCCGGCATTAATGCCATACATCGACATTTGATCACCATTGTAAGTACACCAACCCAAAGCAAGTTCTGACATATCACCAGTTCCTAAAACTAAACCATTATACATATTAGCTAAATCCATTAATATTAAAGTTCTAATTCTAGCTTGGGCATTTTCATAAGTAACATCTTTTTTATCTATGTCATGTTCAATGTCTTTAAAATGCTGAATTAAGGCGTCTTTAATAGGTTTTTCCAAAATTGTTAAACCTAGTTTTTCCATCATTTGTAAAGCATTATTTTTAGTTCTTGATGAAGTTCCCATGCCAGGCATAGTAACAGCAATAATACCTTTTAAATCTAAATTTAAATGTTTAAAAGCCTCAACAGCAACCAACAAAGCTAAAGTTGAATCTAAGCCACCACTAACCCCAATAACTAAAGATTTAGCTCCAGTATGTTTAAGTCTTTTATATAAAGCCATTTCTTGAATATTACTAATCTTAGTAAATGCTTCTAAAGGATTTTCTTTAGGAACAAAAGGAGTATTATCTATTGTTTCTTCAAATTTATAACTATCACTTTCTACTAAATTAAATTCAACTTCTTGATATTTAAAACTAGGATTTTCATCATGCATATCTGTTTCATTGCGTCTTAAAAATTCAATTTTATTAACATCAATATCTGCATAAACAATTTCTGATGAAGTCGAAAAGTTTTCTGCTTCTTTAATCAAATTACCACAACAGGCAATAATATTATGACCACTATAAACAGTGTCTGATGTTGATTCATTAACTCCTGATGAAGCATAAATATAAGCCCCACAATTACGGCGTGAGTTTTCAATAACTGTGTTTCTTCTAATTTTTTCCTTACCTAATACTTCATTTGAGGCAGACAAATTAAGAGTCATATTTGAACCACATAGAGCTAATTTATTACTTGGGGTAATACTAGCCCACATATCTTCGCATATTTCGATTCCAAAATGAATATTATGAATGTTGTCATGAAATAAAATTTGACCTAAAGGGTAATTAATACCATTAATAAATATTTGATTACCACTTATATTTTTACCAGATTTAAACCATCTTTTCTCATAAAATTCATGATTATTTGGTAAAGTAATTTTAGGTACAACCCCTAAAATAGAATCCTTTTGAAATACTATTGCCGTATTAATTAATGAACCTTCACAAATTAAAGGAGCCCCTAAAACAACAATCCCTTTATTTTTATTATTAACTCTAAAATATTCAATTGCTTCATAAACATCTTTTAATAAACTTCCTTGATAAAAAAAGTCCCCACAAGTATAACCACTTAAACAAAGTTCTGGGAAAACTGTAATACTGCTTTTAGCACTATTAGTTAATTTGACAATTTCTCTAACATTAAATTTTGGATTACCTACTTCTAAATTAGGGGTAACACAAGCAACTTTAATAAATCCATTTTTTAACATTTTTTATCTACCTCATACAATTTATTTTTCTTAATATAATCATATACTTCTGGTATTAACCAATCTTTATATTTATTAATATCTTCTCTTATTTTAGTTGATGATATTTCATTATCCATTTCCACAACTTTAAAATGACTAACATAATCTAAAACATATCTAAAATCTATTTCATCACTTGGCCTTTTTACAACAATAAAATTAAAATCTTTAATTAAGTTATTAAAATTAAGCCACTCTGGCATTTGTTTTAAATTATCACTACCAATTAAGAAATAAATATCAGAATCTATTTGTTTAAAATCATTTAATAACTCGTAAGTTCCCGTATACTTCTTCTTAGCGAATTCATATTTAGAAATTTCTAAATCTTTAAATTGTAACTTTAACATATCATAACGATATTTATTATCTACTAAATTATGTTTCCAAGTATAATTGTTAGATGATACCGGAACTATTATTATTCTAGCTGTTTTAAATTCACCCTTAATCTTATTTACTAAGTCTAAATGAGCCTTAGTAGGAGGATTAAAAGAACCACCATAAATAATAAGCATCAAAAACACCTACTTTTGTTTATTTTATCATATTTTTACTAGTTTTGAAATCTATTTTATGTTATCATTCAAAAGAGGTGCAATATATGCTAGAAAAAGATAAACTACAACAAGAAGATATGGAGAAAGAATATAAAAATAATTTTAAAGTAAGAGAAGTTGTCTTAAAAGATAATTATCCCTTTTATAACCATAATATATTTTTTGTAATATTTTCAAAGATAGTCATATTCTTTACAGTTATTGTTTCTAAAATACTAGGTTATACTTTATGGGGATTACGTATTAAAAATAAGAAAAAAATAAAAGGCATAAAAGGAGCTATAACAATATCAAACCATTGTTTAATCCAAGATGCCTTTATAAATGTTCCTACATTATGGCCTAAAAAAACTTATGTTACAATGTTACAAAGTAATTTAGGTTTTGGGTTTGCTAGTAGATATTTAAGATTTTGTGGAGCTGTACCAATTCCTAAAGATCCTAAATTAATGATTAGATTTCTAAAAGACACTAAAAAAGAGTTAGAAAAAAATCAATTCATTCATGTCTATCCTGAGGCCCACCTAATTCCTTATAGTGATCATATTAGACCATTTATGTCTGGGGCATTTCATATTGCCTACACTGCTAAAGTACCAATCATTCCGATTTGTTTTACTTTTCACAAGCCTAAGGGTATCTATTTTTGGAAGAAAAAACCTATGATTAGACAAAATTTCATCGATCCTTATTACCCTGATTATACTTTACCTAAAAAAGAATGCATCGCTAAAACTTGTAAGGATTTAGAGAACATGATGACTGAATTTTATAATAACAATTCTGAATATTTATATGGAGACGAAAATGAATAAGATTGGATTTATTGGTTTTGGCAATATTGCTAAAATGTTATGCGAAGGTTTACTTTTAAAAGAAATAACTACAAGTAATTGTATTTATGCTAGTGCCTTACATTTAGATAAACTAAAAGAAAATACTAAAAAATATAATATTAACTGCTGTCAAAATAACAAAGAAGTTATAGATAATTCTAATATTATAGTATTATCTTTAAAGAAAGATGATTTCATAAAAATTAAAGATGATTTTATTAATTTAGACAATAAATTAGTCGTATCTGTAATGGCTGGTCTTTCTAGTATAGACTTTAATAAATGGCTTGGTAACACCAAAATCATTACTAGTTTACCTAATGTTTGTGTATCTGTTGGAAGCGGAATATTTATAACTGAAATTAATCATAATTTAGATCAAACTAATTTAGATTTATTTACTTCTACTTTTTCTAAACTAGGAAAAATAATTTATCTACCTAATGATATGTTAGATTTTGGTAGTATTATGGCTGGTTCTACTCCTGCTTATACTTCTATGTTCGTTGAAGCTTTAAGTGAGGCTAGTGTCAACTATGGTATCAGTAGAAATATAAGTTATGATATTATTAGTCAAATGTTACTTGGAACAGCCAAAATGTTACAAAATGGTGTCCATCCCGGTCAACTAAAAGATTTAGTATCATCACCAAAAGGCCTAACCATTAAAGGTATAATTGAATTAGAAAATAATGGTTTTAGATCTAATATAATAAACGCTATTAAAGCAACCCAAAATGAGTAAAAACTCATTTTTTTATTATATCTACATTTTTCTTAATCTTAATTATTTTAATAATTATTAAAGTTAAAAATAACAAGGTTAAAAATAAACTACCATAAGCTAAAAATGCAACTAACGCCATTGCAATTCCCGTTGCTAAACCCACAAAAATTATTCCTACAACTAATACCTCCGGTCCCTCTCCTTCTAAATTGGTATTTAAACTATTAGGAATTGTAATATAAAATGAAATAAAAAAGTAAATTGTGAGCAATAAGAAAAACAAACATAATATTATTTTTATATATCCTATTTGTTTTAAAGAATAATTAAGTTTCTTAATCATAGTATCACCTTTATTAGTTACATTTTACTACTTAATAAATAAAACTGTCAAATTATTAAAATAGGGTAGAGAAAAAGTTTTAACTTTTGTCCCTCCCATTGCACCGTACGTACGGGTCTCGTATACGGCGCTACA
>CALUXI010000002.1 GCA_944324705.1 uncultured Acholeplasmatales bacterium
CATCGCTACTGCTTTTCTATTCTCACCTGCATAGCAGGCGGTTTTTATGTGAGGCCTCGCCTAACATAATAAAAAAAGTGATGTATAAACACCACTTTAAAATATTATTTTAACTTCAGTACCTATATTTAAAGTACTATCAAGTTCTACTTTATAACCAAATTTTTCACAAATATGTTTAACTATAGCTAAACCTAAACCTGTGCCACCAGTTTCTTTACTTTTGGCTTTATCAACTCTATAAAACCTTTCAAATACGCGACTTATATCTTCTTTAGGTATTCCAATACCTGTGTCTTTAACAATTAAATCTTTATCTAATTTTATTTCAATTGTTCCTTTTTCTTTATTATATTTAATTGCATTATCTATTATATTAGATAATAGGGTTTCAATCTGTTCTTTATTAGCTTTAATAGTTTTATCTTTTAAATCTAATTTTAGTTTTATTTTCTTATCTTTAATTCTTGTATTATATCTTTCTACAATATTATTGATTATATCTTTTAAATTAATATCTACTAATTCATAAGTTTTAGAAAATTCTAAATTAGATAATTCTAACATATCTATAATAATTTGATTCATTCTATTAGCTTCTTTTAAAATGTTTATTGAAGCTTCTTTTATTTCATCCTTATCGTCAATAATACCATTTAAAATCATTTGTTCATAACCTATTATTGAAGTAAGTGGACTCTTAAGTTCATGACTAGCATTAGCAAAGAAGTCTTTTTTAATAACTTCAATTTTTTCTCTTTCTGTCATATCTTTTAAAGAGATTAAAATATGTAAGGAATTGAAAGGAATTAGATTTACATCATATACTCTATTTTCAATATTTATAGTTAAATGTTTTTTTAATTTAGTATTTTTTACTTCTTTAATTGCTTCTAAAAGATCATTATTTCTAATTAAATAAATATAATTTTTATCAATTACACTTTCTTCATTAACCATAAATAGTTTTAATGCTTGATTGTTAATTAGAATAACATTATCATCTTTTAATAAAATTAAGCATTCATCAATAGCTTGAATAATAGTTTCATTTTTCATGCTTTCTTCTTTTATTAATTTAATTTTATTAGCAATTAATAACTTTAACGCTGTGATTATTTCTGGTAATTGATCTATATTATCAGTTTTAAACACTATATCAGCATCAGCTATTAAAGCTAATTCATTGATCTTACTATTAATTGGCTTTAACATTTTTTTAGATACAATAAATAAAACTATTACCGCTACACTAGTTATAGCTATAATAGCAAATATACCTATAACCGCATACATAATTGTGCTAGTAGCAAAATAAGCTGAATCAAAAGATAATCTAATATAAGTATTACCTTCTAAGGCTGCAATATACATCATTTTCTTATCTAAATTATCAGATTCCCTAATAACTACTTCACCTAAGTTTCTTATTTCTTCTCTATTTAAATGATTATCAAAATCAGAAATATTATATTCTAAAACCGAATCATACAAAACATTACCATTAATATCGATAAAGGTAACTCTTAGTCTATCATCTAAACTAACAATCTTACCAGCTGTATCAGCATAATTTTTTAAACTATCATCATAAAAATCTTCAGCTACATTTAAATATATTTTAATTTCTTCTCGAGCTTTACTTCTATTTTCATTACCTAAAACAATTAAAGATATTGTATATAATAGGACTAACACAATCAAAACGAGCAAAGAAGTCATTAATATTACACGTTTTTTCATAATTCAACCTTATAGCCTACACCATAAACAGTTTTTATTAAATCATCACTTGTTTTCTTTCTAATTGATTTAATATGCATATCTAAAGTTCTCGTTTCTAAACCATAATTAGAGCCCCAAACTTCTCTAAATATTTCTTCTCTTGTTAAAACTGTATTATTATTTTTAGCTAACATATAAAGAATATCAAATTCTTTATTAGTAAGTTCAACTTGTTTACCTTCATATATACATTTTCTATTATTTTGATCTAATAATAAATAGCCATAATCTAATATCTCTTTTTTCTTTTTATGACGACGTAATTTAGCATTTACCCTGCTCATTAATTCAAGTAAATCAAAAGGTTTTTCAATATAATCATCAGCGCCTAAATCTAAACCCTCAACCTTATCTACTAGCATATGTTTAGCGCTGACAATTATAATTTCAATATTATCATTATCTTCATTTTTTCTTATTTCTTTTAAAATATCTAATCCACTACAATCTGGTAACATTAAATCTAACAAAATTAAATCTGGTTTAACTTTATCAAATCTTTTAAAAAAATCTTTGCCATTACTGAAACTAAAAACATCATAACCTTGTTTTAATAAGGTTTTATTAATAATTTGAGCAATATCTTTATCGTCTTCAATTGAATAAATCACAAATGGCATCATATCACGCCCCTAATATATTTTCTTGTCTTTATAAAAACCACTAACAATATAAATTACCCATTCTGCTATATTAACAGAATGATCGGCTATTCTTTCTAAATACTTAACAACTAAAGTACTATAAATCGCAAAAGGTAAATAACCTTCTTCTTCATTTTCCGGATGACCTAAAGATTCAACTATTTCATCATATTTATTATCAACATAATCATCAGAATCAATAATTGATTGAGCTAATTTTACATCACTATTTATATAGGCATTAATTGATTTTTTTAACATATCAATAACAAATTTAGCTAATTCATCAATTGCTTCTAAATGTTTAGTTCTAACTTTAACTTCTTTTAATTTATTTGAAAAAGTTACAATATCTTCAGCATGATCCCCTATTCTTTCTAAATCAGTAACCAATTTCAAAATACCAGTAACTTGTTTTAAATCAGAAGCATAAGGTCTTTCTCTAAGCAAAATAGTTAAACACATTTCTTCAATTAATCTTTCAAATTTATCAACTACATCATCATTAACTATTTCATCTGTTTTACCTAAATAATTATTTAATGATATGTCAATATTATCAACAACTACATCACCCATTTTAAGCAACATTTGTTTTAAATTTTCAATTTCATCTCTTAATTTCATATTAACCAAACCTTCCTGTAATATAATCTTCCGTTCTTTTATCTCTAGGATTTTTAAATAATTCATCTGTATCATTAAATTCTACCATTTCACCTAACAAGAAAAAGGCTGTTTGATCAGAAACTCTTGTTGCTTGTTGCATATTGTGTGTAACAATAACAATTGTATAATCCTCTTTTAATGTAGAAATTAATTCTTCTATTTTTAAAGTGGCAATAGGGTCTAAAGCTGAAGTTGGTTCATCCATTAAAATAACTTCTGGTTTCATAGCTATTGTTCTAGCTATACAAAGTCTTTGTTGTTGACCACCTGATAAACCTAAAGCATTATCTTTAAGTCTATCTTTAACTTCATCATATAAACTTGCTTTCTTTAATGAATCAACTACAATTTCTAATAATTTAGCTTTATTTTTAATTCCACTACAACGAGGTCCGTAAGCAACATTATCAAAAATTGACATTGGAAATGGATTAGGTTGTTGGAAGACCATTCCGACTCTAGTTCTTAAATCAATTGGGTTCATAGCTTTAATATCTTGACCTTTAAATAAAATTTCACCTTCTATTTTACAATTAGGAATTAAGTCATTCATTCTATTTAAACATCTAAGTAAAGTTGATTTACCACAACCAGAAGGGCCAATAAAAGCTGTAACCTTATTGTGAGCCAATTTTAAATTAACTCCTTTTAAAGTATGTTTTTCCCCATAATATAGATTGACATTTTTTATTTCAAAATCTAATGTTTCATTATTATTTATATTTTCTTGCATAACTATACCGCCATTTTATTCATTTTTTTACTAATTAATTTAACTAAAATAGACATTATCAATACAACAATCAAAATAATGATTGCGATTGCTGAAGCTGCCCCATAATTAGGATTTTCACCTTGCATAATTGACCAAATATGAACAGCTAAACTTGTTGAAGCCTTAGTCACATTAATGTCATCTTGAATTGAAGTCCCCATAACAAATATCAAGGCTGCAGATTCCCCAATTATTCTACCAATAGAAAGGAGAGTTGCTGCTAAAATACCTGGGATAGCATTAGGTAAAATAACTTTAAAAACTGTTTGCGTTTTAGAAGCTCCTAAAGCTAAACTTGCCATTGTGTAGTGTCGAGGAATAACTAATAAACTTTCATTAACTGTTTTAATAATTGTTGGCAATAAAACAATTGTCATTGTAAATGCCCCTGCTAAAATACTAAAACCAGAGGTTTTAAATGTCGTATCACAAAACGGAATAAATATTAAAGCCCCACAAAAACCAAAGATAATACTAGGAATACCTGCCGTCATATCAATCATGGTTGTTATTATTGTCTTTAGTTTACCATCTCTTGCATATTGGGTCAAGAATATTGAAGTAATTATCCCTATTGGTAAAGATATAATTAAAGTTAACAATATTAAATATAATGTAGTTATTAAACTACCTCTTGCCCCACCACCTGAGGTTTTACATTGCATAGTTTCAATTACCTTAGCTGTATTTAAAGTTTCTGCAATATCTTCTGCACCCTTATTAGCGCCAATAATTTGTAATTTATCTTCATCATCTAAGATTCTAATTGTATCAATATTATCACCAACTTTAACTTCATAGGTAATACTATTATCTTGCGTAGTTTTAGCCTTTTTTAGTGGTGAATTAGGATCAATATAAGCGATTGTAACACATTTTTCATTAGCTGTATCACGACCATCTTTTACACTTATTCCAAATCTAGATATAAAATAAGAATCAGCTATATTCGGGTCTTTAAAAGTCAAACTGTCATCATATTCAACTGTTATAGTATTAAGGTGTTCTTGATAATCATCTACTAATAAATTCCATGAAAGAGCAGATGAACCTGTTACTAAAATATAAATTATTATCCCACCTAAAACAACTACTAGAAATAATGAAGAAAAGTAAGTAGGAATAAGCTTTAAAATATCCCCTACTTTTTTCATTTTTAAATAAGTATCGTTAGGTTTCTTTTGTTCAATAACAACTTCACCTTCTAATTTAGTTTCTTCCTTAAGCTTGTTCATAACGACAAATCATCCTCTTCACTAAGTTTAAAATAATATTAACAACTAAAATTGTAATTACTAATAAAATACCGACACTAAAACGAATATCATAAGCAATACCACTAGATTCATGTAAGCCTAACATCATAGTTGAAGTTAAAGTACGAGTTGTATCAAAAATATTAAAGTTCGGACCGGTAATATTATTACCACAAACCATAGATACCGCTGTAGCCTCACCTAAGGCTCTACCAACACCCAAAATTAAGGCTGCTGTAATACCTGATTTAGCTCCACCTAAGACTATTTTGAAATCAGTTTGGGTTTTACTTGCTCCTAAAGCAAGACTTGCTTCAATAACTGGTTTCTTAACAGCCTTCATACTAGTAATACTTAAAGTTGTAATCGTAGGAATCATCATAATTGCTAAAACAACAATTGTTGATAAACCAGAAATACCACCCGCTGTCTGAATGCCTAAAATATTACCTAAACCTTTAACAATTGGGTTGATTACCCCTCTACCAAATAAACCAAAAATAATTGATGGAATAGCGGCTAACAATTCAACTACATTTTGCATAATTATAGCCAACCATTTCGGAGCTATTCTAACAATAAATAAAGCTGATAAAACAGATATTGGTAAGGCAATAATAGTAGCTAATAAAGTTAAATATATTGTATTAATGAAAGCTCCTAAAGCCCCATAATTCAAATCTGTCCAAGTCCTTGAAAACAAGAATGTTAAAAGACTGGCCCTTTCAAGTCTTCCACTAATTTTAGGATATGTATTAGTAAAAGGCTTAATTCCTTCTATTAAGATAAAAATAACAATAAAGATTATTGAGGAAGCAGCTAAAATTGCTATAGCAAGAAATATATATTTAAATATATTATCAAAAACAGTTTTTCTTTTTGAACTTGATTCAATCATATAATTCTCCTTTTATAACGCAAAAAAGGCCAAAGGCCTTATGTATTAAATTTTAATTATAATTACTCAGTAATGCTAGACCAAGAAGTAATTTCGCCACTGAAAATTTGTTTTAATAATGCAGCATTAGCATCATCAATCTTATCGTTGTTTGGATTAACAATAGCTACAATACCATCTTTACAAATAGTACCATATGTACCTTCAGCAGCTGGTTCATCACCAGTTAATTCGATTTCTCTTGATAAGAAACCAATTTGTAAAGAACCTGTACCATCTTTACCCTCACCTTGAGTATTCTTATAAGCATCACCTGAACCAGTATGATTATGACTAGGTTTGAAATGTGTAACTTCTTCAGCAAAAGCTTGAGTTAAAGCTTCAGCAATCTTTTCTACTGATGTAGAACCACCAAGATTAATTGTAACATCTTCTGTAATAGCTAAAGCGGCTAAAACATCAGGATCACTTGTTTTTAATTCAGACCATTTTGGAGAGGCACTAATTTCAGTCATTAAAATACCATCATTACTTGAAACAATAGTCATACCTTCATCTGAAGACATAAATTTAAGGAATGCTTTAACCATAGTAGCTTGATTTTCAGTCATATCAGCATCTTGAGCTACGATATAATTAAAGTTACGTGATAATTTATAAGTACCATTTTGAACATTTTCAATAGTAGCTTCAACACCATCATAAGTTAAACCTTTAACAGTATCAGTTTCTAATACTGAAGCAAGTGAAGCATAACCAATACCATATTCATCACCAGCAATAGATGTTAACATAGAACCATTTGAATCAACAATTACTGTACCTGGTGCTAATAACTTGTCATCACTCTTAGCATCTTCATAACCAATATTTGTAAAGAAACCATCACGAGTACCTGATGTAGTATCTCTACTATAAACTTTAATTTGATCTGTGTCTCCACAACCTGTTAAGGCAAATGCACAAACAAATCCAACTGCTAAACCTAATAAAACTTTTTTCATTTTCTTTTCTCCTTCTTTTTTACAGCCTAATTATATTTATTTTATAATTTACAAAAAACCATAAACTTGTAAAGAAGTTGTAAAAAAGTTGTAAAGAAAACGATTACATGCTTATTCTTTGTAAATACTAATTATTTTTTCTTCCATTAAATCACTTTATAAAACATTACATTATTACAAAAATGTGAAAATAGCCTTGTTTTTTATTACAAAAATGTGAGGTGATATTTATGTTAAAAAGAAAAATTGACAATTTCCTACTAAACTGGAAAAAAGAACCTAATAGAAAACCTTTAATAGTTTCTGGAGCTAGACAAGTAGGTAAAACAACATCAATTAGAGAATTTGCCAAAAATTATGAATCTTTTGTTGAAATAAATTTCATTACTATGCCACAATTCAAAAATATCTTTAAAAATGGCTATGATGTCGATACCAGTATAAAAGAAATAAGCTTATTAAATCCTAATTTTAATTTTATACCCTACCAAACATTAATATTTTTTGATGAAATTCAAGATTATCCTGATACTGCTACTTCTTTAAAACCTTTCAG
Source organism: uncultured Acholeplasmatales bacterium (assembly GCA_944324705.1). Lineage (GTDB taxonomy): Bacteria > Bacillota_I > Bacilli_A > Acholeplasmatales > Anaeroplasmataceae > CALUXS01. The sequence goes on from CALUXI010000002.1 coordinate 7,588, forward strand.
TTTAGATGGTAGGTTTGACGTAATTTGTTCAGAATCTTTACTTGGTATTAATTATAAACAAATTTCTAGTATTCCTGTTGGTTTCAAAGAAAACTATACAATGTATTCTTTAGATTTTGAAGAATATTTATGGGCTAATGACTATAATGAAAAACAAATTGATGACATCTATTCTTATATGAAAGAATTAAAACCTCTACCTGATGCCTATTTATTTAAATTAAAAGAATTATTTAGAGATTATATTTTTGTTGGTGGAATGCCTGAGGCAGTTACTTTATTTATGAAATATAAATAGTTCAGTAAACCTTTTTCTGTTCAAAAAAGAATATATAATGACTATGAAGATGACATAACAAATTATGTAACTAGTTTAGATGTAGCTAAAGTAAAAAACGTATATAGGCACATATCAAGTCAACTAGCTAAAGATAATCATAAATTTCAAATATCTAAAATAGGTCATGGGGCCAGATTTAGAGAATATAGTGGTACAGAAGAATGGCTTAAAGATGCTGGTATAATAAACATAGCTTACAATCTTGAAACCTTAGAATTACCTCTAATTAGTTATGAATTAAAAGATTATTTTAGGATTTATTATGCTGAACATTCTTTATTCATTGCCAATTTAGATGAAGAATCTAAAGAAGACTTAATAATCAATAATAATTATGAAATTTATAATGGGGCTTTATATGAAAGTTTAGTATCTGAAACCTTAACTAAAGCAGGATATAACTTATACTTTTATAAAAATGAAGATTCTACTATCGAAATAGACTTTATTATTAGAGTAAAAAATGAAATTATACCTATCGAAGTTAAAAGAAAAAAGGGAAGAACTAAATCATTAGACACCTTACTAGCTAATAATATAATTAAATACGGAATTAAATTAACAAATTCAAATATTGGATTTTCAAACAATAAATTCACATTTCCTTATTATTTAACCTTCTTATTAAAAAGATTTTTCAAAGAAACTAATTATATAAAGTGGAATAGTCAAGATCTCTTTTAGAGGTCTTTTTTAACGAAAAAAAGAAGGAACTAAGTCCTTCTTATTCTATTTCCCAATCCTCATCTAAAGCATGAGAATAATTATTAATATAATCATATAAGTTAGATAAATCTACTACTTCACCTATATTAATTAATGCTAAATTACTAGTACTGATATTAATATCAACACCGCTCGCAATTGGCATATTAATATTAAAGTTAAGACCAGTCAAATAAGAAACATCATTAATTAAAGATTCAATAATATTAATATTAGCAGTTCCTAATTGATTATTACCTGTTAATTCAGCTAAATTAATACCCACATTATAAGAGTTATCAGTTTTACTTAAATCAGTTATAACATTAGTAAAATCAATACTATGTTCAATATTTAGACCCTTATTAATAGCATTCATAATATCTGAACTAAAGCCAAAACCCCATTCTAATAAATAATACATAATATTATTCATAAATGTTTCTTCACTAATCATAATACCTTTAGTATAGGTTCTATCTTTTGCCAAAAATCTACTTACTTTTTCTGTTCTATAAAGATAAACATAACCATCTTTATAATAAATTTCAAAAACTCTATCCTTACCAGGGCCAAAATCGCCAACTTTATATGGGACTGGATTTACTCCAATAATAACTGGAACATTAATTTTAGCATATATTTCTGGCTTTGTTGATCCTTCTACTCTCTTAATTCTTGCCTCAACTGGAACATCCATATCAATTGGAATACCAATTATTTTAGCTTCAACTTTTATCTTGCCTTGAATATTAAAATCAGTTAATAAAGCTGTATTAAAAATAGTATTTAAAAGTGGATTTAACATAGACAAATCATAATATTTTAAATCAGGTGCTTGAATATCACTATTATAAGTACCAGTTAATGCTAAAGCTAGTTTATCAACATTAATGCCACTAATACCTAAATTTGTTAATTCTAAACTTAAAGTTTCTCCAGCTATCAAAGATATAACAATATCATCATTTTGACCTAAGAAATCTTTATTAATAATTAAATTTAAAACTTTATTAGTATCTTCTAAAACACTTATCTCTTTAATTAATTGACTAAAGTCTACACTGTCAATTAAATCAATTATATTAAAGCCTTTTAAATTAGAAATATCATTGCTAATCTCACTAAAATCAAAATTAAAGAAATTAGATAAAGTATCAAGGAATCCATTTAAATCTTCTTCATTAGCCTTGAAATTTAAAGTAGTATCTTCTTCACTATGATTTAAAACTAAATTGTCATAAACTAAGTAATAAATGGCTTTACCATCCTCTATTTTACGATATAGTTTAACATAATGTTCATCTAAAATAGTAACCTCAGCTTCTAGTTCTAAACCATTTCTAAATAATAAATTAATATAACCAGAAATACTATAAACTTGGTTATTTAACGAGATATCACCACTAATATTAAAACTTAAACCTTCTTCTTTAGTTAAATCTAATATTTGATTAATAATTTCTAAAACATTATTTAAATCATTATAATTTAAATAATCAATATCTTGTTTATAAGATACATAATTATCTAATTTATTAATACTTAAACTTGTATTAACTAAAGAAATATTACTAATATTTAAATCACTTAATTTAATAACATTATTATTTAAATTAAGACTTATATTACCTAAACCTGCTAAATCTAAATTAATATTTAGACCATTATTATAATTAATAACTAAAGAATTTATTATTTCATATAAATCAATATCTAGACTAATACTATTACCAAATACTTTATTAATTAAAGTATCTAATTCATTAATACTTAAATATACACCTATGTTACCATAAGATAAACTTAAATTATTATTACTATAATCTAAATAAACAATATGATTAACACCTTTACTAGTAATAAATTTAATTTCTCCACTAATACTTAAATTATTAATATCAATATTAATATTAGCTTCGACATTAAATGATGTTGTATCTGCTACTAAAGTAGTATTTAAACTTAATTCAATTAAACCATTACTAATTACTTCAATTAAAGGATTTACTTCTTTCATTAAATCATTAATGTTTAAAGTAGTTTCTTCTGTAATAGTTTTAACTTCTTCATTATTACTTGTAATACTTAAATTAGTATTACTAATTATTAAATCATTAATATTTATATCACTTAAACTAATATTAAAATCTTTATCAATTATAATATTTAAACTAATTTCATTTAAGCTTAAAGATATATTTAACTTATTATCAATAAACTTAATATAATTAATAATAAGACCTAAATCATTTATATTTAATATATCATTTAAATTTACTTCTATAATATTACTATTAAACTTTAGCTTTAATACTTCATCATAACTTAATATTAAATTTAGCTTATCATTAATTTTTAAATCAGCATATATCTTACCTGACTTATTAATACTTAATTTACCACATACATTTAAAATTAAATTATTATAAGAAAGACAAGTATTTAAATCTACATTAATAGTATCATTATTAATCAATTCTTTAATCTTAGAAATAAATATGCTTAAATCACTTATATTTAAATAATCAATATCTTGTTTATAAGATACATAATTATCTAATTTATTAATACTTAAACTTGTATTAACTAAAGAAATATTACTAATATTTAAATCACTTAATTTAATAACATTATTATTTAAATTAAGACTTATATTACCTAAACCTGCTAAATCTAAATTAATATTTAGACCATTATTATAATTAATAACTAAAGAATTTATTATTTCATATAAATCAATATCTAGACTAATACTATTACCAAATACTTTATTAATTAAAGTATCTAATTCATTAATACTTAAATATACACCTATGTTACCATAAGATAAACTTAAATTATTATTACTATAATCTAAATAAACAATATGATTAACACCTTTACTAGTAATAAATTTAATTTCTCCACTAATACTTAAATTATTAATATCAATATTAATATTAGCTTCGACATTAAATGATGTTGTATCTGCTACTAAAGTAGTATTTAAACTTAATTCAATTAAACCATTACTAATTACTTCAATTAAAGGATTTACTTCTTTCATTAAATCATTAATGTTTAAAGTAGTTTCTTCTGTAATAGTTTTAACTTCTTCATTATTACTTGTAATACTTAAATTAGTATTACTAATTATTAAATCATTAATATTTATATCACTTAAACTAATATTAAAATCTTTATCAATTATAATATTTAAACTAATTTCATTTAAGCTTAAAGATATATTTAATTTATTATCACTTAAACTAATACTATTAATAATTAAACTTAAATCACTAATATTTACAGCTTCATTTAATGGCATTTCAATAACATTACTATTAAATTTAATCTTTAATGTATCATTATAAGCTAAGCTTAAATTTAATTTGTCATTAATATTAATATCACCATAAATCATGCCAGCTTTATTAACATTAACTAAACCCTTAATATTTAATACTAAATCTTTATAAGAAATATTAGTATTTAAATTTAAATTAATTGTTTCATTATTAATTAATTCTTTAATCTTAGGAATAAATATACTTAAATCAGAAATATTAATATAATCTAAATTAATTAAATTAACATCTTCTTGGGTATTTGTAATATTAATATCAATATTATTATTTAATTCCTTAATAGTAATAGAATCAGTTATCATTATATTTAAATTAAGGCCAAGTAAAGCCAAATTAACAATATTAATATCAGTTGAAATATCTATAATTAAACAATTTAAATCTAAACTTATTTCCGGGATTTCTACAAACTCACCAACTAGATTTAAAATGTCTACAAGACTACCAGTTACCCCAACTTTGTTATAACTTAGATAAACTAGGTCATTCATATATGCTAGATTTAAATTAATATTACCTAAACTAATTTGACCACTAATATTAAAATCTTTATTAACTATAAGACTAGCTTTAATATCATTATAATTTAAATTAATTTCTAAATTACCATTATTAATTATCTTAATTAAGTTATTAATAACTAAAATAAGATTATCAATATCAGACTTAGTTAAATCAATTTCATAACTTGGTAAACTAAATTCTTCTCCTTTAGTTACTTTAATATTTGTGTTACTTAATTTTATATCACTAAAACTTAATTTACTTAAACCTAAATTAAGTTCTTCTTGGCTACTTGTTATAGATAAATTATTTAAAATATTGTTTAAATCAAACTCTATGTTATTACCTGTGAAATAAGATAATAATTCCTCTATAGTAAGACTTAAAGTTAAGTCATTGCCTATTTTTAAATTAATAATATTATCTTTAAAGGTCCCTTCAATTAATAAATTAGTTCCAAATAAATTAATACTACCTTTTAAATAAATACTAAAATTATTAACATCAATTAAAACATCTAAATTAACAGGGATTGCTAAAACACCATATGTTAATTCTGTTGTAACATTTAAATTTAAATAAGGATTATTTAAAACACTTATTATATTTTCTAAATGATCAAATAAATAAGATATGTCATAATAATTACCAGTAACTTGTTCAATTACTAAATTAGGATCACTACTTAATTTTAAAGTTAAACCTAATTCACTAATATTTAATTTAATACCATTATCATTAATTAAACTAATATTATAATTACTTAAATTAAAGTCTGTTAAATCTAAGCCTAAATTTAATTCATTTTCTTTTAAATCAAAGTTATTAATTAATTTATTATAATCAATATTAAATATATAATTAAGAATTGTATTTAAATCAATGTTAGTGTCGGTTTCTGGCAATAAACTTAATAATTTATCTTTTGTAATACTTAATTTTAAATTTAATACATCTAAATAAAGAGTATCATTTTGGTAATTTAATAATATATTAATTTGTTTATCATCAATATTTAAATTAAGGTCACCAGATAATGCTAAATTATCTTTAAATAAAGCCTTAATTTGACCATTTATATTAATATTATTTTGAATAAATTCTAAATCAATAATAACATTTTTATTAGTTATAATATCTTTAATATTATTAATAATGAAATCTATATTATTTAAATCTTTAAATTCATCTTTATTAATATTTAGATTAAAACTATCTTTAATTATATTAGCTTTAAGACCAATATTTATATCACTTATTATTAAATTAGTAGAAACATCTATTAAAGAGATGTTTTCTCCCTCTTCATTAAAATTAAAATTAATTGGTAATTCAAGACCTAATAAATTAAGTTTAACAAATAAATTAGTATTATTACCATCTTTAGTAATAACTCCATTGTTTAATTGATTCATTAAATCATTAGTGTCTAAATTAATTTCACTACTTCCAAATAAGCCAGTTAAATTATTAATATCTGTTTTAACTTTTATTTTGTTAAATTCTAAATAAATTAAATTGTCTTCTACTAATAAGTTTAGACTATTACTTTTAAAACCATATTTATTATTCTTTAAATCTACATATAATGTACCATTAATTAAATTATCATTAATATTTAATTCTACATTAGCCGCTAATATATCACCATTTAAATAAGGCCCAAAAGCATACATAAAGTAATCTAATGGTTTTAATTCTGTTGGTGTATAAATATTATCATCACTTGGTTTTAAATTTGCATATTTATCAAAATAATCTTTATCTTGAATACTTAAATTATCATAAGTAAAAGTTTCTGTTAAATTACCTGTACATGTAATACTACCTATTACTGGCACTGTAATATCATATACTTCTTCACTTTGAATTTCTTTTAGTTGCCAATTTGCATCAAATATTACTTTTAATTTAATGCTTGAAAAACTCGGGAAATCGGAAGAGCCACCATAGGTTTTAACTTCATATTGGTAATTAACTGGAGCTATATTAGGATTTAAGCTTAAATCAATCTCATATAGTCCTTCCCCTAAATCAATCAAATCAGAAATTTCTAGAATTGATTCTTTACATAAAACATAAGCAGATATTTGATTTGGTAACCAACCATAAATGCTTAAATATTGTTTATTAGAATAAACTTGAGGTACATCATTTAACCAAGTTGTGTTCTTGCCATCAATTTTGTCAGGATTTCTTGTTAATACAATTTGATTTTTAAAATCGAAATGTTTTTGAATAGCCACTGATTTTAAAGAACTTGTTGAGACAGCTTGTTGAAAACCCTCATCGCCAATTATTGTCCTTAAATTATAAACATCTTGTGTATAATTTATAAAAGCTACCTTAGCTTTAACTTGTCCATTTGTTTCCCCATGAAAATCTTCATTTTCCATTAAACCAGCTATAATAGCTAAATTATCATAACTATCATAATCATTAATAGTTGAACCATCAGTAGGTAAGTCTTTTGTAGTTGTAACATAACCTAAAGCCTCAACCGGACCTTTATTATTTGTTTTACTATTAATATAGGCTGTAACTCCAATAGCTGTACCTATTATAGCTAAAATGATGAAAATAAAGATTAATTTCTTTTTCATTTCTTTTCACCTACTTTGAAAAATCAACTAATTTTACTTATTTATTTAAAAAATGTCAAGTTAGTTTTACATATTTAAAGCGGTTACATATAAAAAGTCAAGAAAATTTGACATTTCTTGACTAATAATTAATCAAAATATATTTCATCATCAACTAGTTCATCATAAAAATCTTTTTCATGACTAACTAAAATAACTGTACCCGGAAAGCTTTTTAAAGCATCAAATAATTCTAATTTAGTCATCGGATCTAAATGATTTGTTGGCTCATCTAAAATTAAAATATTACTTTTTTTCATTGTCATTAAGGCAAGTCTTACTCTTGTTCTTTCACCACCACTTAGCTCTTTAATAGGTTTTAAACATAAGTCTTTACCTATTCCTACCCTAGCTAAAATAGTCCTTAATTCTTCATCTGTTTTTAAATGATAAAAGTATCTTAAGTAATTAATAGCATTTATTTCATCAAATTCATTTTCTTCTTGCCTAAAATAATTAATATCGGCTGATAAATTCCATTTAAAATCACCACTTAATGGTTTAATTTGGCTTAATATAGTCTTTAATAAAGTAGATTTACCTACCCCATTGCGACCTAAGATTGCTATTTTCTTTTCTTTCATTAGTTTGTAGTTAAGCGGACCTAAGATAGCTTTATCATAGCCAATTATAAGTTCATTTAAAATTAATACTTCATCACCTGTAGAGTGTGAAAACGGGAAATTTAGTTTTAAAGGAACCCTATTTTTAGGTTTTGGTAATTTTTCCATCTTTTCTAACATTTTTCTTCTTGATTGAGCTCTTTTGGTTGTTGTAGCTCTAACTATATTTTTAGCTATAAAAGTTTCCATTTCTTTTATTTTCTTTTGTTCAGCATTATAAGCTTTTAAATAAGATTCTCTTCTAATTTCTCTTTCTTTTAAATAAGCTTCATACCCCATTTTATAGCGAACAAATGTTTTATTATTTAATTCATAAATAACATTAGCTATATTAGCTATAAATGATTCATCATGACTAATAATTATAAATTCACCATTAAAACCTTTTAAATACTTTGCTAACCAATCTACTTGATTAGCATCTAAAAAATTAGTAGGTTCATCCATTAACAATACATTAGGCTCTTCTAAAATGATTTTTGCTAGATAAACCTTCATTTTCTCGCCACCAGAAAGGCTACTTATAAGTCTATCTAAATTCAAATTATTTAAACCAAGTCCATTAATAACATTAGATATAGTTGATGAAATAGCATAAAAGTTATTATCTTCTAAATATCTATTAACAATATCAATTTTCTTTGTTATTTTATCATAATCGGTAGCACTAGCTGTTCCTAAATCTTCATATAATTTAATTAATTCTTTTTCTTTATCATATAAATTTTTAAAAGTAGCTGTTAAATAATCATTAATACTTAAATCATTATTCATTTCTAAATGTTGATCTAAATAAGCATACTTAATGTGATTTAACCAAGTTATAGTCCCGGCATCTGGAATTAAGTTTTTACTAATTAATTTCATAAATGTTGATTTACCAGTCCCATTTTCCCCAACTATAACAATATGTTCTTTTGCTTCTAAATGAAATTCAACATTATTAAATAATTCAATATCTTTATATTTGAATTTTAAATTTTTAACATCAAGAATTCCCATACTATTCCTCGTTTTTTATTTGTTCTAATAAATTATGTCCTTTTAAGCTAATTTTTCTAGTTTTATAATTAAAATATACATAAAGCTCAGCTATATCGTTAATACTATTTTCTTCTTTAAAGGTAAAAAATGTTTTAATTAAACTAACTGCATCATCATTAGTATCACTATACATACAAGCACTATATAAAGCTCTAATAAAATACTCTGTATCTAATAAATTATGTTCTTTTAAAGCCATTTTTTTAAATAAATTTAAAGTATCATTATTTAAATAGTGATTAGTATAATAGTCATTAACTTCTTTTAATGAAGGAATATACTTTAAAATATTTTGTTGTTCATCTTTAAGTTTATCTATTCCATAACTAACAGCAATATTAGAAATAAAATAATTATTGTCTAATTTAAAATAATTTAAAGCATCATTAAATTCTATCAAATCTTTACTAAATAGATTTAAAGGATAATCTTTATAATCAGCATTTAAAGTTAATAAATTGTAAATATCATTTAAATTAAAAATACCATAAAAATTACTACAAAAAGCTGTTATTTGATTTAAATAATTTAAATGTTTAATCTTAGCAATTAAAGTTTTATCTTGTTCAATTAATATGTATTTTTTTACTACTTCTTCAGCTATTATCAATTTATTATCATCAATTAAAGAGATTAAGTAATTATTAATATTTATGATATTAGCAATATTATTTTTAGTTAGTTCAATTTTTTTAGTTAAACTATTTTTAATAATTTTTCTTTCTTTATCTGTAAGCCTTATTAAGGTTAACAAAAAATAATCATCATTTAAAATAACATCTTTTAATTTTTTAATTAAATCTATTTTACGATTAATTTCTTCATTAATACCATATATTTTAAGACCATCTTTTAATTCAGTTAAGGTTTTTAAACTAAGGGTTTGTTCTAAGGTCATTAATATCACTCCAATCTTTCTAATTATATCTTAAAATTAGGTAAAGAAAAAGGGAAAAATCATATAATCCATAAAGTAAAGATATTTAAGAAAAACAAAAAAGCTCAATTAAGTAAATACCTAATTAAGCTATAAATATATTAAAACATTGTTACATTATTTGTAGCACTTTCAATTACTTCATCAGGAATAACTACAGTAGCATTCGGATTCCAAGTAAAATTATATTCTATATTTTCTTGTAAATTTCCATTATAGTATCTAGATATCACTAAATGTTTTAAATGTATTTCTTCATCTAAAGTTATATCTACTTTGATTTGATAACCATAAATTTCAATAAAGCCATCTAAACAAGCAGTAATAAATTGTTCTTTAGTAGTTAAATAAATAAAAAGCCCCGTTGCAAGATATGTTTTAGCTTCTTCTTCATCAGTAAATTCATTTATTTGTAATTCGTATCCTCCTATATAAGGATCAGCCGGATCCCAAACTTCTTTACTTACGGGATAATATCCATACCCCTTATCACCTTCTAGATAACTATAATTATAATATCTTGAATCATAAAAAAGCTGTTGATTTAATATAATATCCTGCTAAAGTCATATTAATAGACATTGAACTTCCTGATTCAGAAATAGTCATTTCAGCATCATAATATGCATTACCATTATAAATTTCATCATAAACTTTAGCATATTTCTCTTCATCTGTTAATTCTGGTTCTTCTTCTTTTTCATAACCACAATTATTTTCTACTACATAATGATATGTATCATTAATTTGTTCATGACCTATACAATTTTCGTCATGAATATGGATATTAGGATATTCTATATTTATACTTTCATCCCAAGTATAATTAACTCTTAATTCCATACCAATTCCATTTTCTTCCTACGTTTTATTTTGGCAAGATATTTCAATTTTTATTAAAAATAAAACACCTAGTATTTGAACTAGATGCAGTTATTTAAAGAATATTATTAACGTAAATTATTAATCTCATCTTCTAGATATAATATAAATTCACTTAAAGTCATATTAACTTGTTCTTGTGATTTGTGTTTACGATAAGTAATACTATTTTCTTCTACTTCCTTATCACCAATTACTAAAGTGTAAGGAACTTTCTTAGTTTGAGCTTCTCTAATCTTATAACCTAATTTTTCAGTTCTATAATCAGTTTCTACTCTAACTTTGTGATTCATTAATTCCTTTTTAACTTCTTCACAATAAGGAATATGTTTATCAGATACTGGAATAATGCGAACTTGATAAGGTGCAAGCCAAGTTGGGAAGGCACCGCCAAAATGTTCTGTCAAAATACCAATAAATCTTTCAAGACTTCCAAATAAAGCACGGTGAGCCATAACCGGACGTTTCTTACTGCCATCTTCTGCAATATAAGTTAAATCAAATCTTTCTGGTAAATTCATATCTAGTTGAATAGTTCCACATTGCCAAATTCTATTCATTGAATCACGTAATTTAAAATCTAATTTAGGGCCATAGAAAGCACCATCACCCGGATTTATTTTGAAATCAAAACCAGCCTTATGGCACGCATCAGCTAAAGCTTTTTCTGATTTATCCCAAATTGCTATATCACCAATATATTTCTTTTCTGGTCTTGTAGAAAGTTCAATATGGAAAGATAGGCCAAATACATCATAAACTTTCTTAAATAAATCAATGATGCTAGCTATTTCATCTGTAATTTGATCTTCAGTCATAAAGATGTGGGCATCATCTTGAGTGAAGGCTCTAACTCTAAATAAACCTGACAAGGCCCCACTTGCTTCATGACGATGAACATGACCAAGTTCGGCAAGTCTTAATGGGAAATCACGATATGAATGGATTTGGTTTTTGTATACTAACATACCACCTGGACAGTTCATTGGCTTAATCGCAAATTCTTTATCATCAATAGTTGAAGTATACATATTTTCTTTATAATTATACCAGTGTCCTGATATCTCCCATAATTCTCTATTTAACATAGTAGGAGTTTCGATGAATTGATACCCGGCTTTAATATGTACATCTTTCCAAAAATCTATTAAAGCATTCTTTAATAACATACCTTTAGGTAACCAAAATGGGAAACCCGGGCCATATTCAGATATCATAAATAAATCTAAATCTTTGCCAATTTTTCTATGATCTCTTTCTTTTCTTTCTTCTAATAATTTTAAATAATCATCTAGTTCTTTTTCCTTAAAGAAAGAAACACCATAAATACGAGTTAACATTTGATTATTTGAATCACCACGCCAATAAGCTCCAGCTACATTTAATAATTTAAAATGTTTAATTTTGCTAGTACTAACTACATGTGGTCCACGACATACATCAACATAATCACCTTGAGTATAGATATTTACGTTGTCACCGTCAATACTATTAATTATTTCTTGTTTATAATTATCATTTTTAAAGATTTCCAAAGCTTCTTTTTTACTTACTACAGTATGAATAATAGCTATATTTTCCTCAGAAATTTTATGCATTTCTTTTTCAATTTTAGCTAAATCATTAATAGTTACACCAGCATCTTTAATATCCATATCATAGTAAAAACCTTCTTCAACAGTTGGACCTACTCCAAACTTAGAACCTGGATATAATCTAGATATAGCATGAGCAAGTAAATGAGCAGTACTATGATTTAAGATTTCTAAACCTTCTTTATCTTTAGTTGTAATTACTTCAAGAGAGCCATCTTCAACTAATTTATCATTTAAACTAATTAACTCATTATTAAATTTAACTGCAATTGCTTCTTTAGCCAAACTTAAAGAAATACCTTTAACTACTTCATTAAAGCTTATATTGCTTTCATATTCTTTAATTTTACCATCTTTTAATGTTACTTTAATCATATTTCCTCCACAAAAAAACGTCCCTAACTAATTGTTAAGGACGAAATTAAACCCGTGGTACCACCTTGATTCTAGATGTTTCTAGCACTTTAAGGTTTTAACGCAACCAACGAGTAGTTTTCTACTTACTAATAAGGGAGTAACAATTTATATAGTATGACAATTTTCACCAACATGTCTCTCTAAAATACAAATCTATAAATTATCTTATCCTTACACGGCAATATTTTAGTATTTTTTATTTTAGTTGTCAATAAATTAATTCTACTCTTTGAAGAAAACTTTATTTATATAAATTATCTAAAATTTTGCAAGTAGATTTAGAATATTCATTTAATTCAATATTAAGCTTCTTAGTAAAATTAGGACTTGCTAGTAACTTAACATACATAATATTAATATCGATTAAATTCTTTTCTTTTAAAGAATCTAGACTAACAGTTTCCCCATCATTATAATTATTTTCTAATAAAGATAAATCAATGATTGTTCTTAAACATCTACCTACTTGATATTTTTCTAAACCTACTACCTTATAACCTGGTTTAAAATCAAGGATTTCTTCTTCCTCTTCTTCGTCATCCTCATCTTCATCATCTTCTAAAACGACCGGACGAGTTGAAGTCTTTTTGCCATAAACTGGTTTTATTAAACCTTCTTTTAATAAAGATTCTAATGATCTTGATTTTAATTCTAAACCATATGATTCTTCAAATTCTTCATTATAAGCTATTTCTTCTGCTTCCATCAACTCATCAATTAATTCTTTAGCATAATTAAATGAACGTGGTCCCTTCATTTTTAACATTGCTGGCAAACCAGCATATTTTTTAATATCACTAACATCAACCACTCCATATTTAGGATCTAAAGTGCTTGGTGTTAAAGCAAAATACAAGTTTATACTCTTTCCTCTGCAAACAAATCTTATTAAGGTATTTCTACCTACATAAAACCTTTCTCCCTCCCAAGAAGTACTGTTTTTTACCTTTGTAAATGATAAAATGTAATTTTTAATTTCTGTATAATACATTTTCATTTTATCACTTAAAAAAGTGAGTTTAGCCATATGAGATTTATCATATCTAATTAGTTCCATCGTATTTCCTCCTTCCCATATTAACTAGTTCACTTATTTGACTAATACGACTCATTATTCGCATAGCCTTAGTTTTATCTAAAGCTGTAGCATTTAAACTTAAATGTAATAACAGTTGTTCTGGTGTTAAATTAGAAGATATAAAAAGTGGTTTTTCTTCAGCCATTCGGTAGTTTAATACCGGTCCTAAGATTTCATCTCTAACAAAAGTTGTCATATTTTCACTACCGACATCATCTAGCATTAAGACATCAACATCTTTTAATTCATTTATCAGCGAACTAAAACGATCATCATTTAAACTATCTTTTAATTCTCTTATTAAATCCGGGAAATAAATTAAAAGACTATCAATATTTTTAGTTGCTAGTTCTTTAGCTAAAGCTCCTAAAATATAAGTTTTACCACACCCATAATTACCATAAATATATAATCCTAACTTATGATTATTATTATAATTAGTTATAAAATTAACTATTTTTTTATATATTTCTTTACGTTCTGGTGTATCTAAACTAAACTTCTCTAAACTAGCTTCTCTAACAGATTTAGGCATATACAAGGTTTTAATTAAACTTGATTCTTGGATTTTAGCATCTAATTCTTGTTTTAAACGACACTTTTTTAAAAGAAAACAATCAGTATCTTCTTCATAAACTAGCTTAAAACCAGCTTGATTATTTAAGCATTTATTAAGTCCTTGACAATTCTTACAATTATCATTTTCCTCTTTCATAATTAAACAAGAATTTAAATTAGAAATATCAATATTAATATTACTAAATAAAGGATCCTTTTTTAAATCATTAATAATTTTATCTATATTAATCTTATTATCTAAATTAATATCAACTTTCTTCATTTTTCCTAAATCCTTTCATAATCTCATTCATTCCTTCAATTTGCCAATCTTCTAATGTTATATCCTTTTGATTCTTCTTATTTACTTTCTTATCTTCTTTATTAAACATTTTATAAACTGCATCATAAGTCGTAAAAATCCCGCTATCTTGCCATGATTTGGCCATCTTAGTAAAGTAAGATACTGCTGGTATGCTACCTTTACTCATATATATTTTAATAATCATTAAATTGATTAAACCTCTAGGTAAATCTAAAGCAATATAAATATCATTTATCTTACTAACTAAAGCATTAGGGTAAGACTTACCAATTATATTAGATAGTAACTCATCAACACTTATATTATCTAATTGATTAGCTAACACTTCCTCCTTAGATTCTTTATTTAAGGATACTTTATCCTCTTTATGTAAAAAATTATATAAAGTTAAAGCCTTCTTCTTTAATAAATCATAACTGAAATAATTAGATTTATCAATACTATCATTAAATAAATTAACCATTTGTTCTAAATTATAACCATAAGTTAAAGATAAAGAAGATATTTTTTTCTTAAAATCTTCATTTATTCCCTCTTTAATTAAATTTTCATCAATCTTACTAACAAATAAATCAAAATCAAAATTTGTACCATTATTTATTGATTTATGATTAGGTCTTCTACCAAAAATATTTTCTTTAGGTTTACGATAATCACTTAATATTTCTTCATTAAATACTTCACTAAAATTATGGCTTATTTCTTTATATTCTTTTAAATCTAATGGTGGAATTATAAATAACGCTACTAACTTATCAAACAATACTTTACCTATTTTTGCCTCTAAATACGAACCTAAAACTGTATCTTTTAAGAAATTCTTAGGTGTAAAAGGAGCAAGTAAAATAATAATTGTTTTATCATCTTTAATAAACGTTCTCGCTAGATTAATACCTTCAAGTTTACTTAATAATTTATTAAATTTACTTTCATTAATACCTAATAGATTTAATAATTCTTCATTTTCTAAATCCTGACTAGTTAAACTTGTTCTATCTAATAAATTATGTAAAAAGATATAAAGTGAGGTTGCTTCACTACTAATTAAAGGTAAATATAAAAGGTTTAAAGTTCGCAAATCATCTAAATTTAAGGAAAAGTTAGAATAAATTTTAAGACTATCAGTCATTATTGATGTAAACCTAAACCTTTAAATTCAAACTTTTTAGCTAAATAACTATAAATCTCTTCTAAGAATTTTATTACTTTAGCTTTACCTAAAAAACCATTACATTCAATGAAAAAATCAATACTAGTTTCTCTTTGATTTTGCATAATAATTTTAGTAGTTATAGACATTTTATTATTATATGCTACACCTTCACCATAATCATTATTAAATTCTTGAACTTGAAAACCATTATTTTTCATAAATTCAATATATGCATTCTTCATATTATCATAATTAGTTTTATAATAATGTGTTTTAAATATTTCAACAGCATCATTTTCATGTGTTTCACGCGTAAATCCCATAAATTAACTCCTTTATTACTTCTTTTATATTTTCCTTGGTTTGTTTAAAATCACCACTACTATCAATAACATAGTCTGCTAGTTTAACCTTCTCAGCTAAAGGAATTTGACTATTTATCTTCTTTAAAGCATAATCTTTATCTATATTATCTCTTTTGCATAAACGTAATATTTCCTCTTCAAGTGGTAAAGACATGCATATTATTTTATCTACTAAATATTCTAATTTAGCCTCAAAAAGTAATGGTATATCTATAAATACTAACTCATCAATATCACTTAATTCTTTTATTTTGTTAATTACATAAGGATGGATAATATTTTCTAATTCTTTTCTCTTAACTTCATCATTAAAAATAATTTCAGCAATTTCTTTTTTATCTGTTGTATTAAATAGATTACTAATACTATTTAAGATATCACTATTATTATAAGCTTCTTTAACTAATTTATCACTATCAATTACTTTAAAACCCCAAGTTTCTAAAACTTTTAAAACATTACTTTTACCACTAGCTATACCACCTGTAAGACCAATCTTAAGAGCTGGTTTTTTTTGACATACAGGACAAACATAACTAGTTCTACCTCCAATTTTAAATGAGATTATGTCGTGTCCTAAAGGACATTTATCTTTAGTATGAACATTTAAATAGTTTTGATAATTACCGGTAACCCCAAGACTTGAAGTATATGACCTAATTGTAGTTCCTTTATTAATTATAGCTAAATCTAAGATTTCTTTACTTGCTTCTAAAATATTTTTTAAGTCTAATTGGCTAATCATATTAGCTGGCATATTAGGTAATAGTTTAGCCTTATATAAAACTTCATCAACATAAATATTACCAAGACCAGCAATAAAACTTTGATCTAACAATAAAGATTTTAATGGTAATTTTGATTTTTTTATTTTTAAATATAAGTCATCAATATCATCTAAAGCTAAGTTAGCATCTGGCCCTAACTCAAGATCATTATTTAATTCTTCTAAGGTTTTATAATAATGCATTCTACCAAATTTTCTAACATCTTGATATATTAGTTTATAACCATTATTTAAATGAATTATTACATGCATATGTTTATTTAAAGGATAGTCTTCTAAAGTATAGAAATATTTACCTTCCATTCTTAAATGACTAAGTAAAAAACCTTCATTAAAACAAAAAATTAAATACTTGCCTTTTCTTAAAATGTCTTTATATGTCTTACCAATTAAATCAGTAACTGCTTCTTTATTTTCAAAAATAGGTTCATATAATAAATCAATACTAGTAATACTTAAACCTATTAATTCTGTTTTTAAAACTCTTCTTACTGTTTCTACTTCCGGAAGTTCTGGCATTATTCCACCCTATTCCAATAAATTAATTCTTTTTTTATTTTGTCTTTTTGATAAAAAGCTTTTTCCTCAAGCGGATACCCTAAAGCAATCAATGAGAAAACAAAACTTTCAGATTTTAAATTTAAGATTTTACTTGCTTTTTCCATCCTATCAGCTATAGGAGCAATTCCAATCCAACATGAACCAATACCTAAATGACATGCCTCAAGTAAAATATTTTCCGTTACTGCTCCTAAATCTTCTAAAACCATTTCTTTAACTGATAAGTCATTAACATTTGGACAAAATACACAAATTGCTGCTACAGAATTTTCTAAAACCTTGGCCCCTGGAGAAACCTGACTTAAAGCTTTTATCACTTCTTTATCATCGACAATCACAAAAGCCGCACTTTGTTGTGCCCTAGCTGTAGGAGCCATAAAACCTGCTTCAACTAAAGTTAATAAATTCTCTTTTTTTATTTCTTTTGGACTATATTTTCTAATTGAACGTCTATTTTTTATAATATCTAACACAAAAAAACATCTCCTTTTATTTTAATTCATACCAATTATTGCCAAAACCATCACTAACATCTAATTTGACATTTAATTTAACAGCATTAATCATCTTTTCTCTAACTATTTTTTGAAGCTTTTCTTCCTCTCCTCCATAAACTTCAAATACCAATTCATCATGAACTTGAACTAGCATATAAGATTTAAGATTTTCTTCTTTTAATGCTTTATTAATTTCTATCATAGCTATCTTAATTATATCTGCGGCCGTACCTTGAATTGGGGCATTCATAGCCATTCTAGTAGCTGCCTCACGTTGTTTATAATTGTTTGAAATTATTTCTGGTAAATACCTTCTTCTATTAAATAAAGTCTTTACATAGCCATTTTTCTTACATTCATCTTTTACATTATCCATAAATGTCTTAACTTCTGGATTTAATTCATAGTATTTATCAATAAATTCTTTAGCCTCTTTGGGACTAGTTTCAATATCATTAGCTAAGCCATAAGCAGAAATACCATAAACTATTCCAAAATTAACAGCTTTAGCTTTTCTTCTTTCAAGTGATGTTATATCATCATGACCAAATATTTTTTTAGCCGTTGAAGTATGAACGTCTTCATTATTATTAAAAGCTTCTAATAGATGTTTAACATCCGCCATACTAGCTAAAACCCGCAATTCAATTTGACTATAATCAGCTGAATACATCTTATTTTCCTTTGCTGAAGGAATAAATAATTTTCTAATTAATCGTCCTTCTTCTGTTCTAATTGGAATGTTTTGTAAGTTAGGTTCAATACTTGATAATCTTCCTGTTTCTGTTAAAGCTTGTTCAAAAATAGTATGTACCTTACCATCTGGGAAAATTTGTTCTTGCAAACCTTTGATATAAGTATTATATAATTTGGTTAATTGTCTGTAATCTAAAACCTTACCTATAATCGGATTAAAATCTTTAATTGCTTCTAAAATACTAGCCTCAGTTGAATAACCTTTTTTAGAATCACCAGGATAAGGGATATTTAATTTAACAAATAATACTTCCGCTAATTGTTTAGGACTAGAAATATTAAATTCATTACCAGCTAATTCAAATATTTCTTTTTCTAAAATCTTAATTCTTCTATCTAAATCAATATCTCTATTTCTTAATTCCTCTAAACTAACCTTAACCCCAGCATATTCCATATCACCTAATACATAACTTAAAGGCATTTCAATATTATAAAGTAAGTTAATTTCTTCCTGTTCTTCTAATTTAGTTTTAGCTTCTGTAATCTTAGTTTTTATAATTTCTACCTTACTAGCTATATAACTATATAAAACAGATAATGCCGGTATTTTTCTTTTAGCACCCTTACCATATACCTCATCAGCAATACTGATATTATTAGGTCCATAATAATCTATAACATTTTTAAATTCATGTTTTGTTATTTTTGAATTTAAAATATATGTAGCTAAATATAAATCAAAGATGAAATTACTAGATTTAATACCAAAATGTAATAAACTAACATATATTCTTTTTAAATCATAAGCTATTTTAGGAGTATCTTCCATAAATTTAATAAAAGATTCTTCTTTAAATAAATCTTGGGTAATAATAAAATTACCTAAATCATTACTTATAGCTATTGCTAAAACAGGATACTTATGGTAGTTATAATCTTCATTTTCACATAAAACAATAGAATTAGGCAATAAATGTTTATCTAAATTATCTTTATTTAAAACTTGATACTTAGTTTCTTCTTTCTTTTCTACTTTCTTTAAAAATGACTGGAATTCTAGTTCTTGATAAAAATTATATAATATTTCTTCATCTTCTGGTTTTCTTAAAGTATCTTCTAATTTAACATCAATAGGTGCATCACGTAAAATAGTAGCCATCTTTTTACAAAGTAAAGCTTGGTCGCCAAAATTAATAAACTTATCGTGATCACTACCTTTAATATTAGAAACATTTTCTAAAATATCTTCAACATGGGGATACATTTTAAGATATTTAATTGCTTTCTTTTCCCCGATACCAGGAACCCCAGGAATATTATCAGATTTATCACCCATTAAAGCTTTTAAATCAATAAAACTAGAAACCGGAATTTCATACTTTTCTAAAAATGAATCTGGTG
This sequence comes from uncultured Acholeplasmatales bacterium, assembly GCA_944324705.1. Taxonomy (GTDB): domain Bacteria; phylum Bacillota_I; class Bacilli_A; order Acholeplasmatales; family Anaeroplasmataceae; genus CALUXS01. The sequence continues at coordinate 28,051 of CALUXI010000002.1, forward strand.
TATAATCATCAACTTCCGTCATTCCCTTAATAGTCATATGAACTGTAGTATTTGGAGTTATTAGTTGTAATAAATCTCGATCACTAGAATAAATATCTACATGATATCCGGCAGCCTCACCCATTTTAGCCATAGTCCCGATAATATCATCGGCCTCATATAGCGGTACTTCATATCTTTTAATTCTTTTATAATCTAAGAATTGTTTAATATAAGAAATTTGCATACGCATTTCATCTGGCATCGGTTTTCTACCTGCTTTATAATCAGTCATAATACTATGTCTAAATGTTTCTTTTCCAGCATCAAAAGCTACTAGAATAGCATCATAATCTGAACTACATAAAGTATTAATCATTCTTGCAAAATTAAAGATAGCATTAGTATAAAGCCCTTTAGAATTAGTCATTACCTTAGCATTAACCATACCAAAATAAGCTCTATACATTAATGAATTACCATCTATTAGAATAAGTCTTGGCATAAAATTCACCTCAAAATTCAATATGTTTAGTTAATTTATTAGAAAAACGATATAAAATGAATATTCTTCCTATTTTACTAACAATAGTTATATTGTGAGCGATTAATAAGCTTTTAAATTCTAAATCATCTATATCACTATTTTTTAAAATACTAACCTTCATTAATTCATGTTTATCTAAATGAGCTTCTATATCTTTTATTAAATTTTCATGAACCCCTAATTTACCAACTTGCATTACAGGTTTAAGATTCATAGCAATACTTTTTAAATGAGCAATTTGTTTTGTCGTCATAATTTTACTACCTTTCACCGTTAAATCTTTTTCAAACGCAATTTCCTCTTATTTAATATGATACCATAAATTAGACTCTTTTTATAGTTATTTCTTTTAATATTTATTATATAGAATTTTAATGTTAATTATTTACATTCATTTTCATTAAAAAGACTATAGTATCAACATTTTTTATAATAAAAGCCCTACAAAGCATCTAACACTTTATAGGGCATTATAATTATTTATTTTCTTTTACAAAAAATTCTTCTGTATAATATGCTTCTTTAAATATTTTTTGCATATCTTTAACTAAAGGAACACGAGGGTTTACTGGTGAGCATTGATCTTCATAAGCTAAGTAAGATAATTTTTCTAAACTATCTAACCATTCTTTTTCATCAATTCCTTGAGATTTGAAGTTCATCTTAATGCCAACACGCATACCAAGTTCACCACAAGCTTTAGCATAAGATTCAACACCTTCTTCAATTGTTGAAGCAGGTAAACCTAACATTTCTGCTAACTCTCTATAACGTTCACCAGCTACATATTTATTATATTTTGGCCATGTAGATAATTTTTCAGGTAATACGCCATTATATCTAATAGTGAATGGTAATAAAATTGCATTAGCTCTACCATGAGGTACATGGAATTCACCACCAACTTTATGAGCCATAGAGTGGTTCATACCTAAGAAGGCATTAGCGAAAGCCATACCAGCAATACATGAAGCATTGTGCATTTTTTCTCTAGCCTCATGGTCATGAGCTCCATTGTTATAGCATCTTTCTAAATATGTAAATACCATCTTAATAGCTTGACGACATAAACCATCAGTAAAGTCATTAGCCATAGTTGATACGTAAGCTTCAGTAGCATGAGTTAAAACATCCATACCAGTATCAGCTGTAATAGATTTAGGTAAGCTATATGTTAAAGCAGGATCTAAGATTGCTACTGTAGGAGTTAAAGAGTAATCTGTTAATGGATATTTGATACCCTTTTCTTTATCTGTAATAACTGCAAATGGTGTTACTTCACTACCAGTACCAGAAGTTGTAGGAATACATACTAATTTTGCCTTATGACCTAATTCTGGATATTGGAATGCACGTTTTCTAATATCCATAAATTTTTGTTTTAAATCATTAAAGTTAACTTCTGGATGTTCATAGAATAACCACATACCTTTAGCAGCATCCATAGAAGAACCGCCACCTAAGGCAATAATTGTATCTGGTTCAAATGAACGCATTAATTCAACACCTTTTTGAACAGTTTGAATTGATGGATCTGGTTCAACATCACAGAAAATTGAATATGGAACTTTTGGATGACGTAATTCTAATTGATCTGTTACTTTCTTTAAGAAACCTAAATCAACCATAGAACGATCAGTTATAATCATAACTTTAGTCATTTCTTTCATTTGATGTAAGTATTCAATAGAATCACGTTCAAAATAAATCTTAGAAGGTATTTTAAACCATTGCATATTATTTCTTCTTCTACCTACTTTCTTAACATTTAATAAATTAACAGCTGAAACGTTGCCAGCAACTGAGTTGTGACCATAAGATCCACAACCTAAAGTAAGTGATGGTATAAATGAGTTATAAACATTACCGATACCACCAAATGTTGAAGGTGAATTCCAAATAATACGAATAGCTGGGATAACATCACCAAAATGATCAACTAATTTTTGATCTTTTGTATGAATAGCAGCACTATGACCTAAACCATTAAATTCAACCATTTGTTTAGACATATTGATGCCTTCTTCAGTTGATTTAGATTTTAAAACAGCTAAAACCGGACTTAATTTTTCTCTTGTTAAAGGTTCTTCAACCCCAACTTTAGAACATTCTACGGCAATAATACAAATATCTTCTGGAACTGAGAAACCAGATTGTTCAGCAATCCATTGAGGTGATTTACCAGCAACTGTACTATTTAGACGAGCATTTGGCTTATCTTCTTTACTGTTAACACCAAACATGAATTTTTCTAATTTCTTTTTTTCTTCTTTATTTGCAAAATATACGTGATATTCTTTAAATAATTTTATTGCTTCATCATAAACTTCTTGATCAATAATAGCAGCTTGTTCAGAAGCACAAACCATACCATTATCAAAAGATTTAGACATAACAATATCGTTAATAGCTTGTCTTAAATCACAACTTTTTTCTACATAAGCAGGAACGTTACCAGCACCTACACCTAATGCTGGTTTACCACATGAATATGCAGCCTTAACCATAGCATTACCACCAGTAGCTAAAATTGTAGATACACCTGGATGTTGCATTAAAGCTGTAGTAGCATCCATTGATGGGTGTTCAATCCATTGAATACAGTTCTTTGGTGCACCGGCTTCAATAGCGGCATCATAAACTACTTTTGCTGCCATAGCACTTGAATTTTGGGCATTTGGATGGAAAGCAAAAATAATTGGATTACGAGTTTTTAAACAAATTAATGATTTAAAAATAGCAGTTGAAGTAGGGTTAGTTACAGGAGTAATACCAGCTACTACTCCAACAGGTTCAGCAATCTCAGTAATACCTGTTACATCATCTTCATTGATGATACCAACTGTTTTAAGTCTTTTCATATTGTGAGTTACATATTCACAAGCAAATAAGTTTTTAGTAGCCTTATCTTCAAAGATTCCCCTTTTAGTTTCTTCGATAGCGGCTCTAGCTAATACCCCATGTTTATCAAGAGCGGCAACACTACATTTAGCAACTATGTAATCTACTTGTTCTTGTGTAAATGTTGCATAGTCATTTAAAGCTACTAAGGCTTTTTTAACTAAAGAATCAACTTCAGCAATCGCTGCTTCTTTTTGATTGTTTTCTTGCATATTTAATTCTCCTTTTCGTTTTTCCGTGCATAATTATACACTATTGTAAATGTTTTTACAAAAGAATATCTAAAGAAAACGCTTTTAATATAACGCTTACATAGCAAAAATTTGTTAATTTTAACTAAAAATTAACAAAAACCCCTTTATTTAATAAAAACACTTTTACTAAATAAAGAAAAGAGCATTAACGCTCTTTAACCTTATTTTATACCATCTGGATTTTTTTGTTGAAAATTCCAACTAGATTTACACATATCAAATAAATTATATTCTGTTTTAAATCCTAATTCTTTGTATGCTTTATCACAATTAGCATAACATTCAGCTATATCACCGGGACGACGTGAAACAATTTGATATGGAATAGCATGACCTACTGCTTTTTCCATTTCATGTAATACTTCAAAAACTGAACTTCCTTTGCCAGTCCCTAAATTATAAATTAGTAAATTTTCATTTGTTTCTTCCATTTTCTTTAAAGTTAAAGTGTGTCCTTTAGCTAAATCACAAACATGAATATAATCTCTAACCCCAGTCCCATCAGGAGTATTATAATCATTACCAAAAACTCTTAAATATGGTAATTTACCTATACAAACTTGGGTAATATATGGCATTAAATTATTAGGAATACCATTAGGATCTTCACCTATTAAACCGGATTCATGCGCACCAATTGGATTAAAATAACGTAATAATGCCACCTTAAAATTAGGATTAGCTTTAACGTAATCTTGTAAAATTTCTTCAATCATCAATTTAGTTCTACCATAAGGATTAGTAACGTGAAGAGGAAAATCTTCATAAATTGGAACAGACTTAGGATCACCATAAACTGTAGCTGAGGAACTAAATATTAAATTATTGCAATTATGTTTATGCATAACTTCAACAACATTTAATAAGGAAATTAAATTATTTTGATAATACATAAGTGGTTTAGCTACTGATTCTCCTACTGCCTTATAACCTGCAAAATGAATTACCCCAAAAATATCATTATTTTTAAATACTTCTTCTAAATCATTTTTATTACAACAATTAATCTTATAACTAGTTAGTTTATAATTTGTTATTTTTTCTAATCTTTCTATTACCTTAGGACTAGAATTAGAATAATCATCTACAATAATTGGATTATAGCCATTTTCAATTAAAGAAATAACTGTATGACTACCAATATATCCAGCTCCTCCAGTAACTACGACATTCTTCATATTAAATCCTCCACACAAAACTAATAAGATTAAATCTTAATATATCATTATAAGTAACATATATGAATAATAACATTAATAAAATAAAGCAAATACCATTAAGGGCCGCTTCAAACTTCTTATTTGGCTTTTTACGTGTAATAAATTCATAAATTAAGAAGATAATTCTTCCACCATCTAAAGCTGGTATAGGTAATAAATTAACAATACCAATATTAACAGACAACATAGCTGTAAAAGCTAAAATTGGTAAAATACCTGTTTGAACTAAGTTCTTAACCATTCCAAATATTCCTACAACACTAGTTAAATTAGATACGCCAACTTGTCTAATACCACTAGGAGCTATTAAAAGTTTTAAAGTTCTAAATACTAAAGTAAAATCATTCCAAAAACCTTTAAAAGCCGAAGTTATTACCCCACCTAATTCAAAATGATAAACCGGTGAAATACCTATTAATAATTCAATTTTTTCGATTCCTTGATTAGTAAGTGTTTCATTTCCCCAACTTACTAGTGGTTCACATTCTTCTATTTTTACATAAGGATCTTGTGGGTTTTCTTTAGCTTTTTCTAAATCATAATATTCAAATCTAATTTCCGCAACATCTACATCTTTTAAATTATTAATTAAATCTTGCCAACTAGTTATTTCTACAACTTCACCCATGCTAGTTGTATCACTATTAATATAGTTATCTACTCTAACAGCTGTAATAATATCTCCACTAGATAAAGGATACTTTGGATCAGCCGATTTATTACTATAATTAAGACCCACATTACCAAGAATAGCCCCACTAATCACACCTTCAGGATAATTGTTATCACTTATTTGTAAATTAGATATACCAATAGAATTAATAATTATAGAATAGGGAATCAAACAAGTCTCTTCTTCACCAGCACTATTAATTACTTTTAATTCAACTTCTGTAGGGTAATTTTTATTATATTCATCAATTATATCTTCAAATTCGTACCAAGAATTAACATTTTTACCATTAACCGCAATTATTTTATCGCCAGTTTCTAAATAACTAGAACCAGCATAGCCATAACCAACTTCCCCAATTTGATTAGTATCATAATTAGGAACCCCAATAGCACAATAATAAATAAAATAAATTATAATAGCTAAAAGAAAGTTCATGCAAGGACCAGCAAATAAAGTTAAAAATCTTTTCCAAATTGGCTTACTAGAAAAGGTTTCATTATAAGATGCAATCTTAATACTACTGTTTTTATCTAAATACAAGATGGCCTTATCTCTAACTAAAAAACTTTTTGACATACCATCATCTAAAGTTAAAGTTAGATACATACCTTCTCCATTTTTATTTGTAAAATCAAATTCTTCTAAAATACCCGATATATCACCTGAATTATTTTTAGATATATCAATTTTAACTACTTCATCATCGTCTAAAGTAAGGCTTAATCTATCCCCTTTTGTTAATAATAAACTAGTTTCATCATCAGCCATTTGTACATAACCACCAATAGGAATAGCTCTTAAACAAAATAAAGTATTCTTAAATTGGTGTTTATAAATACAAGGTCCCATACCTATAGAAAATTCATTACATAAGATACCAGCTTTTCTAGCTACTAAAAAATGACCAAATTCATGAACTATAATTATAAGACCAATAATAAATACAAAGACAATTAATGAAACTACTACTAACAAAAAGCCACTAAGTGCTAATATCACAATCTATCACCATATTTTTCTAATATTTCTTTTTGAATTTCTTTATCCAAATTAATAATGTTATCTATATTATAAGGTATATTTGAATAATCCTTACTAAGATATTCAAATACTATTTTCTCTATATCTAAAAACTTAATTTTATCCTCTAAAAATAGTTTAACAGCCGCCTCATTGCTAGCATTTAAAACAGTTGGGTACAATCCACCTTTTATACCAGAATCATAAGCAGCTTTTAATAAAGGATATCTTTTTTCATCTAATTTAGCAAAACTTAAAGTTTTACCTTCTAATATTAAACTATTTAAATCTTTAATTTTTAAATGATTAGGGTAAGACAAAGCGTATAAAATAGGTAAACGCATATCAGGAGTACCAAGTAAAGCTTTAATACTCAAATCATTATATTCAACTAAAGAATGAACTATACTTTCCTTATGTAAAATTGTACTTATTTTATCATATGGCATATTAAATAAATGATGGGCCTCAATAACCTCAAAACCTTTATTCATCATAGTAGCACTATCAATAGTTATCTTAGCTCCCATACTCCAATTAGGGTGTTTTAAAGCATCAGCTTTAGTTACATTTTCTAATTCTTCTCTTGTTTTGTCTCTAAAAGAGCCACCACTAGCTGTAATTATTAAACGTTTTATTTGAGCCTTTTTTTCACCTTTTATACATTGCCATATTGCATTATGCTCACTATCAATAGGATGTAATTTAACTTTATATTTTTTAACTAAACTATTAATTATATCCCCAGCCATAACTAAAGTTTCCTTATTAGCTAAGGCTATATTTTTGCCACACTCAATAGCTCTAATAGTCGGCTTTAAACCACTACTACCTACTAAAGCATTCACTAAAACTGCCTCATTAGAACTAGCTTTATAACTAGCAATTTCAAGTAAACCTTCATCACCATAACAAACTTTAGCATTTGTTTTAATAAAGTCGGTCTTATTTCTTAAACAAATTAAACTAGGTTTAACTACTTCAACCAAATTACTAGCTAAAGCTAAATCGTGACCTAAAGACATAGCTACAACCCTAAATTTATTAGGATATCTCTTAACTATATCAATAGTTTGTCTACCTATTGAACCTGAAGCTCCTAAAATATACAAATCTATCATACAACCACCGGTATAAAATAGGACAAAATAGAAAACATACAAAGTAAAAATATACTAGTCATAATAGCTGAGTCAAGACGATCTAAGACACCACCATGGCCTGGGAAACAATTACCAAAATCTTTTATACCATATGTTCTTTTCATTCTTGATGCTACTAAGTCACCAATTTGACTGAATATACTTGCAAATAATGTTAAAAATACTAATATCACAATTACCCAAGTCTGTCCAATTGCTTCAACATTAATAATCTTATCTAAAATAGTACTTGATGTATTACCAAAGAAATCACCAAAGATATAACCATAACAAGTAGCAAATATTGTAGCTACAATAGTAGCAATTATAGTTCCGCCAAAGGCTCCTTCCCAAGTCTTTTTCGGACTAATTGTAGGAGCCATCTTATGTTTACCAAATAACATACCTGTGAAATAAGCAAACATATCTGTACATATAGTAATTAAAAATAAATAAACAATATAACGTGAACCAAAATATTTTAAAATTGTAACAGCACTAAAACCAATTCCAGTATATATTATCGTTGTTATACTCTTACCAATATCTGTTGCATCATACTCACTACAAAATACTGTAGCCATAAACAAAACTAATAAAATCAAAATTATCGATGGTAATAATTCCAAATTTATTCTAAATAATGATAATTGTTGATTAATTAAACTATTAGGATCAAGCTCAACTAAAACCGCTAAATAAAGCAATAAGGAACACGCCATTGTTATTATTTTCATTACCTTTGGCATTGGTTTTTCCTTATCATACATTTTTAACATTTCATGAGAGGCAATCACCGTTAATACAATCATCAAGATTTGGAACATAAAGAATAGTTCATCAACTAATAAAAGCGGGATAAATATAGCTAGCAATACAATACCAGTTAATGTTCTTTCTTTCATTATTTATCCTCCTTAATGCCACCAAAACGCCTATTGCGTTGTTGATAATTTATAATAGCCTCATCTAATGAATCAGTTGTAAAATCTGGCCATAAAGTCTTAGTAAAATATAATTCAGCATAAGCAATTTGCCACAATAAAAAATTACTAATTCTTTCTTCACCACTAGTTCTAATTAATAAATCTACATCCGGTAAATTAGCAGTATCTAAAAAATTATTAAAGGTTTTTTCATTTAAATCTTCTAATTTGAATTTACCATCTTCAATAAGAGGAATAATTTTCTTAATTCCTCTTATAATTTCATCTCTACTACCATAATCAAAACATATATTTAAAATTATACCTTCATGTTCTTTAGTAATATTTATAATATCATCCATTAACATTTGTAATTTAGGACTAATACGATTACGTTTACCACTAAACATAATTTTTATATTACTATTTTTAATTTCTTCTCTATAACGATTAAAAAATCTAACCGGCAACCCCATTAAATATTTAACTTCATCATCTGGTCTAGCCCAATTTTCCGTTGAAAAGCAATAGATACTTAAAACTTTAACTCCTAAAGAGTCAGCATATTTACATATATTTGAAATATTAAAAGCTCCCTTACGGTGACCATAAATACGTGGTCTATTACGTAATTTGGCCCATCTACCATTTCCATCTAAAATTATGGCTATATGTTTTGGTATATTATTTAAATTAATTTTTTCATTCATATTCTCACCACTTGCCTAATTATATAATAAAACCAACATACTTTAAAGCTTTAAATAACACATAATTTGCCACAATTATAAAAAGTTGGTTATAAAAACCAACTATCCTTTTAATCCTCTAGATTGTCTATCCATATCTTCAACAACAATATCATAAATTTCCCCAAGGGTACGGCAATATTTTAATACATCCCATGGTTCATTTGTATGGAAATGAATCTTAATTAATTCATCATCCCCAACAGCTAATAAGCAATCACCTTTAAAATTATTATTGAAATATTCAACAATTTTATTTTCATCTAAATCTTCACCCTCAATTAACAATTGAGTGTCATATCTATATTCTAACATTGTATTCCTCCTTGTTTTTATTATCTCATTTTTTAATAAATAATGCAAATAAAACATCTAAAATATTTCTTGACATATTATATCAATTTTCGATATAATTTGCAACGTGAGGTGGAAAAATGATAAATAATAGAATAACTCACCTTATCTATCGATCAATATTTTTAGCCTTAGGACTTATAGGTATTATCAATGGTTTTGGTCTATTAGATGGTGGTAAACCTAGTTTAGATTGTCTAGTTTATTATACTAATTTATCTAACTACTTATGTTTTATAGTGATGTTAATTGTAGTAATTAGTACATATAAACATCTAAAAAATGGTGAAATAAAGGGGAATAATACAGTTATTATTGGTTTGAAATTTTATACGACAATAATAATTTTAGTCACTTTCTTAGTTTATAATATTTTACTGACAGATAATATGTTTGGGCCAGGTTGGAATAGTCTTGGCAACCTATTAATGCACATTGTTTGTCCTTTAATGTTTGTTTTAGATTTCTTCTTATTTGACAAACATCATAGTTTAAAATGGTATGATCCGCTATGTTCTACTTTACTACCTTTATTATATGTAGTAGTAATATTAATAAGAGGTCAAATTTTACCAGCTGATTATAATGGGACAATTTATCCTTATTTCTTCTTAAATGTGGCCGAAATTGGAATTGGTCAAGTTTTATTGTGGGTATTTATCTTATTACTTGTTTTCATTGTTATCGGCTATATTTTCTACTTATATGATAAATTAGAGATCGAAGATCATAAATTAAAATTCTATTTAAAAGCTAAAAATTAAGGTACTGAACCAAGTCAGTACCTTTTCTTTATATAAAATTAAGTTTATTATTAAATCACCTAATAAAACAAATAAACTAAACATACTACTTTTAACATTACACTTATTTATCGACTACTATTAAAGTTTCCAGTATAGTATTTGAGATACTTTTATTTTCTTTAAAATTAACAAAAAAGACAAGGTTGAGAAGTCCTTGTCTAATTTTATTTTTATATCGCTTAAAATTGAAACATGTATTAACGTTTTGAGAACTGACTTGCACGACGGGCTTTTTTAAGACCATATTTTTTACGTTCTTTAACACGTGAATCACGAGTAATTAAACCAGCAGGTTTTAAAGTTTGACGGTATTCTGGATTTACTTCTAATAAAGCTCTAGTAATACCATGACGAATAGCCCCAGCTTGACCTGTAAGACCACCACCATATACATTAACTAAAATATCGAACTTTTCTACATTTTCTGTTAATTCAAGTGGTTGTAAAACGTCTAAACGAAGAGCTGCTGATGGAATATAGTCTTCAAATGAACGACCATTTACAGTAAATGAACCTTTACCAGGTCTTAAGATAACTCTAGCAACTGAACTTTTACGACGACCTGTTCCTAAGTATTGTACTAATTTTGCCATTTCTTTCGCTCCTCCCTTATGCCTTTACCTTTAATTCTTGTGGTTTTTGTGCTTGATGAGGATGGTTAGCATCAGCATAAACATATAATTGTTTACGTTGTACATCACCAAGTTTAGTATGAGGTAACATACCTTTGATTGCATATTCTACCATTCTAGTAGGATATTTAGTCATTAATTCCTCAGCAGTTAAAGTACGTAAGCCGCCATTGTATTCTGAATGTGAACGATATAATTTATCTTTCCATTTGTTACCAGTTAATACAACTTTAGTTGCATTAATAACAATGACGTTATCACCACAATTTACGTGTGGAGTATAAATAGGTTTGTGTTTTCCTCTTAAAACATTTGCTACTGCTGTAGCTAAACGACCAAGAGTTAAACCTGTTGCATCAACAACATACCAGTCATGTTTTACAGTTTCATTATTAGCCATATATGTTTTCATAATTTTGTTCCTCCTTAAATTTATTTAAGGGCTGTGGATATAATAAAAATGTACCATCAAGTATTTTACAATAATACGACTTTAATTGCAAGAAAAATCTAACATTATCATCTTATTATTTACATTTTAATCACTAAGGTTATGTTAAAATAAAAATCATTAAATTACGGGTATACCTAACATACTAAAAAATAAAGACTGTCTCTTATTTGACAGCCTTATCATCTTTATTAAATTGTTTATATAAATTGCTTGTAGCATAGTTAACAGGTAAACTAAAGGCTACACCTTGAGCTAGGGTAGTTGAACCTAATTTTTCATAAATTGAAGTCATTAAATTATCTAATATATCCTTAGAAACAACTACTAATAAAATTTCTTTTTCTGGATTAATTTCAATACCATATAATTTCTTAGCTTCTGGTTTTACAGCTCCTGAACCATTAATAATAGTAGCTCCCATAGCCCCTTCTTCTTTTAATAAATTTATAGCTTCTTCACCATAACCATTATTTATAATAACTATTAATAGTGCTAATTCTTTTTCCATGTTTTACCTCCAAAATCAGCTAAAAACATATAATTTTTAAGTCCCATTATACTATTTAAAGGTAAACTAAAGGCTACGCCATGAATACCTAGATCATTCATTTTATCTTCAATTGCTGCTAAACAATCTTTTATTTTATCTTCTCTAATAAAACCAAAAGTTACTGCTCTTTTTGAGTCTTTTAGTCCTGTTAAAGCTAATATTTCTTCACTTGCACTACCATTACCCAAAAAAGAAATATGATAATTAACATTATAATTTTCTGTTATATCCATAAATAAATCTCTTTTATTAATTGGTAAGATAGTAATTAATAAATATAATTCTTTTATGCTTTTTTGCACCTTAGTCATACTTTCACCTAAACTTAACAATTACTTCATCATCTTCTAAAATCATTTTATCTACTTGACGTTTCATTTTAATCTTATCACTAATTAAAGCTTGTAAACCCACAAATTCAATAACAATAACAGGAGTTATAGAAACTAAAGCTACCACGCCAAATCCAAGACTTAAAATTTGACTGTCTGAATATAAAAAGCCATCACAAATACCTATTGCTAGAGGTAAAATAAAACCACTAGTTAAAGCACCTGCCGCTACACCACCCGAATCAAAAGCTATACCAACATATATTTTTGGAATGAAAAAACTAAGTGTTAAAGCAAAAATTACAGCTGGTATTAAGATATACATAATTGGAAATTGAAAGTTTATTCTTAATATTGCTAAAGTAATAGCTAGACAACCTCCAATAATCAAACCTATTAACATTGTTTTTTTCTTAATAATACCATCTGTTATTTCATTAACTTGTTTAACTAAAACATGTACAGCTGGTTCAGCTAATACTGATACTCCACCTACTAAAAAGCCTACTACATATAGTAACCATTTATTACTTGCTAAATCAGAACCAATATTATAAGCTACTGGCATAAATGCCATATTAACTGCTGTTAGAAAAATACTCAAGCCAAAAAAACTATATATAACACCTATGCCTAAAGAGAATAATTTTTTATTTGGTAACTTAATAAATATAAAATTAATTACTAAGAAAAATATAGCAATTAAAACTAGTGATATAGCAACATCTTTAAAAGATGATAATAAAGTAGTTAAGAATAAAGAGCCAAAATTAGTATCTATAACATAGAGGCTTTTATCTAAAATAAAATCGCCATTATAACTAATAAATATTCCTAATATTAACATAACTATAATAGTCATAACACATACTATACCTATTAAGCCGAAAGACATATCTTTATCACTTTTTTTAGCTATAACACTAGATATACCGATACAAATTGCCATCATAAAAGGAACTGTTACAGGTCCTGTAGTTACCCCACCAGCATCATAAATGAAGCCTAAAAAGTCACTTGTCCCCGTATATATAACTAAGATAGCTAAAGCAAAGCAAATACCATAAAGGAAAATAAATATTTTAGCTAAATCTAATTTATTAATTAATCTAATTATTAATAATATTAAAGCTAAACCCACTCCAAAAGCTATCGATATAGTTATTAATAAAGGGCTTAACAACGTCTTAATTTGTGAACTTAAAATACTTAAATTAGGTTCGGCTAAAGTAACAAAAAAACCTAAAAGAAAGAGAAAAATTAAAAGTATTATAATTTTCCCTTGTCTAGTTAAAACTTGTCCACTCAATTTACCCATAGGAGTCATAGCAATATCAGTTCCCATATTAAACAAGGCTATTCCAAGACCACCTATAAAAGTTGCAAAGCTCAGTACTAATATTTCATAAGTACTTAAGGATACATAGGGAGTAAAATTCAATATAATTATTAGAAGATAGATAGGTATAATCGAAACATAACCATCTTTTAATTTATTTAAAAGTAATTTGAACACTGTGACCTCCATAAATTCTAAAAACTAATACTTGCGTATTAGTCTTTTTATTAAACAATTGATTTACGAGTATAATTACCAACAACCCGTTTAACAGGCTCTACTATAATAAAGCATTTAGGATCATATTTTTTACAAATATGAATAGCCTTATCAAGTTCATAACCAGAAACAACCATTATTAAATCATACTTTCTTTGATGAGAATATGCTCCCTCAACCGGTATAATAGTACAACCTCTATGCATTGACAATAATTCATGTAACATTTCTTCTGTAACATTGTTAGAAATAATATTTACTTTTAAATAATTGTAAGCTGTATGAATTTTATCAATACATACACTTGTGATAATAATACGAATACAAGTATAAAAAGCAATCGGCCAAGAATGTGATACGAAAACACCACCAATAACGGCAATCATTACATTAGCAATCATTGTAAATACGCCAATTGAAATGTTTTTTTCTATTGCTAAAACTTGACCTAAAATGTCAAGTCCACCCGTTGAAGTTCCAAAACGTAATGCAACACCACAAGCTACACCAGTAAAAATAGCCCCAATAATCGCATACGTAATTTGATTTTCTAAAGGTGGTAAATTAAATACCTCAATAACTGGGTCTACTGGTATCCAACCTAATGTACAAACAGTTTGTACAATTACTGAAACAATAGAAAATATAGCAAATCTCTTAGATACCTTACGCCAACCATAAATAAATAAAGGCACATTTAATACAAAAGTATATACACCAAGCGGAACAATTTTCGGATCAATATTAGCCCCCGTATCAATCGCGTTCTTAATTATTTGTGATAAACCTGTAATTCCGGCTGAATATATACCAGCAGGTTCTAAAAACCAAATTAAACCCAAACAATAAATAACTGAAGTAATAATAACAATAAATATTCTAAATGAATCATCTAAAATTTTATTTTTCATACTAACTAATTTTTTCTCCTACTTCTCCGTCTGGTATTAAAACTAATTTAGCTTTCTTTCCCGCACAACAAATCATTCCATTTGATTCTACTCCTCTTAATTTAATAGGGGCCAAATTAGTAACTACACATACTTTTTTACCTATTAAATCTTTAGGTTCATAGTACTCTCTAATTCCTGAAACAATTTGTCTTACTTCTTTACCAATATTTACTTTTAGAACCATTAATTTACTAGCATTAGGATGTTCATTAGCTTCTACAATTTCCCCTACTACTAAATTAACCTTACTAAAATCATCAATACTAATTAAATTATCTTGTTCTTCTTGTTTTTCTTCTTTCTTTAAAACTTTACTAAGAACATCTTTTTCTACATCTAAACGTTTAAATAAAACTTCTGAACTTAAATTACTATATTTGTCAATTAAACCATAAACTAAATTTTCATAATTAGTTTCTTTAATATTTAAGAATTTATAAATAGCCTTAGAAGAGTTAGGCATAATATTTTCTAACAAAATAGCACTACATCTAATAACTTCAAGTAATGAATAAATTACTTCTTCTAAAATATCCTTTTTACTTTCATCTTTAGCTAATGACCATGGTGTTGAATCATCAATATATTTATTAGCTTTTCGTAATAAGTTAAACACATCATCAATAGCTTGACTAACTTTAAGATTATTCATATGCTTAAAGTATAAATCCTTAGCTTCATTTAAATCATTTATTAAAGTATTAGTAATATCTAAACTTACATTCTTTTTATTAACACTACCAACAAAATATTTATTAGCCATAGCTAATGTTCGGTTAACTAAATTGCCATAAATATTAGCTAATTCAGTGTTATTTCTTTCACAAACTAATTCATAAGTAATATTACCATCTTGGGCAAATGGAATCTCATGTAAAACATAATATCTAACAGCATCCACACCAAACAACTCAACTAAATCATCAGTATATATTACATTTCCCTTAGATTTAGACATTTTTCCATGATTCATTAAAATCCAAGGATGACCAAATACTTGTTTAGGTAAAGGTAAGTCTAAAGCCATTAAAATAATCGGCCAATAAATAGTATGGAAACGTAAAATATCCTTACCAATCAAATGAATATCACAAGGCCAATATTTATTAAATTTAGGATCGCTATCACCATCAACTTTATAACCTAATCCTGTGATATAGTTCATTAAGGCATCAATCCAAACATAAATTACATGTTTCGGATCACTTAAAACCTTAATTCCCCACGAATATGAAGTCCTAGATACACATAAGTCAGGTAGTGGATCTTTTAAAAAATTATTTAGCATTTCATTTTTTCTTGACTCAGGTTCTATAAAATTAGGATGTTCATTAATATAATCAATTAATTTTTGTTGATATGGGGCAAGTCTTAAGAAATATGCCTCTTCTTTTTCTTTAGTGACCTTAGAACCACAGTCAGGACAACATCCATCTACTAAATCTTTTTCTGTAAAAAAAGATTCACAACTTACACAATACCATCCCTCATAAGTTCCTTTATAAATATCACCTTTTTTTAATAATTTTTCAAATGCTTTAGCTACTTCTTCTTCATGATATTTATCAGTAGTTCTAATAAATTTATCATAAGATACATTAACTAAATCATAAGTATCCTTTATACTTTTAGCTACTCCATCAACCCATTTTTGCGGATTAACATTATTTTCCCTAGCTTTTTGTTCTATTTTTTGACCATGCTCATCTGTTCCTGTTTGAAAATAAACATCATAGCCATCTTTTCTTTTAAAACGACAAATACTATCAGCTAATATTGCTTCATAAACGTTACCAATATGTGGCTTTGAAGATGTATAAGCAATAGCTGTTGATAAATAAAATGGTTTTTTCACTCTAAAATCTCCAATCTAAATAATACACTATATTTTACTTGTTTTTCTTACTTTTTACAATAATTAGTTATTAACAAAAAGCATTAAAATCCCCTTAAAAATTATCGTGTGCTTCATCAAATAAATTTTTAATATTTTCCGGTGTTATTTCATCCTTATTAGCTTCTAATTCTGAAACACTACCTAAAGTTTTAGCTGTATCATAATACCAACACTTATATTTTATCATCTTTAAACTTTTCTCTAAATCTTTAATTTGCTTCATAACCTTTTCTTCCTGTTTTTTGAAGAAATTAAGTCTTAAATCAATGGTACTATCACCCATTTTAGTCCATTCAACAAATTGTTTTATTTCTTTTAATGTTAAACCCGTTTGTTTTAAACATTCAATTAAAAATAAAGTTTCAATATCTTGTTCACTAAATTTTCTTATCCCATTAATTCTTTTAATATTAGGTATAATACCTTCTTTATCATAATATCTTAGTTGTGATATCGTTAAATTATATCTTTCTGCTACTTCACCAATACTATATTCCATATTTTTCTCCTTTTTTCACTTGACCTAAAGCTAGGTTTAGGTTGTAAAATGATTATAGCATAAATCATAGAAAGAAGGAATATAAAATGAATAAAACTAAAGTAATTTGTCATATGTATACAAGTATTGATGGTAAAATCGTAACTAATCTTAAAGGCTTCCCTGATTGTGAGGTTGCAGGTAACATTTATGATGAAATAACCCTTAATTCTTCTAATGCTTGGGGTTGTGGGAGAACTACCTTTGAATACTTATCAGCTAATAATATCAATTTAAATGAATATGAAGAAACAACTGATTTGAATGATAATTTTATCCAAGATGAAAGATATTGTTTTGCTTTTGACAGAAAAGGAAAATTATTTTTTACTAATCCTTATAACGATTATGCCAATAAACAAAGTCGTATAGTTTCTGTTCTAACTACTAGTGTTGATAAAAGATTTATAACCTATTTAAAAAAACATAATATAGCTTATATATTTTGTGGTGAAAAAGATTTAGATTTTAATCTATTTTTAACAAAAATCAAAAACTATGGCATTGATACATTTATGTTATGTGGTGGGGGCGAAATAAATGCTGCCTTCATGAAACAAGATTTAATAGATGAAATTAGCCTTGTTATTTGTCCTGGCATTCAAGGTGGTAGAAAAGAGATAACTTTTGTAAGTATTGAAGATAATAAAGAATTTCCTAAATATTTTAAACCTATTGAAGTAAATATTCTTGAAGGTAATACTGTTTATCTACATTATATTAAAGAGGTAAAGTAAATGAACAAAATTGTTTTATATTTTTCAGCCAGTAATATTACTAAAAGGAAAGCTATAGAATTAGCTAATTTATTAAATTGTGATATTGAAGAAATCAAACCAGAAACACCTTATTCAACTGCTGATTTAGATTGGACAAATAAAAATAGTCGTTCCTCTATTGAAATGAATGACTCTAAATCAAGACCTAATATTTTAAAGTTAAACCATGATTTAACTAATTATGATACTATAATATTAGGTTTCCCTATTTGGTGGTATGTTGAACCTAAAATAATTGACACTTTTTTAGATAATTATAATTTAGAAAACAAAAAAATAATAGTGTTTGCTACTAGTGGTGGTAGTTCAATTACTAGTACTTTTAACCATTTAAAAGAAAGTTATAAAAACTATAATTTCATAAAGGGTATACTTTTAAATAATGGCATAAATAAAACAGATTTTAATATTTAAACACAAAAGGAAGGTCAAACAACCTCCCTTTTATTTTGCAACTATTCTATTACTGTTTGATAATTTTGACCATTAAAATAACCGATTACTTCATTAGAATCTACATAGTAAACTCTATACCAATTTTCACCTTTAGATGAATCAATAATGTAACTAATTTGATATCTTTCATTTAAATTGAATGACATATCAGCATTAACTTTTTGATGATAAATTAAAACTGTTACATCATTAATATATCGTTGAACCCAATAACTCATATCAATTAAACTTTGTCTTTCTAAATCTGTTAAACTTCCACTATCATTATATACACTATCAACAACATCAATTGTTAAGTCATTGTAATACATAAATTTAGCAAGAATTGAATATGTATATGTGTTAATTTTCTTATAAATAGAAATTTCATAGTCTTTATGATCTGCTAAATAGTCACTAACTAAAACCATTGCGGCTTTATAATGATTATTATTAGAGCCAATAACGTGTATATGCTGAATATTAGTCAAATCTACTTGATCAGGGTTTTGAACATCTTTATCATCACCATATTCAATGCCGTTAACAATTAAATCATTTTCCGTCTCTTCTACACTAATGTTTGTTTGTGAAAAATCAACATAAATAACATTAGGTAATTCATTATTAACTAAGGCAGTCATATTAAAACACCCATTAGAAAGTCTTAAATTGCTAGAATTTTCTTGATTTTCATTAATATATTGTGCACTATTAACAATGACTTTGTATGCATATTTTAATGGTAAATTACTAAAATTATTACTAACAGAAAACGAACCATTGTTAATAGTTAAATCTGTACTTTCATAATAATTATCGTTATAAAAGTCATAAATCTTAATGTTAGAGCATGTTGTTTCATCAGTATAGAAAACAATATAATTATAATGTTCTAAAAATTCACGGGCATAACGTCTAAGATTAAATCTAGATAAATCAATGACTACTTGTAACTCTATCATAGGTTTTTGAGTTTCACAATCAATCTTTTTATAAAGTTCAAAACTTAAAATTTCATTTTCAAATGCATTTTGTCTGGCTTCACTATTATCTTCAAGTGTAGTAGCTGTATATTTATTATTAGATTGAGCTTGATATGAACCATCATCTTGAAGACCAGTTACGTGAATACCTGCAGCTTCTAAGATATCTTTTGTTTCGCTAGGATCTAGTGGCTTAGTATAACTTAAATTACCACTACCAGAAACATTAGCACTACTAGCTGCTGATAACCCTATAGTAGTACTAATAACCAATAAGACTCCTACAATCAATAAACTAAATAAGGTTGTAAGTAAGCGAATTTTCTTTCTCATTTTCTTACCTCCTTACGTTTTATTACTATTTTAATATTAGTTCTATTTTTAAAGTCTGGCATCTTTAAATTATATTTGTTATAAGGAATAACTTTTATATAAATTAACCTTCTTTGAGGTTGTAGTTTAGTTGTAGTACTTGATTTACTTTTGTATAAATTACCTTTATATTTAACCTTTTTAGGATCAGGTTCTGAAGTTATAATCATTATTAATTCCCAAGTTAAATAAATTAACATTATTATACAAGGTACTATTATTAAACAAATTATGCCAGTTCTAGAAACAACAAAAGCTAACGTACTACTTAATGCAGGATTTAATTTAACACCTAAACCAACAACGAAGTCTTCTGGCACATAATAAGTATCATCATAAGTATTACTACTACCCTTGGTTAAATACATATTATTACCATCTTCATCTACCTTAATGTCAATAATTTCATGTATCCATATAGGTGTGTTTTTTAATTGTTCTTTATCTACATCTTCATCATCATAAAGACTAGGAGCTCTATAAAAAGCTATAACATCACCAATGTTATAATTCTTTTGTCTTTCTAAAAAGACTACTTCTCCTACTTCATAACCACTAGCTTCCATTGAACTTGAACTAACTATACCTAAACGATAACCAAAGAAACTTGTATGTGTAGATAAGCATAATATAGCCATAACAATAGAAAATAATAAAACAAGCGTAAAGGGAATATCAAGAATGCAATTTAAAATAAAAGATAAAACTTTATTGCTAGATAATTGCATATTCACACCCTCTTTACGCTATTAATTTTTTATATTATTGACTAGCTTCGTTTGTTAAATTAATTGAAAATCTAATATTACCACTTGCTGAAGCTGTTTTATCAGACATACTTAACTTTACATAGATCATTTGATTAGCACCTTGATCTATTGAATAATTTTTTTCTCCAGAATAATCATCATAACTAGAGTTATCAGTACTAACAGCAACATTAAATTTATCTGAACTATCTTCTTCATTCAATGTTAAGACAACATTCAAAGCAACTGAATCTGGGTTGTTATTAGTAATCTTTAATACAAAAATATATTCATCTTTTTTATTAAAATTATAGTTAGCTAAGGTTAAAGTGTCAGAGTCCTTTGCTAAATCAGTAGCTCCAAATTCAGCACTATCATCCGCAACAAAACTAGAATCTGTATAATCTTGATCTAATTCAACTGTTGCATAAACTTCACTACCTGCTGTAAATGTAAGCATACCACCTTCACTTGTAACTGTAGCTTGGCTTGCTGCCCAAATACCTACAGACATAACAATAAGCACTAAAACCATAGAAGTTAGTGTTGCAAATATTCTAAATTTTTTTCTCATTTTCATACCTCATTTCCCTTTAATTGAATTATACCCCCCCCCGTAGTATTTTGTCAATTTTTTTGAATAAAAAAATCGAGTAAAAACCCGATTGTAGTGCTATCATAAAAGTAGAGTCATACCTAAATTATATCTTTGATAAATTAGCTATCATTGGCATCGATAATGAATTAGAAAACTATTACCATATTCAAAAGATTTACCAAAAGAATTAAAAAAATCAAATGAATAAGTTTTTTAGTTACGTTTCATTTTACACGCTTACAATCAAAAAAAGGGCCGAAGCCCCTTAGTAATTGCCTACGTAATAGTAATTACTAAATTCCCAAAAATAAAAAAACAAGAGTTATAAAATTAATACTTCTTATTATTAAAAATAAGGAAACAATCAACCTAATTACTGCTATACTAAAAGTAGACCCACATATGGTGAATAGTTAGAACTATATTAATAGTTTTCATTCATTTTGTTGCTTATAATTGATATATTCTTTATATAATTCTTTTTTATCTATATTAAGCATTTTTGCTACTTCTTTAATAGCATCATTAGCTTTTAGGCCTAATTTAATTTGTTCATTGATTAAAGTAAATTTATCAGTATCTATTTTTTCTTCTTCATAACCTTTAACTATTAAGACCATTTCACCTTTTAAATTAGGAATATCTTCTAATAATTCACTAGCTTTAGCGTAAATATGTTCTTCAAATTTTTTAGTTAATTCTCTAGCTAAATATATTTCTCTATCACCTAATACTTCAATAATAGATTTAATGGTATCTTGAAGTCTATGAGGTGCTTCATAAAAGATTAGACTAGCTTTAAGATATTTTAATTCATTTAGTTCTTTTTCTCTTTCTAATTTCTTAGGTTTTAAGAAACCATAAAATAAAAAAGGAAATGGCATATTAGACATCATAAAAGCCTGAGTAAATGCACTAGGTCCGGGAATAGTTGTAATAGCAACATTATTCTTTATGGCTAAATCAACTAATTTAAAGCCAGGATCTGAAATAATTGGATTCCCAGCATCAGAAATTAGGGCTACATCATTGCCTTCTTTCATATATTCAATAATTGTTTCAGCTTTAGTTTCTTCATTAAAGTTATGATAACTTTCAAGAGGAGTTGTTATATTATAATGTTTTAACAAAACGCTAGATGTTCGAGTATCTTCACAGTAGATTTTTTTTACTTCTTTTAAAATACGTAAAGCCCTAAGGCTTATATCCTCTAAGTTACCAATAGGTGTACCTACAAGATACAAGATAGGGCTTAAATTTGCACTTTTTCTTAACATTATTCTTTAATAATTCTACTTGCTCTTTCTCTTAAATCACGTTCTGCATAAACAATAGAAATTAAATCTCTTCTCTTTTCAGCTGATATACCAAATTTATTTTGAAGACCTTCAAGGAATAATAGTTCTGATGTATTATATAAATCATCTTCCATTGAAATAGTTACTAAATTTAAATAAACAATGTTTTTAACAACTGGGTTAGAGTTAACAAAGAATTCAATTGTTTCATCAATAGATTCAGATTTAGTAAAAGTATATTCTTCTCTTACTTCCTCAACTTCCGCAAACATTTTAGTTAAAACTCTTTTTTCAATGTTAGTAGGTTCACCATCTATATCAGCCATATAGATAGCTAAATCTAAAAATTTTAATTTCTCTTTACGACTTAAATAACTTAAAAACATATTCTATTCCTCCACTTCATAATTATATATTTTTAATATTTTATCTGTCCATTTGTCAAATTCATCATAAACATACAATGGTTCTAATACTTTAAGTGAACCAGGACTAGCTCCTTTAACTGCCTCAATTAAAATATGATTACAAGGTTTATTTATTTTCGGATAGACAAATTGTAATCTTTTAGGTTCTAAATTATATTTATTTAATAATAAAATTATCTCACTTAAACGCTCAGGACGATGAATTAAGGTAAATACGCCCCTAGTATTTAGTAAAAGACTTGCTTCCTTAATAATATCTTCTAAAGTACACATTATTTCGTGTCTTGCTATATTTTTGCGTTCATCAGGATTTTGTTTAAAAGAACCAACTTTATAAAAGGGTGGATTAGAAACTACTAATTCAGCCATCCCTAAACCTAATTTAGTACTAACATTTCTAAGATCACAATTTATAAGTTCAATTTGGTCTTCCTTGTTATTTATTTTAACACTTTTTTGTGCTAAATTAAAGGAATATTTTTGAATTTCTATGCCAATTATCTTAGCTTTTGTTCTAAGGGTCAGATAAAGAGGAATAGGAGCATTACCTGTTCCTAAATCTATAATTCTTTTAGTCTTATTAGGAATAGTACAAAAATGAGCTAACAAAATTGAATCTAGAGAAAAATTGAAAATTTCTGGGTCTTGATATATTTTAAGTAATGGTCTGCCTAAAAGTTCGTTAACAATCTCCATTATCTTCTCCATTATCTTTTAACTTAACTTCATCAATATTATAGAAGCCAAACTTATCTGTTTCTCCTAGATACTTCACTTTCATATTTCTATTTAAAGGATCACTAGTTAATACTTTAGCTAAGCCTTCAGGAGCTTCTACTATATCTCCGGGATTAGGAAAATTCTTTCTTAACTCTTTATATACTTCATCCTCATAAGCTATACAGCAAAGTAATTTGCCACAATTACCACTGATTTTAGCTGGATTTAAAGCTAAGTTTTGATTTTTTGCCATTTTAACAGTAATAGTATCAAATTCCGTTATAAATGTATTACAACATACCACTAAACCACATGGGCCAATACCACCAAAAACCTTAGTTCCATCTCTTGAACCAACTTGTCTAAGTTCAATACGTAAATGATAAATTTCCGCTAAATGACGCACTAATTCACGAAAGTCAATTCGGCCTTCTGCTTCAAAATAGATTATTAATTTTAAGTGGTCTAAAGTGAATTCAGCCTCTAAAACTTTCATATCTAAATTAAGTTTTTTAACTTCTTCCTTAGTTCTTTGAATTACTGTTGTTGCCTCATCAAGATTTTTGGCATATTTAGCTAAATCCTCATCGGTAGCTAATCTAATCACCGGTTTAACTTCAAGTTCAGTGTTTTCTATTTCGATAGGTTTTCCAACAACTGTCCCTAATTCTAAGCCTCTTATAGTTTCTACAACTACTTTATCTCCAGCTTCTAAATTTAAATTACCTTTTTTAAAAAAGTATCTTTTACCTACTTTTTTAAATGCTATTCGTATTACTTCCATTATATACCACCTTAAAAAAAGGAAACTATTAATTCATGTAATATGTTTTTTTCTATTACATTATACCTTATTTTATTTTCTAAACTTAATAATAACGTTAATTTATTTTCTAAAAATTCTTTACTATTATTTTGTTTAAGTAAGGTTATTTTATCATAAATAAGACTTGAAATCAATTTTGTTAATGTTAAACTCTCATGATATATATTAATTAAAACTCTAAGAAAATATTTAAGTATATTTTTATTTATACTAATATATTTTAAATAAAATAAAACCCCTTCTTTAGCATCATTAATATTAATAAAATTTAACACCATTTCTTTAGCAATTAAATATTCTTGATTATTTATTAATTCCCTACATAAATTAATATTATTTGCAATACTTGCTAGCATAAAAGCATCATCAATTGTCATTTCTTTACTTAACTCATCTTTTACTTGTCTAAAAGATTTAGGCATAAATCTAATTAAACCACAACGAGATTTAATTGTTGTTAATACATTAGATAAATTATAAGCAATTAAGATTCCATAAACTTCATCTTGCATTGTTGGTTCTTCAATAAATTTAAGTAAACTATTTTGAGCAGCTTGACTAGCTGTATCAATCCCATTAATTATATAAACACGCGGACCTTCAATTAAACTAGTCAAACTAAATTCCTCTTCTAACTCATTAATTTGTTCTTTAGTAATCATTGTTTTATCACTAGCGATGTTAATACTCTTAATATTTAAATGTTTATCTTCTAAAATAAGTTTAGCATCATTATTTTCTAATTTATCATCATATAGTGTTGCTGCAAATATTTTAGCAACATCTGACATAGTCTTAGAGTCACCACCATAGAACAAATAGACATGCATTAAACGATTATTAGCTTTAGCACTAGCTAATTCATTTATTACTCTTTCATCTCTGTCTAACATAATTTCTCCAAATATGGTTTGATTAGATTAATTGTTTCTAAAAATAAACTATCTTCATCAAGATTACCATCAACTGCTTTAACTCTATTAGGATATCGCTTTAAAACTTCTTGATAACCTTCATACACTAATTTATGAAAATTAAAACTTTCTGCATCTAATCTATTTACTTTATCTAGTCGATTACTCATTCTTTTTAAGGCTATTTCTGGTTTAATATTAATTAAAACTGTTAAATCTGGTAAATAATCTAAAACAAATTTATTAGCCTCTAAAATTAAATCGAAACCTATATTTCTAGCATAGCCTTGATAAGCTAATGATGAATCAATAAATCTATCACACAAAACAATATATCCTTTATCTAAAGCCGGTAATATTTTTTCTTCTACATGTTGAATACGACTTGCAGCATAAAGTAAAGCTTCACATTTACCTGTCATAGCCACATTATTATTATCTAAAATAACATTTCTTATTTGTTCAGCAATGGGAGTCCCACCAGGCTCTCTACTAGTTAATACTTTATAACCCTTATTTTCATAATAACTAACTAACTTTTTAATCAAAGTAGTCTTACCACTACATTCTCCACCTTCAAATGTTATAAATAACCCTTTCATTTTATCAACCTCTTGTTTAATTATACAAAATATAAAAGGCTCAAGCAATTAATAACTTGAGCTTTTCTATAAATTATTTATTACTTCGTTCTATTCCACAAGGCAAAACTTGTTTGTTTTGAACGGCGTCTAAATAAACACTTGAAAACAACCTATAACCACCAGCTAAATTATAACAATCATAACCTAAATTACTTAATATTTTACAAGCTATATAACTACGTAAAGCACTTTGACACATTACATATACTTTTTTATTTTTTGGTATATTAGGAACACTTTGTCTCAATTCATCTAACGGGAAATTAATAAAGTTTTCAATATGCCCAGCTTCATACTCTTTTTTAGTTCTAACATCTAAAAAGAAACCTTCATTTAAAATCAATAAACTTTTAATATCTTCAATATAAAATTGTTTTAATTTGCCTAATACTAAATTATCAGCAATAAAAGCAGCCATATTAATTGGATCTTTAGCACTTGAATATGGTGGGGCATAAGCAAAATCAACATCCTTTAACATAACTAAAGGTATATTATTATAAATTGCTAAACTTAAAACATCTATTCTTTTATCTACTCCCTCATTACCTATAATTTGAGCGCCTAATATCTTATATTCTGGAAGACTAAATAAAATTTTTATGTTTAAAGGACTGCTATTAGGATAATAAGAAGCATGATTATTTGGTGATAAATATATCTTATTATATTTAATATTTTTTTCTTTAATACTTCTTTCATTTAAACCTACAAAAGCTACATCATAATTAAAACATTTAATAATTGATGTTCCTAAAGCTCCTTTATACTCTCTTTTTAATCCACATATATTATCAGCTACAATACGAGCTTGTTTATTAGCTGGACCTGCTAAACTAATTAAACTATCTTCATTAGTTAAATGATTTTTAATTTCAACTACATCCCCACAAGCATAAATATCTTTAATACTTGTTTCTAAATATTTATTAACCTTAATACTATTTTTAATACCTAAATTTAGGCCAATATCACTTGCTAAACTAGAATTTGGTCTAACCCCTAAAGCAAACACAACTAAATCAGAATCTATTTCCTCATCCTTTAAATTTACCTTAAAGACGCCATTTTCCTTACTTATTGAAATTAATTCTTTATTTAATTTTAAATTAACTTTATTAGCTCTTAATTCATTATGAATAAAACTAGCCATTTCATAATCTATTGGCAATAGAACTTGACTTGCTCTTTCAACTAGAGTAACTGCAATACCTTTATGAACCAGGTTTTCCACCATCTCAAGACCGATAAAACCACCGCCAACTACAACAGCTTTTTTAACTTTATTTTCTTTAATATAGTTATCAATTAAAAAGGTATCTTCTACATTTTTTACAACAAAACCATATTCTTTTCCACTAATATTAGGAATAATCGCATTAGCCCCTGTAGCTATAACTAATTTATCATAATTATCCTTAAATTCTTTATTATTAATTAAATCTTTAACTATTACTTCTTTATTTTTAGGATCAATTTTAATAACTTCATGGTTTACCTTTACATCAACATTAAATCTAGTTTTAAAACTTTGTGGGGTTTGTAAAGTTAATTCCCTCTTATCTTCAATAACTCCACCTATATAATAAGGTAAGCCACAATTAGCATAAGAAATATAACCTGATTTTTCATACATAGTTATTTTCATATATTCATCTAATCTTCTAAGTCTAGCAGCACAAGTAGCTCCTCCGGCAACACCACCAATAATAATTGTCTTCATAATTTGTTTCACCTCAAGTTAGTTATACCAAAAAATTAACTATTTTACTAGTTATATACTTAAAACTATTTATATATATCAGCTAATGTTAAAAGAATTAAATTGTCATCATTAAATTTAAATCCTGATTTAGAAACAAAGCCATATTTATAACAATTCAAATTTGTTCTTTTTACTTGTTCAATTTTTTCTTTTACAATATCCCAAAACTTATATCATATTTATTAATATTTTAATTCGGATGAAACCGAATCAATTTAAACCGAATTAAATAATACTAGCTAAAAAACTAAAAATTAGCTAAAATAAGATGGTGATTTTAATGGAATTAAATATATTAGATATTGAAAATAAAATTAATTATAAATTTAAAAATAAAAACTTATTAATTCAAGCCTTTACTAGAAGATCATATACTGAAGATAAAGGTGGTTATAATAATGAATTGTTAGAATTTATTGGTGATGAAGTATTAGATGAAATTATTACTAATTTTTTATTAAATAAATATTTAACATTTACTGATAATTACTTAACTTCTTCTAAAACAGAAGGTGATTTCACTATTTTAAAATCTAATTTAGTTAGTAAATATATACTAGCAGAAAGAATTAATAAATTAGATTTAATTAAATATATTAAAATAGGTAAATTAGATTATATTAATAAAGCCTTAGAAGGTGAATCTATTAAAGAAGATTTATTTGAAGCTATAATAGGAGCTATTTCTATTGATAATAATAAAGACATTAATATTTTAACAAAAGTAGTAATTCATATGTTAGACCCAGAATATTATTTAAAAAATGGCTTCTTAGAAAGACAAACTAACTATATAGCTTTAATCAGTGAATATTATCAAAAAATTTATAAAGAAAATTTACCATTTGAAATAACTAAAAACAATACTACTGATGAAAATAAACAATATACTTGTTTAATAGATTTAAAGACTATAAAATTTATAGATTCAGGTAAAAGTAAAAAAGATGCTAAATATAGCACCTCTAAAAAAGCTTATTTATGGCTTAAAGAAAGAAATATGGTTTAACTTATTAAAGATAATAGTTTCTCTTTAATAAGTGTTTTTCTTTGTTTATAAAATTTATCAAACATATCAATATATAATATTCTTTGATCTTCTTCATCAATTTCTTTCATTGGTAGAATTGCAAGTTTAATATACTCTTTTTGTTGGTTTTGGCTTAAATATTCAAAAAAATTTTTTAATGACATATCTCTCTTGTCAACTCTATTTACAGTTTTTTCGAAAAATGAAAGGTTAGGTAATTTATTACATTGATTTCTCCAAATTTCCCAATCTTTTTGTTCTACACCAGGTAGAAGATAACCATCAAATCTACTTCTTGGATGTAAATGATTAATATCATATTCAGCGTTCGAATCTAAATATTCCCTAGTTAAATAATATAATATTTGTTCTACTCTATTAGATTCTTTTGGTAAATCAAATAAAGTGTAGTGCAAAACGATTATTTCACTATCATTACAATGATACTTTTAAATATCTTAATTGTTATTTCATCGCAATATAAAAAATAGAGCTATTTTTTCACAACCCCATTAAACTATTCAATTTGTTATTATATTCATTTATTAATTACTTTTCTATAAATTAATTTATTAAGGAATAAGATAATAAAGAAAACTCCAATAGCTAAAAAACTACTAACACCAATTATATAACTTACAAATTCAAAATCAGCTAAAGGAATACTTGGTATATCTTCGTGTATATTTCCCCCGGTAAAGTTTAAACATTTACTTATAACACAATATAAAGGTAAAGATACAATAATACTTATCATAACGGCCATTAATAAATTAAATAAATACATTTTAAATATATCTAGTTTTTTACTGCCAACAACATTTAAGATATTAATAGTTTTTGTTTTATAATAAATAGAATTGTAAAAGTAACTTATTAAAAATATTATAGTTATAAAAATAAGGAAAAATAGCGCAATTTCGCCTAATATTTGATATTAAAGTATTTGTTCATCTGCCATATATAAATTATAGTAATAATTATTTTCAATATAATATTCGAGATGTTTATCACAATAATTAGTGGCTTTAACTATCGTATTTTTATCATTAGGTAATAAGTAAGATATTATTGATTCACTAGTTATATCTTCCTCATTTAAAATTAAAATATCAGTTAATTCTTGTTCTTCATTAACTTTAACAATACCAGAAATAATTAAGTATTTATCATAAGAAATATAATACTTATCATTAATATCTTTGTCTAATAAATCAGCAAGATATGAAGTTAATACAACTTCCCCTACCTTTGGTAAATTACCTTCTAAATTTAAATTAAGTCTATTAACATCATCGTTATTTAAAGAACATACTCCTTTTAAATTAGAAAATAATAACTCTTCATTATAATGTAAGGTATTAGTATATTTAGAATCATCATATAACTTAACATTATAATTAAATATTTCATCTAATTCTTTTTGTTTATAATTTAAAGTCTGATATTGACTATTTATGGTATTTAATTGTCCTTCATATAAATTAATATAATTAACGTTTTCTTGTCTTAAATAATTATATAATAAATTACCTTTATTAAAATCAATAATATCAATTAATAATGCTGCCAAAAAGATACTTATAGTTAAGAACATTACAAATAATATAAATATTAGTTTCTTTTCTCCAATTATTTTATTACTTAATTTAAATAATAATTTATTACTAGTTTTAATTGATTCATTAATTGTAATTGGGTTTGTTAATTCACTAGTTTTAAAAGTTATAGGAATAGTTTTATCTTTAATTTCTAGTAAAGTATCAGCATATAATTTACTTAACATTCTATTATGTGAAACAACTATTACAATTCTATCTTGACTTACTTTCTTTAATAATTCAAAAATATTAATCGCATTATCTTCATCAAGAGATCCTGTTACTTCATCAGCTAAAATAATTTTATTATCAGCTAATAAGGCTCTAGCAATACTAAGTCTTTGTTTTTCCCCACCTGATAAATTTTTAACATTAGCTTTTAATATATCTTCGTTTAAACCCACATATTCTAATACTTGAGTTATTTTATCTTTTTCTATTTTTTCTTTTCTAAAACTTAGATATAACATTAAATTATCTAAGACTGATAATTCTTCAAGTAAATTATAATCTTGAGCAATATAAGCAATATATTTATTTAAATAATAACTTTTAGCTTTGGGTTTTAAATCTTTAATATTTATACCTTCAACATAAATATCTCCAGCAAAATCAGTCATGCCCATCAAACATTTTAATAAGGTAGTTTTACCACAACCACTCATACCATTAATAATAGTTAAACCCTTATCAATAGTTAAATTTAAGTTTTCTAAAATTATTTTATCTTGATATCTTTTTGTTACATTTTTTAAGACTATCATAGTTATCACGTATAATATATTATAATATTTTTACTTTTTAAAAAATCATAAACTTGTAAAGATGTTGTAAATAAATTAATTAAAATATTTACAATTGAAAAATACTAGGAAAACTCTTTATTATATAAAGTGCGCATAGCATTTATAATACAGATACATGCTACTCCGACATCCGCAAAGATTGCTAACCACATTGAAGCTAAGCCAAAAGCTCCTAGTATTAATACTACTATTTTAATTGCAATAGCAAATATTATGTTTTCATAAACTATTTTCATAATCTTTTTAGCAAGTTTAATAGCAAAAGGAATCTTTTTTAAATTATCATCCATAATAATGACATCACTAGCTTCAATGGCTGCATCACTACCGATACCACCCATAGCAATACCAATATCCGAACGCATTAATACTGGGGCATCATTAATACCATCACCACAATAAGCTAAAACACCAGTATTTAGTTTTAATTCTTCTTCAATAGCAGTTACTTTATCTTGTGGTAATAAATTAGCTTTAACTTTACTCAAGCCTATTTCATTAGCTACTTTTAAGGCTATTTCTTTATTATCACCACTTAACATAATAGTTTCATTAATACCTAATTCATTAAGATTTTTAATAACTTCTTTTGTTTCAGGTTTAATTTCATCACCTATTAAAATATAACCTAGATAATTGTCATTCTTAACAACATAAACTATAGTTCCTACATCTTTAGTTTCAGTATATTTAATGTTAAAACTATTTAATAATTTAGCATTACCAACTAAATAAGTATCTTCATTCATAATAAGTTTAATACCTTTACCCGGTAATTCAACAATACTTGATATTTCTTCCTGGTCAATTGTTTTATTATAATAATTTTTAATTGAAATGGCTAAAGGATGGTTTGAGTAGCATTCAGCATAAGCTGCATATTTTAATACTTCTTCACTATTGTTATTAATAGAAAATACTTTAGTTACGGCAAAATTACCTTTTGTCAATGTACCAGTTTTATCAAAAGCAACTCTTTTAATATTAGCTAATTTTTCAACATAATTAGCACCTTTAATTAATATACCTTTTTTACTAGCTCCTCCGATACCCCCAAAGAAACTTAATGGGACAGATATTACTAGAGCACAAGGACATGATATTACTAAAAACGAACAAGCTCGCATAATATAATCAGCAAAAACATTTTCCTTGTTTATTAATAAAATAATTAAAGGTGGAATGATTGCTAGTAATAGGGCTAATATTACTACTATAGGTGTATAATACTTAGCAAATTTAGCAATAAAGTTTTCTGTTTTAGCTTTCTTTTCACTTGATGTTTCAACTAATTCTAAGATATTAGCTACTGTTGAATCTTCATATAGCTTAGTAGCCTCAACTTTAATTAGACCTGTTTGATTTAAAGCCCCAGAAATTATATTATCACCAACACCTACCGCTTGTAATTTTGTTTCACCAGTTAATGACTTAGTATCTAATTCCGTTTCACCTTCAATTATCTTACCATCTAAAGGAACCTTCTCTCCCGGTTTTACAACAATTACATCCCCAATGTTTACTTCTTCAGGATCAACTTTTATAACTTCATTATCTTTTATAATATTTGCATATTCTGGTCTTAAATCCATTAATTCACTAATTGATGAACGTGATTTATTAACCGCATAATCTTGGAATGCTTCCCCAACTTGATATAAAACTATAACCATAACTGCTTCTTCAAATTGTAAGGTAGCAAAAGCCCCAATGGTTGCTAAAATCATTAAGAAATTTTCATCAAAAACTTGACCATGACTAATGTTTCTAATTGCTTTATATAATATATCATAACCAGCTATTAGGTAAGATACTATACAAATAGGTAATTCAATATACCAAGCTAAGCCAATTGTTTTAGCTAAGATAATATCAACGATAAAGATAACGAAAGCTATAACAGCCCTAATTAACCTATCTTTAACTTTATTCATTTATTTCACCAAGACTTTCATATCTGGTTCAACTTTTTTACATGTTTTTAAAACATCATTTAATATTTCTTCTACATTTTCATCATTTATTTCTAAAGTTATTTTTTGCATCATAAAGCTAACTTTACAATCGTTAACTCCTTTAACTTTATTCAATTTGTCTTCTAATTTTTGTGCACAATTAGCACAATCTAAGTTTTCTACTTTATATACTTTTTTCATATTTATACCTCCATAATTGAACAGTTGTTCAACCTTTCTGACATTATTATACTTGAACAAGTATTCAAGTGTCAATATCTTTTTGCAATTTATTTATTTTTTTTGTATAATTAATTGAAAGGTTGTAATAAAATGAATTGTCCTAATTGTGGTGGAGATGAAAAACACCTATTAAGAATTAATAAAGCTAAAGAAAAATTACCTACAAAAGATAAATTGACTAATCTATCTGATTTTTATAAAGTTATGGGGGATGACACAAGACTTAAACTTTTAATGTGTTTAGATGAGGGGCCTCTATGTGTTTCTGATTTAGCTTGTATATTAAATATGACTCTATCAGCTATTAGTCACCAACTTAAAATACTAAGAGTAGCTAAACTAGTTAAAACAAATAAAGTTGGGAAAGTGGTTTACTACGAACTTGATGATGAGCATGTAAAAAAAATATTAGATATGGGTTTAGAGCATATACTAGAAAGAGATTAAGTTCTCTTTTTTCTTACCCTAAGGCCACATCTAATATCATCATTAACAAAAAGCCTACCATTAAGCCTATAGTAGCTAAATTAGAATGTTTACCTGTTTGTGATTCAGGTATTAGTTCTTCTACTACTACATATATCATAGCTCCAGCCGCAAAACTTAAAAAATAAGGTAACAAGAAATTTAATTCTTTGACTAAGAAAAACATAACAATTGCGGCAATTGGTTCAACTATTCCGGAAAATAGACCATATAAAAAACTTCTACTCTTTTTACCTGTTGAAATGTAAAGAGGTAAAGATACTATTGCTCCTTCTGGTATATTTTGAATAGCTATACCAACCACTAAGGAAATTAAGGCCAAATACGACAAATTATTACCACTAACAAAGCCAG
The DNA here is from genome assembly GCA_944324705.1 of uncultured Acholeplasmatales bacterium. Classification (GTDB taxonomy): domain Bacteria; phylum Bacillota_I; class Bacilli_A; order Acholeplasmatales; family Anaeroplasmataceae; genus CALUXS01. The sequence continues at coordinate 62,528 of CALUXI010000002.1, forward strand.
CCAATATAGCTCCAACCGCTAAACCTTCCGGAATATTATGTAATGTTATACTGAAAAACAATAGTTTTGATTTCGATAAATGTGTTTTAATTCCTTCTGTTTCATTACTATCTAAATGTTGATGTGGTAATAAAGAATCAAATATTAATAAAAATATCATACCTAAGGCAAAACCAATAGCTGCCGGTAACCAAGGCACTTCAAGACCACTAGCACTTGCCTCTTCAATAGAAGGGATAATTAAAGACCATATAGACGCCGCTATCATAACTCCTGCGGCAAAACCAATTAAAATCTTTTGGATTTTGGGATTTATTTCTTTTTTTAAAAAGAATACAAAAACTGCACCTAATAATGTCCCCATTAAAGGGATTAGAACTAACCAAAGATTAACCATAATGCTCCTTTCTAGTTAGCATAAGCTAACTCGAGTTTATTTAAAAACGTGCAAATAAGCACGTCTTCTTATTAATAATTTTCAGCTCTTACTTCGAAGAATGATTGAGGATGAGCACATACAGGACATACAGCAGGAGCTTTTTTACCCATTACTAAATGGCCACAGTTACGGCATTCCCATAATGTTTCTTCAGATTTAGCAAATACTTCATTTAAGTTTACATTAGAAAGTAATTTTCTATATCTTTCTTCATGAGCTTTTTCAATAGCAGCTACAGCTCTGAATTGATATGCTAATTGTTTGAAACCTTCTTCTTCAGCTTCTTTAGCAAATCTGTCATACATATCTGTCCATTCGTAGTTTTCACCAGCAGCGGCAGCAGCTAAATTAGCAGGTGTATCACCTAATTCACCTAAAGCTTTGAACCATAATTTAGCATGTTCCATTTCGTTTTGTGCTGTTTTTTCGAAAATAGCTGCAATTTGTTCATAGCCTTCTTTTCTAGCAACTGAAGCAAAATAAGTATACTTATTTCTAGCTTGAGATTCACCAGCAAATGCTTCTCTTAAATTCTTTTCTGTTTTTGAACCTTTTAATTCCATGTTTTTACCCTTTCTTTTCTTGACATTTTTTACAAATACCTGTAAATATCAATTCATATCCTTCAACATCATATAAACTTGAAGAAGGTAAATCAATATTTGGTTGATAAGATACATCATATATTTGACCACAATTAGTACAAACAAAATGACTATGGTTTTTTGGTGATGTATCATATCTTAAAGCACCTTGAGGCATATTTATTTTAGTAAGTTTTCCCATATCTGTCAAGGCTTTAACATTTCTAAAAACAGTAGCCCTACCGATATTAGAATCTTGTTTTTTTACCTCTTCATAGATTTCATCACAGGTTGGATGATCTAGGCACTTTATAGTTTCAAGTATCAATTGTTTTTGATTAGTATTACGTGTTTTAATCATTTAATCAACCCCTTATTGATATCTTGTATCAATATTATAACATTTATTTTCTTATTAAACAAGTTAAAAACTATATTTATTTTTATTATATTATTATGTTAAAATATAGGTAACAAAACTATAAAAAGGAGAAAGACATGAACATATTTATAAACATTTTATTATTAATAGTTGGTATGATACTTTTGGTTAAAGGAGCTGACTTTTTTGTTGATGGAGCTAGTAGTATCGCTAAAAAACTAGGTATTCCAAGTCTAATAATAGGTCTAACCTTAGTTTCAATTGGTACTTCCTTACCTGAAGCTTCAGTTAGTATTAATGCTGCCTTTAGTCAAAGTTCGGATTTAAGTTTTGGTAATGTAGTTGGTTCAAATATTTTTAATAGCCTATTTATAATTGGTATTTGTTCAATAATATTACCTACTATTGTTTCTAAAGATATAATTAAATTTGATATACCAATTTTATTTATTGTAATGGCTGTTTTAGCTTTATTTTCTTATTTAATTACCCCATATATTTTAGATAGATGGGAAGCAGCAATACTTTTTGTCATGTTTATTGCCTATATTGCCTTTGTTGTTATTAGAGCTTTAAAAGAAAGAAAAAAAGACTTAAATTTAGAAACTGAAGATAAGGAAACTACTGAAACTAAGCCAGAAAAGAAAACTTGGATAAGTATTTTATTTACAGTTATTGGTTTAGCTGGTGTTGTTGGTGGTGGGGTCTTAACTGTTAATAGTGCTAAACAACTAGCCTTAGATTTAGGTATGTCTGAATTATTAGTTGGTTTGACAATTGTGGCGGTAGGTACTAGTTTGCCAGAGCTTGTTACTTCTTTAGTAGCTAGTCGTAAAGGTGAAAATGATATAGCCGTTGGCAATGTAATTGGCTCTAATATTTTTAATATAATCTTTATTCTTGGCTTTAGTGGTATGATTAATCCATTAACTTTAACTGATAATAGTTGGTTTGATGTTATAGTTATGGTAGTTGCTATTATATTAATTTTCTTATTCGCCTTTAGAAAAGGAACAATCAAAAGATTACCTGGTATCTTATTAGTTATAATTTATGTAGCTTATCTAACTTATATAGCTCTAAGGGATACAGGCGTTATAAATATTAGTTTTTAGGAGGTTTTAAACCTCTTTTCTTTTATAAAAAACAATGCCTAAAAAGACATTGTTACTGCTTTATTAATTTTTCTATCTTATAGTAATAATAATTTAATAATCCTACTATAATAGCTAAAATATAAATCATAATAAATATTAGAATTAAAATCTCAGGATTATCACTAAATATATTAAAATAACTACAAATTAAGATAATTAAAGTGCCAGGAATAGCTATATATAAAATAGGAAATAATAACTTTTTATACATCTAAATTACTCTTACTCAAATATTTTAGCTACATCTTCTAAATATCTAGTAATAGGTAAATGTTGTGGGCACATATTTTCACATTGCCTACATTTAATACAACTAGATGCTAAACCATTATTTATTGTTAATTGTTGATATTCTTCTTTTTCTTTACTAAAGTTTTTATTTAGATTTCTTTTAGCTTTATTATATAGGGCAAAATATTCTGGTATTAATATTTTTTTAGGGCATTTTTCCGTACAATAATTACAAGCTGTACAAGGAATTTTAATGCTATCATTTATAATATTAGCACAATTTAAAATAATTTCTTCTTCGTTTTTTGTAAGCGGGATAAAGTCTTTCATATAACTCATATTATCCCTTAATTGAGCCAAATTTGACATACCAGATAAAACCATAAACACATCATCTAAACTAGCAGCAAATCTAATTGCCCAAGATACAATACTCATTTTACTATCTAAATTATTGTGAATATAATTTATGGCTTCTTGTGGTAAATTAACTAAAGTCCCACCTTTTATAGGTTCCATAACAATAATCTTTTTACCATATTTTCTAACTTCATTTATACATTTATGTGATTCAACATTATCAGATTCATAATCAATATAATTAACTTGTAATTGAACAAATTCAATCTCATTATGATGCTTTTCAAGTATTTTAGCTAGTTCAAAAGCCTTACCATGAAAAGAAAAACCTAAATGCTTAATCTTACCTTCTTCTTGCATCTTTTTACAAAAAGCAAAACTATTATATTTTTCAGCATTGGCATAATTATTTACATTTAAATTATGTAATAAATAATAATCAAAATAACTAACTCCACATTTTTCTAATTGTTCGTTAAAAAACTTACTATTATCTTCTTCACTTTTTAAAAACATAGTTGGGAGTTTACTAGCTAATGTATAAGTATTCCTATCATGTCTACTAACTAAACATCTCTTAACTACTCTTTCACTTTCGTGATTATGATACATATATGCTGTATCAAAATAAGTAAACCCATTAGCTATAAATTCATCTACCATTTGACAGACTTGTTTTTCATCAATGCTTGTTGGATCATCTTCTTTTAAAAGTGGTAAACGCATTAACCCAAAACCTAATTTTTTCATCTTATAACCTTCTCTCTAAAATTAATTCATAATCTTCATTATAAGGATTAAAACCACCAACAATGTTAAAATTATTCTTTAAAAAGAAATATTTACCATCTTCTTTACTTTGACTTGATGTCATAATTACTTGATAATTATTTTTTAACATCTCATTAATAAAATAGTTTAATAAATTAGTACCATAACCTAATTTTCTTTTATCTTCTTTAATATAAAATAAATTGATAAAAGGAATATGATCCCAAAACAAATTATATCTTAAAAAGCCTATTAATTCCCTATTTTCTTCTATAACATAATATTTATCTTCTTTAATTAATTCTTTATGATTTAAAACTAAATTATCATATTTAATAATAAAACTTAAATCATGTTTATTAGCTAATCTTATTTTCATTTGCTTTCTTTAATGTCCTAAAAGCTAAGTCAATATCATTAATATTTAAAACAGCTTTTTCCATCGGACATATGTCGTCTCCCTTCCTATTAATTATATTTTCTACTAACTTATCATAACTAACTTTAATATTATATTTTATTAATATTTCTAAAGCCGGAGCACTTATAACTTTAGTATATATTTCTTTAACTTTACTATAAATAAATAAGACTGCGGCTCCTTTACCTACTACCTTATCTGCTACACTAAAACCTGTTAAATCAATTTCATTATTAATTAAATCTAACATTGGTTTAATTCCTCTTTTTTTATCTTTATATATAACAGTATCTTTAACTAAAACAATAGTTAATTCATCTTTCAATAAATCTTTAGCTAATTCTAAATCATTCATGTTTAATACCTCAATTAATTTTACTACATTTTAAGTTAAAAAACATCTCAAATTGAGATGTTAATTAAATTTAAATATATTTATTAACTAAATTTATAAATTCAGCATAACTATTAGTTAAATAAGTTTTAAATGTTATATTCTTTTCTTTTAATATATTAGCTAATTCAAATAAGAAATCAAAAACATCTTTTTGTAAAATAGTACCTAAAACTGTTCCGAAAACTTCATTATTTAATAATTCATTACCATTTACACTTAAAATAAAGGCTGACTCAGGCACTTTATTAACTAACTTAAAACTACCTTGGAAACCAATCTGCCCAATTTGTTGTGTACCACAACTTGAAGGACATCCTGAAATATTTATTTTTGGTAAATAATTAGCTAAATCTTTTTCTTGTCTAAATTGCTTAATTAAATCTAATAATAAGCTATGTGAATCTCTTAAACCAACTTGACAAATAGTAGCCCCTACACAAGTAACACTTTCTTCAAATATATTTTTAGCTCCAAAATCAGTTACTTTTAAAACATTTTCTACTTCATTACCACTTAAATTAATAATGTAAATATTTTGATTAGCTCCAATCCTTACTTCTACAGCATCTAAATCCTTAATAGCCTCATATATATTTTCTAATTCATTAAGTGTAATATCTCCAGCTAAAGGATGAAATTTAACCGTATATAAGTTTTCTTGTTTTTGTTCTAAAACTCGCTCAGGTAATTCATTTAATTTAGTCCCTATTTTTATAATCTTTTCTTCTTCTATATTTATACTTAAATTACCTTCATTTTTAACTTTAGCTAAATTCTTATTATAGGCATTAATTAACCCTTCAACACCTAAAGTTTCTTGCATATAACGGGTTCTAGCTTTAGCTCTATTGGTATAATTACCATTTTCAATAAAGGTTAAAATCATAGCTTTAGTATAATATAAAATCTCTTCTGGTTTAGCCTCATCTGTTATTTTAACTCCCATTTTAGGATTTTGACCTAAACCACCACAAATATATACACTAAATAAATTGTTTTTATTCGCAATAAAACCTAGATCTCTAAATGTAGCATGGGTAATATTTTCTTTACTATTTTCGAAAACAACTTTTAACTTACGCGGTAACTTATATTCCTTCATAACTTTAATTAAATATTTACCACATTCTTTTGCATAAGGTAAAACATCAAAACTAGTATCTTTTTCTACATCTGATAGAGGATTAGCCATAACATTACGTGGGTAATCTCCACCACCACCACGACAAATAATGTCATGATCTAGGGCTTTAAGCATAATGTCAGCAGTTGAATCTGCATCTAAATTATGAAATTGAATAGTTTCACAAGTTGTAAAATGCATTTTCTTAACTTTATAATTTTTAGCACTATCTATAACAAATTTTAATTTATCTTTTGTTAAACGTCCTTGGTTCATGCGAAGACGTAACATAAAACTATTACCTCCCCTTTCACCATATGAACCAAAACCACCACTATAACCTTTAAATTCTTTTAAAGTTATCTCTTTGTTAATATAACTTTTAGCTTTTAATCTAAACTCTTCAATTTCTTTTTTTAATTCTTCTTGCATATTATTCTCCTTTTAAAATTTGGGCTAAAGTCTCATAAGCTAAAACAAATTTAGAATTAGGTTTATTATGAAATAATTCCTTTGGTAAATAAATAACCCTATTATTTTTTACAGCTTCTAATTCATTATAAATAGGATTTTTAAATATCGTATTTTCTAATACTTGTTTCGCCTCTTCTTCTGTATTATGACATATTACTAAGATAATATCTGGCTGTTTCAAATAGATATCTTCTAAATTTAAAACTACTTTATCTGTCAATTCATTATCAATGATATTTGTTTGTTTCAACTCTTTTAACATTTCCCCAATTAAAGTATTATTAGTAGCACCTGTTGGGTATGAACTACTAGGGAAAATAGCTAATACCTTATTATTTACATCTGGCATAGTAGCAATAATATTTTTTATTTCTGATAATGATTTAAGAGCTACTTCATCATATAATTTTTCTTGATCATTTAAAAAAGAAAAAATCTTAAACCATTTTAAATAATCAGCAAAATCATTATAATCTATGGCAATAATAGGAATACCTGCTGAAATTATAGCTTCGCTAATCGAATTATAGCCATTCATTGCATTACTTGCTATTATTAAATCTGGTTCTAAACTAAATATTTTTTCTAAATTAAAATTAGAACCTGCACTATTATTAGCTACAACCAAAACCCCATCAGTGTCTATTATATTTCTACCAATATAAGTTTCATATAAACTTATAGCATTATTACCACCAATAGTTGATTTAACTACACCTCCTGATTCATACCACAATGTAGTATAACTAGCATATAATGACATAACATTATCATAACCTTTAGTTAAAGTTATTAATTCATCTCTACCTGAATCATCATAAAAAGATATTTGCTTATCTTTAATAATAACTTCATTAGCCTTGGCTAAAAAATAATCATCTAAACTATCATAATCATCATTAACATTATTTTTACAACCACTTAATAAAATCAATAATAAACTTATTAAAAAAATTATTTTCTTTATAAATATTCCTCCTACAATATTAAATAATTATAGCCATCTGCTTCAATTATTTTACTATCTATTTTAAATATATCTTTTATTATCTCTTTTTTGAAAATATCTTTAGGACATCCTTCATATTTAATAGTTTTATCATCTATTATATAAACATAATCTGCATAGCGACTAGCTAAATTAAAATCATGTAAAACTAATAAAATTCCCATATCTTTCTTACTTAAGTCTTTAATAATATTTAATGTATCAATTTGATAATTAATATCTAAAAAAGTTGTTGGTTCATCAAGTAATAGATATTTAGGGTTTTGTGTATATGCTAAAGCTAAAAATACTCTTTGTTTTTCCCCACCTGATAATTTATTATAAGATACATTAGCTAAATTATTTAAATTAAATAAATTTAAAACACTATTTAAATCAATATCTACTTTCTTAAATAAACTATTATAAGGATATACTCCTAATTTAATAATATCCTTAACTAATAAATCAATATTATTAGGCCTAATTTGGGGTAAATAACTAATTGTTTTAGCTAATTCTTTACTATTATATTGATTAATACTTTTATCATCAATTATAATACTACCTTCTTCTAGTTTAATTTGTTTAGTTATAGCTTTTAATAAAGTCGATTTACCACTACCATTTTTACCTAATATAACAACTATTTTATTTTTGTCTAATCTTAAATTAATATCTTTTAAAATTAAATTTTTACCATAATTAACTTCTAAATTACTAACAACTAAACTCATTAATTAACCTCTTTTTTACTAAATAATAAAAATAAAAAGAAAGGAACACCAATAATTGCTAAAATAATACTTACTGGGATTTCTGAACTAGGTAAAATAATTCTTCCTATAAAATCACAAAAAACCATTAAAATAAAACCTAATAAAGCTGAACACGGTAATAATAGTTTATGTTTAGACCCTACAAGCAACCTCGCAATATGAGGAACTATAAGACCAACAAAACTAATTAAACCACCAGCTGCTACACTAAGACCAACTAATAAAGCAACTAAAATAATAATTAAAAAGCGAAATAAATTAATTTTAAGTCCTAATGTTTTAGCTGTTTCATCTCCTAATAAAAGTATATCTAATTGTCTAGGAATTAAACATATACCAACTAAACTAACTATAAAATAAGGGATAATTAATTTAAAAGTTGACCATGTTGAGCCATTTAGTCCCCCAACTAAAAAACCTTGAGCATTGCCTAAATCATCACTATAATAAGTTTTAATCAAATCATTAAAAGCCCCAAATAAGGTTGATATAGCTAAACCAGCTAAAATAATTCTTATCGGACCACTATTTTTCTTATAACCAATAAAATAGATTATAAGAGTAGTTAATAAACAACCAATAATAGCAAAAAATGGCAGTAAATAGCTAAAAGCCGGAAAAACAATAAGTATCAAATAACCAAAAAAACTAGCCCCACTTGTTAGACCAATAGTTGATGGAGAGGCAAGTCTATTATGCATTAAAGTTTGTAAAATAACTCCAGCTAAGCCTAAGGAAATACCTATTATTCCTCCTACTAAGATTCTAGGAAATCTAGTATTAAATATAATTAATCTTACGGCACTATCATCATTCACAAATAAACCTTTTAATACTTCAATAAAACTAAACTTAATTGTTCCTACGCTTAAAGATAAAACAAAAACTAAAATAGCTATAATTATTAATATGATAAAAATTAAACTATTTTTTCTTTTCATTATTTAACATCCTAAGATAATATTTATATACTGCTACAATAGTTTTAGCATCTAAAATAATATTATCTTCAATCATCTTTAATACATCTTCTAACTTATACCATTTATAAGTTATATCTTCATCAGGGTCAAAATGTGTACTTGTCTTAATAAAACTATCAGCATAATAAAGATAAATTATTTCATTTGAATAACCACAAGTTGGGTAAATAGACCCTAAACTTTCTAATTTAGAAGCCTTATATCCTGTTTCTTCTTCCATTTCTCTTAAAGCAGCTGTATAAGGATCTTCCCCTTTTTCTAATTTACCTGCTGGAATTTCATATAAATCTTTTTGATATGCATATCTAAATTGTTCAATTAAAAGTATTTCCTTTTTATCATTAACAATTAATATACCAGCCCCACCATGATGACTAACTAATTCTCTTTTAGTTTGATTACCATTAGAACATAATACATCATCATTATACACATTTATAATTCTACCATTAAAAACTAAATTTTTCTTAATTGTTTTTTCCATAATTAAAACCTCAAGTCATTATATCACAAAATTGATAAAACGCTACTTAGTTTTTTTATATAACATAACATTATTAATAGCTTCAGAAAACCCATTTTTTAAATAAAAACTATGCGCCGGGTAATTTCTTTCCGTTGTCAAAATTACATAAAGAATCCCCATTTCCTTACATTTAGTCTCTATTAATTTCATAAAATTACTTCCATAACCCTTACCTTGTTTATCCCTACTAATACAAAGTTCATCAATTCTATATTGCGTACCTTCATAGAAATGCATAACTCTACCTAAAGAAATACCTATTAAATTATCCCCATCATATAAACCAAAGCTTAAGGAATTAAAACTTTCTATTAATTCTTTAATATACATATCTAATTGCTCTTTATTACTCCAATCATCATTCCAAGGTTCTTGTGTAAATACTTTAACAAATAAATCTTTAATATCATTAAAATCTTCTTTATTTAATACTTTAATTTCCATAAACATTCACCATTAATATTAAAAGAAAAAGCTTAAAATATAGCATTAGCTATAAATTAAGCTTAAACATTATTCCATAACAAATTTATTGCCATCTAAATGAAAATTATAAACAGAAGATTTAACATCAAACTCTTCATTACTAATCCAAGTTGCTGTTTTATTAGTTAAATTATAAAGACTAGACCAACATGTACAACCATTGCCATCACTTACGCCATTAACTTTATCCCAATTTCTTCTACCAACAAGTTCTAATAATTCTAAAGCTTTTGCTTCATCTTTTATTAAACCTTTAGTGTTTGTACCATCTGGATTGATAAAATTTTGAATAGCTGTATAACGGTCTAAACCACCCTTATTAGAACCTTCAGTATAATAAGCTGGAGTGATTATGAAATTAGTAATATATTGGAAATCATCCTTACTTTCAGTCCCAAGTTCAACAATACTATCATCACTTGAAATAGTAGTATATGTAGTATCTACATCTTTTAACATTTCTTTATCATAATCATTATTATTAAAATATACTTTTAATACTCTCTTTGAGCCATCTAAATCATTATCACTATCACCATCAACAGGAACCCATTCTAAAATAGCTGAAGTCCCACTAGCATCCGCTACCATATAATGGAATGATGTGTTTGCACTATCATGTAAATCATATTGACTAACTAATTTAACTGCTTCTTCAACACTACCTGCATAATCTAAAATCATTCTTAACATAGTTGTAGATGTTAAATCTGGTCTATCTGTAGTTTGATTAGTTGAAGTAGCCCCTAATTCATCATGAGGGCCTTGATAAGACATATAAATACCGCAAGAAACACCAGCCGCGTTAATACCATCAAGTGGTGCATAAGGGGCAGCTAAACATAATACTTTATCTACTAAACCTAGTTCAGTACCAAGTTTAACACCTAGGAAACCTAAATCAACACTGCTCATTGTAGCATAACGACCAGTCTTTTCATCACCTTCAGTTAAAACTAACATTGCTGTAGTCATAGAAAAATCATAATTACGACCAAATAAACGTTCGTCGTTTTCTGTAACTGCTGTAAAAGATGAACAAGCTATTGTTGGGGCTTCAATAGTTAAAGGAATAATACCTTTAGTAATATTATCAACAATATGATCAATTAATTCTTGGTCATTTGAAGCTCCACCATTATCTAAGAAATCTTTAAAATAATAGTCACCTTTCATTTCCATCTTATAAACCGGACCTGAGTTGTTTTCACTTTTTGCATCTACTAATTTTTCAATAGACATAACTGATCTTATTTCTTTATTCCATACCCCGAAAATGACTACTCCTAGAATTAAGATTAATCCAACAATTGATAAAACAGTTATTAATGTAATCTTCTTCCATAATTCCATTTTTTTCTTTTCTTTCATAATTTTTACCTCACCATTATTTTTTCAAATAACTGTTAAAATTATATCTATTTTTGATATATTGTCAAGTTTTATTTTCTTTAATATATAAAAACGGCTTAATAAAGCCATATTATTTATTTAAATTAATAGGTATATAAACATCAATAATAGATTTAACATATAAATAAACTATATCTTCATTAACTATTAACTTAGCATTATTATAATTAATATCATAAATATAATTAAAATAATTCTTATAAATTATATCTATATTAACTTTATTTAATAACTCATTTAAACTAACATCAGTAATGCCATCTGTAAGAATAATGTTATTATCATTATAACTTTTTAAATAATAATTATCTAATACACTTATATCATAATTTATAATATTAAGATTACTTCTATCATATACTAAATAATTAAAATAAACTAAACTATCATTATAAATAAAATAACCTATATTTAAATCACTTTCATTATTGCTAAATACTACATTGTCTAAAGTTAATTTGACATCAACAATAGAACCATCAACATATAATAATTTATACTGAGATTTTAGATAATTTAATCTTTCTTCAATCGTTTGGGATTTATCAAAAAATATAACTTCATTATTATAATTTAAAATATTTAATTTAGCTTTGTTATTTAAATTTAATTTAATTAAATCTATTAAATTTTCTATTTTTAATAAATCTTCTTCCTTTAAATTATTAAAATCCATATTATTAAAAATATTAATAACTTCTTCAACAAATAAATCTTTATTAGCTAAATTACCTTTATTAATAAAATCATCATAAATATAACCTAATATTATCTTAAAATTTGGATCATCATAAACATTTATAATTAATGATTTAAAATAATTAATTGTTTCAATTATTACATTATAATCAACTGCTATATTACCTTCTAACATATCATAAATATCACTTATATTTAATAAGAACTTACTATCTACTTCATCTAAAAAATCAATAAAACTTAAAGGATAATTTAGTAATAATTTTAAAGTGTTTAAATATGTATTAAGTTTTTTATAGCTTATATTATTAAAATATGGTATTAATAAATATAAATGTTCTTTAAGATAATTAAGATCTAAATTATGATAAATATATTCTATTACATTAGCTAAACTATGACTAAAATCTATAATATCAGATGGTAAAATATCTAAATTATAACTATATTTAACATATATTTTTAATAAAATAGATAAATCATTAACATTTAATTTAACTAAAGTATTTAAAATAATATAATTAAAATTAGCCAATTCAATAACATAATTATCTAAATTATCATAATCATATTTATTTAACAAATCACTGATAAAATCACTTAATTCATTATTTTGATCCAAATAATTATTTAAACTACTGTTATCTATACTTAAACTAGCTTCTAAATAATATTTATAAAAACTGGCTAAAATGTTAGGATTTATAATATCTAACAACTCATCTAATAAAAGTTTTATTTCTTCTATTTTATTATTATTTAAAATATTTAATATATCATTAGGAGCTTTTTTTATTTCTAAATATGGCACTAACAATTCTTTTAAAATACTACTTAAATTTAAAACATCACTATCTGTTAAACCACTAGATTCTACGGCTGATATTAATGATTTAAAATTATCTTTATTTAATTCTTCTTGATTTAATTCTTTATATAAATCTTTATTTTCCTTAATATAATTAAATAATTCATCTAAATTAATATCATAATCATTATTTTTAATAATATTATAAATAGCTATTAATTCTAAAATATTATCTTCATTAATGTTAGTTCTATCCTTTAATTCTAAATGTTTAATATCTGTACTAACTATAATTTTCTTTACTACATAATAATCATTATATCTTATGCTTATTAAATGTTCTCCAACTTCTTCAGTATCAAAATTAGATAACATTGAAACTTCTATCGGTACAATCTTTGTAGTTTTATCATTATAGGTTATTTTTAAATTTCCACCTTTAAATTTTTCTCTTAAATAATATTCTTCTTGAAAATCTATTACTTCAATATTAGTTATTTTTATTTCTTGTCTTTCTATTATTAAATTATAAGTTTTATTAAAATCATCATTATAAATATATAAACAATAACTATTAAGACCTACTTCTAATACTAATTCATCATTTAATTACGTTTCTAAATTTGAATCACTATATATTTTAAAACTATAATTATCATTTACTTTTATATTATTAATTAAAAAAGAATTTTCATTATATGGCACTATAATAGTTACTTTATCATCATTTATTTCATAATCATAATTAGTAATTTCTTTAATTAAGTTAGTTTCTTTATTACAAGAAACAATAGGAAATATTAAAATTATTAAAAATAAAAACAAAATCTTTTTCATTTTATCACTCTACCATCTTATAAAAATGGCGCTCCCGGTGTGACTTGAACACACGACTTCAACCTTCGGAGGGTTGCACTCTATCCCCTGAGTTACGAGAGCACACAAAGAATTATACTTGATTTATTAAATTAAATCTAGTATAAAGGAAACCTTTTATTTGTATATTCACTAACTTTTACATATTCTGGTTTCAAAGAAAATTTAGAATCAAAATGATAAGTTTTGTTTACTGTATTAATATATACTTCCTTAATTAAATATCTTTCTGCTAATTCAATATAAAATACATCTTTCTTTTTAGATGCTTGACCTAATGTCTTTTTTAATTTAGCAATGCTAAAAACTATTTTTTCTTTTATATTTATTTAAATACTTTTTAAAATAACTATTGCTTCAAATATATAATTTTTAATATCCTCACTTATGTTATCAGCAAATATTATATTTTCCATAACTTACCCCTATATATTTTTTATCAAATATTCTTTTAAGTTTATTTCATCTTGATTTAAAATTCTATTTTTTAAATAAATAAGATAAATGTTTCTTTTTAAATTTAAATCATTAACTTTAATCTCTTTAATTAAATTACTATCTAAATAGCTTTTAACCGCAATCTTAGGTAAAATACCTAAACCTAAATTATGCTTAACAAAATCTAATAAACTTTGATTAGTAGATGCTTCACAAAAAGGTTCTACTTTAATTTGTTTATTTTTAAAAATATTATCAACATATAATCTAGTTCCACTTAAATTTTCTCTTAATATTAGTGGTTCTTTAATTAATTCCTTGATTGTTATTTTATTGTTTATTTTATAATCATTGCTTGCTATAACTATTAATTCATCTTCTTTTATTTTTATTTTATTAATGCTGTCATCATTAACTTCTGATTCAATTATACCAAAATCAAAATCTCCATTAGCTATGCCATCTATTATTTTTGATGATATTAAAATATTAAAATGCAGATTGAATTTATCTTTAAACCTATAATTATAAATAGCTTTAGCTAAGTTATTTTCTCCGACACTTAAACTGCAGGCAATATTTAATTTTGGCTTAATTGAAAGATTATTTGCCTTAATTTCAAACAAAGTAACATCATTAATTATTTGTTTAGCATAAAGCATTAATTCTTTACCTTCTTCGGTTAATATTAATCTTTGTTTAATTCTTTTAAATAATTTAATATTATATTCACTTTCTAATTCTTTAATAGCTAAACTAACTGAAGGTTGAGCTAAGAACATATCATCAGCTGTTTTTGTAACATTTAAACTTTTAGCTACATTTAAAAAAATTTTTAATTGTCTAATATTCATTTTAACACCTATAATAATTTTATTATTAACTTTATAATATTATACTATTTTTATTATATATTAAAAAGAGGTATTATATTGGTTGAGGGATATTATGATATATTTAGAATTATTTTGGACATTTTTTAAATTAGGTCTTTTTACTTTTGGTGGCGGTTATGCTATGATAGGGCAATTAAAAGATGTTGTTGTTGAAAAGAAAAAGTGGGTCACAAATGATGAATTATTAGAGATTTGTGCAATTGCAGAATCTACACCCGGACCGATAGCTATTAATTTAAGTACTTATATTGGTTATAAAAACAAAAAAATACTTGGTAGTTTAGTTTCTACTTTAGGCGTTGTCTTGCCTAGCTTTATCGTCATTTTTATAATTTCATTATTCTTAGAAGCATTTATGCAAAATAAATATGTGCAATATGCTTTTGTTGGCATTAATGCTTGTGTGGCTTTTATGATTATTAAGGCAGGTATTGATTTGTTTATTTCTTTAAAGAAAAGTTGGTGGCAAATTTTACTAACTATAATAGTTATTGCTTTAATGATTATTTTTAAACTATTTGATGTCAATTTTTCATCAATTTATTTAATTTTAATTGGAGCATTTTTAGGTATAGTTATTTTAACTATTCAAAATAGTAAAACTTTAAAAGAAGGTGAAGAAAAATGATATTTTGGGAACTATTTTACGAATTTTTCTTAATTGGTCTTTTCACCTTTGGTGGCGGTTATGCTATGATACCATTAATCGAAGATGCCGTTTTAAAACATAATTGGTTAAGTGAGACTGATTTTATTAACTTTATTGGAGTTTGTGAATCAACTCCTGGGCCCGTAGCTGTTAATATGGCAACCTATATTGGTTCAACCCAGGCTGGTATTTTAGGTAGTGCCGTAGCTACTATTGCGGTAGTATTACCTAGTTTCATTATTATTGTTTTAATAGCTGCTGTATTAAAAAATATAATTAAAAATAAATATGTCATCAGAGCTTTAGAAGGAATAAAAGCTGTTGTTTTAGGTCTTATTATAGCTACTGGTATAACTCTTCTTATTACTTGTTTAGGTTATGAAAGTTTAAATAGTTTTGATTTTGATTTTTTATCTTTAATTTGTTTAGGTATCTTAGTTTTAATCTATTTAGGGATGTTTTTTATTTTTAAAAAGAAAATAAATACTATAACTTTAATATTAATTTCTATAGTTGTAGGAATTGCAGTCTGTGGCATTGCTAGTATAATATAAAAAGCCTTAGTTTAGGCTTTTTTTGTAAATTCTCTTATATTATTTTTAATATATTCTCTTTCCTTTTCATCATAAATTACATGACCTGATTTATCAATTATAATACATTTTATATTTTGTTTTATATATTTTTCTATTTTGTAAGAAACCATTTCATCTTTTTTAGAATTAATAATTAAAATAGGTAAATTAAGTTTTAAAATATTTTTCTTAGCTCTATAACTTAGTCTAAATAAATCTACATAGCGAAAAGGCCATCTATAATATTTAAAAATATTTCTAGTTGGTTTAATAGAATAATATTTAGTCTTATTTAATAAATAAGAATTATTTTTAATATTAATTCTAAAGGCTACTCTAATTGCATCTTTCATACCTTTAATTTTAGGCTTAATTCTTAAAGGAATAGCTAGACATATTAATTTATCAATATTACCAGGATACTTGTAACAAAAATCTATTAAAAGTAAACACCCCATTGAATGACCAATTGCATAAACTTCATCATGTTTACTTTTAACAAATAAAATTAAATTTTTAACATATTCTTGCCAAGACTTTAAACCGTTCTTACCAAAATTTAAAGCATCTTCGCCATGACCAGGTAAGTAAAAATTATAACATGTATAGTCTTCAAAGTAAGTTACTAAATCACTAAATTGATAAGTAGTTTCTACGATACCATGAACAAAAACAATAGCTTTACTCATCTATGTTTTCCTTAAACATATTATAACTGGCAATAAGAAAAGCCCCATTACCTGGTAAATAAATAGGTAAAGTCATTTCATCCGGATATTGAATATTATGACCATTTTTCAAATATACATTTTTAGGATAATTAGCTTTTAACATCTTAATTGCTTCTTCTTTTAAACCTAAATTATTATAAACCATAGCTAAACTTGGAAAATCCCAACCCCACATTGTATTTACTTGCCATGTCTTTAATACTTTATTAATTGTGTTTAGCATAATATTTTTATCTATTCTATCTCCCGCAAAGAAACTATAAGGCATAATAGGTAAAGGATGATCAAAATTAAATTTAGTATATGTTTCTGTTGTATTAATATGCCCTTCATACGCATTATCATAAATATTAGGTTTAACTGCTTTTAGAACTATTTCTTCCATTTCTTTATTACCATAATTTAATTTAATAGCCCAATTAAAAATATATCTAAAATATTCAACTTCAAAAATTGGCGAACGTAAAGTTTTAATATCATAAAATTCTTGGGCTGCAAGAAGTGGATAATCTAAATAATATGTATCATTTTCTTTATAAAAGAAACTAACCAAACAAGCTAAAGTATCTCTAATTAAAATATTATATTTAGTTAAATCAAAATCTTTATTTAATTCCTTAATGGTAAATAACATAAATAAGAGGTGAGGTTGTTGCCACATAAGTAAAGGTCCGATATTAGAAGGGGAATCAAGACCTGTCTCATCTGTCATCTTAGGCCACCTACAACCTTTAAAACCATTTAGTTCAGCCCTTTTTTTCGCTTCTTCATAAATAGTAAAGTAGTAATCTAAACTTGGAATAACCTCTTTATAACACCCATAATAAATTAAACCTAAATGATGCCATAAATGCATTTCTAAATGGAACTTGCCATACCAACTATTTAAAGTTAAACCTGTTTCACTAGGAGGTAAGGTTGCGCAAGAATTAATTTTAATTAAATATAAAGATAAAACTATTCTTCTATTTATTTCTTCATCTTTACTTAAATAAGGTTTAGCTCTATTAAAGAAATCACTAACACTATAATATTCCCTTTTCTTACTTTCTATATTTAAACTTATATTCAAATTGTTATTACCTTTAAATTCTAAATAATTATCAATAAGCTTAATTTCTCCATTAGTATTTACTAAAATCTTATCTTCCCGGTATTTGTCTTCTATTTTAATTAAATTATTAGTTAGACTTAATTCACCTGTAAAAATATCTTCTTTTCCTAATTTATTATAAGAAGGATCTTTAAAACTTAATCTAACACTTAAATCTTTATTTAATAAATTTGATTTAATTTCAATATTAATCTTATTACTATCTTGACTAACATAAGTTTTCACTTCTACTAATTCATCTCTAACTTTAAAACTAGAATAAAGAGTTGAAGTATATAAATCAAGTTCTTGATTAATATCTTTAATATCATTTTTATTTAATCTTTTATCATTATAATAAAAAGCTAAATTAAACATATTATATTTAAAATAATTAGTTCTTAAAGCATCATATTTAGCCTTTTCTTTATCACTAGTCATATAATAAACTTTACGATTATGTGCCTCATATTCTTCTAACTTGATATTACCTAAATCTTTTTTATGGGCAAACTTTTCAAGCATAGTCATTAAAGAAATAACATTATAATCATTAACTAAAGTTTGTAAACCTGTAACATCACAAGTCATACATAAACTACCATTACCAACTGTTAAAGGTGATAAAATATCTAATTCATTATTTCTTACATTATATTTTTTTACTAATTCTTCTCTCATAATAAAAATCCTCACTCTTATATTATAAAACATAATTAAGTTTACTAGCAATAAGAAAAAGTCCTATGTAAATAGGACTCACAGACTGCTGACAATTATGACTTTGTCAACAGTCTGTCCTCATAGTGTATATGAGGTTTTAATTAAGGATTGTAGTGATTTTAAAATATTACATAATGATAATACTAATAACAATAATTTGTTTTTAAATTTGTTAATAACTAATTATTATGAAGAATTTTCTAAGTCTGATCAAAAACTAAATAAGGATTTACTAAAAGCAATTAATCAAATACCCGAAAAAGATAAAACTGAGGTTTTAAAAAATATAATTAAAGCTTTTAACACAAATAATATAATTGATACTCCTAAAGAAAAAACTAAAGTTATAGCTTTTAAACCAACTAAAATGAGTAATAAAGATATTATTTATATTAATAATTATTTAATTAATGATGAATCTATTTCTTCTTTTTATCGCAGATTATTAATTAGTTACACTAAAAAAATTAAGAATGAGAGAGAAAAAATCATTTTTAAAGATAACTATAATTTATTAATTAAAGCTATTAATGATGATGTAAAAGTATGTTTGACTCTTAAAAGTAAACAATTGTATAAAGATGTTAGTATTTATGATATTAAAACTCCTAAAGATGAATTTTATAATTACGTTTTGATTAGCTCTAAAAACAATCCTATAACGTTAAGACTATCTAATATTAGTAATGTTATATTATTGCCAGATAAAAGAGCCTTTGATGATAAAATAATAAATATCTTTAATAAACAAATTAAATATGGAGTTCAATATAATGTAAGCAAGAAGGAGATTTTACCTATTAAAATTAAACTAACTCCACAAGGAATTAAATTATATGAAAAAATTTATTTGTATCGCCCTGAATATGATAGTCATGAGGGAGACATTTATACTTTCCTAGGTCCATATGAACAAATATTACATTATTTTAAGAGATTTGGCGATGATGCCATTATTTTAGAACCTGAAAATTTAAGAATAACAATGCGTAATTTCTACTATTTTGCCAATAAAGCCTATAAATCAATTGAAAAGCCTAAAGATTAACGATATAATTAAACTAAAGGGGGGGATTATATGGCTTATTGTCGTAAATGTGGTAACATGATCCCTGATACTTCTACTTATTGCACGCATTGTGGGAATCCAACTAGTCCTAGTGCTCAAACTAAACCTAACCAACAAGGATTAGAAACAGCTATCAAAGTTATGTTTTTTATTTCTTATATACCTTAATATCGGTCCGATGTTTATAGCAGTAGCTTTTTTATGTTTAATTATTATGGGCTTAACTCTATATGCTATCTTGCCATTTAGTTTAGTCTTTTTATTTGTTTTAATACCTTTGACTTGGATGATTCCAATGCATGTTTATTGTGTTAGAAAATTAAATAATAAAGAACCTATTAGTTTAGGGTTTAAAATTTGTACTTTAATTATTATTAATGTAGTGCTTGGAGTTTTGTTAATTTGTCATGATGATGATTAGGAGGTAAAATATGAATTATTGTGAAAAATGTGGTAAAGAAATTCTAGAAACCGATATTTATTGCCCACATTGTGGTAGTAAGGTGATTAATCCAAAAAAGAATAAGAATCAGAGACCGCTAGAAATAGCTGTTATTTCCTTTTTAGTTTTAAGTATTGTCTTTAGTATCTTTGTCATACCATTTAGTGCTATTCATAACTTCTTTGATTTCTTATGGGCTGCAGATCACGCAGATACTGAACGAATGGTTATTAACATGTTACAGTTTGTTCTTTCCATTATTTATGTCATATCAATATTGTGGAAAATACCCGCTTTAGTTATAGTTATTAAATCATTCAATAAGGAAAAATCAATTGGCTTAGGTTTTAAAATCTTTACAACTATATTTTTTGGCTTTATTCCTGGCGTTCTATTATTATGTCATAAAGAGCCAGAACAATAACAATCCACCCATTCAACGGGTGGTATTTAGGCTCCCCTATAAATGCCTATAACTTCACAGGCCCCTCAAGTGACATGTGAATAATCTGACAACCGTGTTTTAACACTGGCTAGCCGCTATACCTGGCGGCCTTTATTTTTGGTCTCACTCCCAAATGGGTCTTTGTATTTCTACTTCTTTATATTCACACAAGGTTCTCAATATTTTCCCTATATCATTTCTTAATTTACCATATATTTCTTTTCTGCGATATTTTGGTATAAATACAATGTGATATTTACAATTCCATCTTTTGTGTGATAAACTACTATCATCATTTGGTTTATTTGTCATTTGATTCATCCTCCTATATTTTGTTTTGGTTGCCAGACCAAATTACATTATATAGGAGTTTTTTGCTGCATCGCTACTGCTTTTCTATTCTCATCTGCATAGCAGGCGGTTTTTATGTGAGGCTTCGCCTAACATAATAAAAAGAAAAAATGCCCGATTTCTCGGACAAATATAATGAATTTTGACACCATTTAATTGTATCAAAATGTTAGTTATAAGATGTGAAAGGTAAGTATTGTTAATACAATGCACCCTCTATAGATGAAGGTGCACCCTCTAACACCATATTTCTAGATATATATGCTATGTGACACGTGACTGGCGTGACAGATGTGACACTTAGGTATGATATGCACATTTCATACAACAAGAATTTAAAAAAACAAGTTTAATACATCTTGACTTTAAGCCTCTTTAGAGTGATAGATAGACACAACTTTAAGGAGGTTTTTATTATGCGTCATAAATAAATTGAAGGCGAAATAAAATATAGATTTGCATGTCTTCTTCTAAATCAAATGCTTAAAGATAAATTTATAAACAAAGATGAGCTTATATCATTTAAGAAAAAGCTTATTAAAAAATATAAACCTATAATTAGTGTGTTGGAGGAAATCGATGAAAAAGACAATTAAAGAAATTACTCCAATAAAGAAAAAGGTTGAAAATGTACCTACTAAAAAACGAGTCGCAGCTTATGCAAGAGTATCTACTGAACAAGATGAGCAGCTTCATTCTTTACAGGTTCAAAGAGAATATTATGAGAATTATATTAAATCTAATCCTGATTGGGAACTCGTTAATATTTATTATGATGAAGGAATTACCGGTACTTCTTTAAAACGTAGAAAAGGATTTAATCAAATGATAACAGATGCCCTTGATGGGAAAATAGATGTTATATTAGTTAAGTCAGTATCTAGATTCGCTAGAAATACAATTGATGCTCTTCAAACAACAAGAGATTTAAAATTAAAAGGAGTACCTGTATTCTTTGAAAAAGAAAACATTGATAGTATGGATCCTAAAGGTGAATTCATGCTTACACTCTTCTGCTCTTTCGCTCAGGAAGAATCCAAATCAATATCTGATAATATTAAATGGTCAATTAGAAATGGATACAAACATGGTAAATTTACAATGCATACTGAGCATTTATTAGGTTTTAAGAAAACAGTTGCTGGTAAAATTATAATTGATAAGGAACAAGCTAAACTAGTTAAAATGATTTATAAACTTTTCTTAGAAGGTTTAAATAATCATCAATTACAAGCATACCTAGAAAACCATAATATCTTAACACCTCTAGGTTCTAAAAAATGGACTTATGCTGTTATTAATTCAATTCTTACTAATGAAAAATACTGTGGAGATGCAATACTTCAAAAGAAATTCTCAATTGATGTAGTGCTTCATACTTTAAAAAAGAATGAAGGTGAATTACCACAATATAGAATATATAATAATCATCCTGCAATTATACCAAAGGCAACATGGGAATATGTTCAAGAATTATATTCAATTAAATATACTAACAATTCATATCCACTAAGCAACAAAATTGAATGTGGATTATGTCATAAATTTTATCAGCCAAGAAGAAACGATAGAAAAAAGGATTATGGCAAAGTTCTTCTATATTGGGTTTGTAATTCAAGATACAAAAGAAAATGTAACGGAATTCTTATTCATGATGAGCAAATGACTGAAGCATCCACTCTAGCATTTGAAAATTTATATAACTCTTATAAAGATGAAATTATAAACGATTTAAGATTAATTGCATCTAAAACAATATCCACCAAAACAAAAAGAATTTAGTAATAGATTATCTTCTATCTATCCCTTAAATAAGGATATTATAGATTACTTTACTAAATTCTTAATTAGAAAAATATATGTTGTTGATAATGACTATCTTCTTTATGAATTTATTGACGATACCCTATATCGTTATGAACTAGGTACTTGGTCTATAAAAGAAAATAGAAAGATTAATCGTAAACGCAGAGAGTTTAAGAATAAAGACTATTGGGGAAAGAAACCTGAAGAAGATTAATCCTCAATAATTTCATAAGCAACTCTAGAACCTTTTACTCTTACTGCATGGAATCTTCTATTATTTGCTTCTCAATGAGGAAACTTATCAGCTTTTTCTTCATTAGTATCACGATGGCAAATTATAATATTATCTAAAACATCAGCTCCACCTTTTGATAATGGTCTAATGTGATCTAATGTAGGATGATAATTACTATTAGGATTTCCACAAGCAGATTTTTTCATTAATCTACCAGCATAGTCCTTTACATCTTCTTTTTTACCATAATAATGATTCCAGACATCGATTGTATTGTACTTTGACATTTTGAATACCTCCTTTCTAAAGTGATTAAATGTATCTTTTAATATAATTGGCATAATCAATATTTAATAAATTAATTGCTTCTTCTAAATCATAATCAAATATTGAAATATTGCTTATATGGGCATTGTTTGTTGAAATATTACCTTGTGAGTCGATAATTATATATGAGTTTTTCATCTCATCAGAACTTTCATATATATGGTCAAAGTTTATTTTTGATAAGAAGGCTTCTGCTTCTTCTTTACTAACCATATTATTTTTATTTTTTAGGTCATTATCATCACAATGCATTTGCAGAATTTTATATCTATCTGGTTTTATTTTGCTTATAAACGAATTAAAATCTTCATCTATATTTAGTTTTGAAAGGCAAGTATTTATTTTTAATCTAATACCTGCTTTTTTAATGCTATTACAGATATGAATTAATTGTTCTTTAGATAAAGTATTAGCTTTAAAACATCTTCCAATTAAAACATTTGTATCATAATCTAAAGAATCTACACTAATTCCAATTGTACTTATCTGATTTTTATGCCTTTCAATAAATGAATCATCCAAATAATAACCATTAGTAATAATAGATACTTCAATACCTTTTGATGCAATATAATCGATTAATCTATCAATATTTCTAGACATTAAGGGCTCCCCTCCTGCGAGATTGATTCTTCCCTTAATTTCATTATCGTTAAAATATTTATAAATTTTATCTACTGCAACCTTTAGTTCATCAAATGACAACTCACAATTTTCTTTTTTAACAAAGCAATGCTTACAATGAAAATTACAGAAATCTGTAAAATGAAGATTTATACAAGAATACATTTCCATCACCTCGGGCTTCATTATATATTAATAAATAAATTAATATCGGGCCTTCAGGCGAAAATAAAAACATCAGCTAAATTAATAACTGATGCTTCAATCACTCTATTTCGTTAGAGTATTATGTAAAATTTGTAAATTAAGGAAATTATCAGCTTTTGGTATATATCCTGAACGCCATTTGTAGATTGTTTTTTCATTAACATCTAGTAGAATTGACATTTCATAATAAGAATACTTAACTGTTAAATCTCCTATTAATCCGATTACAATTTTACGAATTTCTTCCTTTGATATTAAATCAAACATTGTAACAACCTCCTCTGGTCAAACCAGGACGGTCAACAATCAGAAAATTGTTACAAGCATATTATATCATCTTTTTTAAATCATTGGAATCTAATACCGAAATGTTTTAATGTTTCTACGACTGATTCATTTAACAATTGATAGGATTTCTTCTTATTTGGTTCAACATCATCTTTATGATCGTGACGTTTCTTTCTATATACTTTTCGAAGATACTCCCACATTTCAGGGCCTTCAACTAGGCTTAATCTTTCACGATATTTATTCATATCTTTTCTTTTAGCCCATTCATAATCTTCGTTATTAGCATTATTAGTGTTTTTCTTATTATAAAGAATATAGAAATTACCGTCTTCATCATATGTTGTAATAATGATATCAAAGCCATATCCTTTGTTAATATTTTTTGTAGTTAAGGCTTGAGTGCTATCCTCACAAAAACTGAATCCTTTTGGTTTAAACTTATCAAATGTAGTTCTAAATATATCTTTAAATTCTTTACAGTCTCTATTCCAATTATAATTATTTGGAATAGATTGTATAACAATTTGGAAATCTAAATCAAAGAAATTCTCATTGCATTTTCTAATTACCATATTTCTACTACCACTACCAATTGGAGAGTGTGAAAAAGTAATTTTATAATTCTTTTTTATATATTTTTGAACACTATTAATCCAATTATTAAATGTATCTCTTGGAATCTCTAGTTCCTTTGGTTTTACATAATCACACATAAAAATCAATCCTCCTTATATAGCAAGAACTTATAATAAGCACTTGCTATACTTTCTTTCGTCTTTTGGTTAGGTACTTTAAGATTTTTGATACATCCATCTTTATAATCAGATGGTAGCATTTCAACTAAAGCACCTATTCCTTTTAGTGTTTCTTCAATGGTCGATTCAAAATTATAATCAAATAACAAAGGTGAGTGATGCATTACACTATTTCTTAGATTTATTATAAAATCTAATTTGCTAGTATCATAAGTTTGTGAATCATAATCTTTTATAAAAGACACTAAATCTCCAAAGTTTAAAGCAAACTTTTTATAAAACTCTGTTATTTCTTCCGCTGGATTAGTCTTTCTAATACACTTTGGCAGTCCCTTAAAATAATGATATTCTGGTTTCTTTAGTTCAGCTTCTGGATCAAAATCAAACCTCAGTAAAATATCATTTCTAATATATTCCTCTAAAGTACCTAAATATTTAAATAGAACATCTTTTATTGCCTTATCGAGGATAACAAATGAATTGACGTCGGCAAATTTAACATTAGAATCAACTTTATTCAATGCTTCAAATATAATTCTATATTGCTGAACGCCTCTAATTTTAGAATACTTCTCAAATGTTCTTTTATCATCGCTATTAAGTTTTTCAATAAATTCTTTAAATTCCATGTTATTCCTCCTAAGTATCTAGTTACATCAAAATAGAGACTAACGAACAATCATATAAGTCATAGGCCTTTTTTTAAAATCATAAAAAAAACTAAATATTAATCATTTTCCTTGCTTTTTGAAGCAGGCATTAAAATATATGGAGTCATTCGTAAAAGCTTGACTAATTCATTTAACCAAATGTTAATTTTATCCCTGTTATCTTTTTTAGAAATCATTTTCAAAAACGAATTGTACTTGTTTTTTAGTGATGTCCCACTCATTTCTGAAATGGTAGTTTTGATTATATCTAGAGAACAAAACGAATTATTAGAATCAAGTTCATAAATTGTTTTAGTCGAAAAATCATTGATTTTTAGATTTTTTCTAGAACAACGAAGTCTTATTTCAGCAGATAATAGCA
This sequence comes from uncultured Acholeplasmatales bacterium, assembly GCA_944324705.1. Classification (GTDB taxonomy): domain Bacteria; phylum Bacillota_I; class Bacilli_A; order Acholeplasmatales; family Anaeroplasmataceae; genus CALUXS01. The sequence goes on from CALUXI010000002.1 coordinate 89,114, forward strand.
CCAAAGGTAAGCCGTTATTGTCAGTAGTTGTAACCTCTTTCACTAGTTCATCATTAACATAAAATTCTTCCTTTATTAAATATGAGTCAGTTTCTATATCTTTTATTCCAAGATTCTCGTGTGATGAATTACTTGAGTATGTTGAAATAAATTTAATCTTATTTGTAGACATAAAGTAAACAATATTAAACACTTCTGATAATAAGGATTCGGGAAAATTATTTAATGTAATCTTACGATTCCACTGTATTAATTGGTCTGCTGAATATAATGCCCAATAATTAAATAAATTAATTGCAAAATATAATTCGTAACCATTTTTTCTTGCCCACTCAACTCTACTATTAAAATTACCGCTAGAAATACTATATTCATCTTTTGATGTCGATTTTATTTCAACCATTATTTTTTTATCATTTTTTAAAGTAATAATTGCATCGCACGATTTTTCTCCAATATTTGTAGTGAATTCTTCATCGATTGGAATTATATCTTTGCAAACATTGCATATGTATAAATCTCCAATAAATTCATATTCGCGCTCAAGCCCTTTAATTCTATCTTCAAAGCTTTTCGAATCTACCCCTAAGCCATTTAAAACGTTATTGAATTGATCTGCTGGTATTTCATCTTTTAGAGCTTTTAAAGCCTTAATTAATTCTATGCTAGGTTCCTTCATACCTTCCCCCTTAGTTCTGTTATCGTTTATTTCAAGTTTAGTAAGACTACAACATCTTCATCACCAAGTAAATCAGTCAATTCACTTTTAGATAAATTGATGTGGCCTAATTTCGTATAAGACCAAGTATTAGAATCATAGAATATTACTATTTGGTTTGATGAGTATAAAACTATATCTCCTGGACTAGTAGTTATTCTAGTATCAGATGATGGTAATGTAGAACCAATAGCTCCTACTTGCTCAAATCCACCATACTTACTCATATTTATAGTTAATCCATCTTTAGCAAGATTCTTCAAAGCTTTTACTGAGTCATTATCAGCCCATAGTACATCTAATTCTATATCATTTATTTTTAATGTTAATTTCATATTGGCAGTTTCATCTTCCTTAGTTGTTTGATTATCATCTGATGGAGTAGTAATTGTTGTACTAGGCTCATCAGTAATTGGTTGAGTTGGTGAATTATCTGATTTGCCACAAGATGTTAATGAAATCAAAAATAAGATAATGAGCAAAATAATACTTTTTTTCATACCTATCACCTATGCATTTATAATTCTTTCAACTAAAGATGGCAATTCTTCTAATATTTCAAAATCTGTTATAGTTTTCAAATTACTCTTTTTAAAAGCTGGAATTATCAAATAAGATGTTCCTTGAATAAGTAATGAATTACCTGAAATAGAGCAAGAATCTTTGTTTTCATTAGCCAATATATTGACTAAAGGCAAAGTAATATTTCGAGTTTCATTTTCACTAAAATCTTCTGGTAATTGATTCTTTGTAATATAAATCAAGAAATCGTGTGCTAATTTTTTGTTAAACATTCCTTGAATTCTTTGATTCCAGAAATTACAAATATCTCTATCATCATCGTTACATAATATTTCTAATGTATCGTTGAAAATATCATCCAAGAAAGATTCAATTTGTGTTGAATACCCAGCACCACTAGATAAACTGTCATAAAAATATATATCTATAAACTTTTTGCTTCCATTACTTCTTGTTCTAGTACCAATAGTTAAATCATTATACGAAATATCTAATATTCTACTTGTAGCAAGTTTCATTGCTTCGCAAAGTGTAATAGCTGCAGATTTTAATACTACAGGATTATCAGTAACTCTACTCATATCAATTTCAACTTGCATAAAGAACATATCAGTCCTAAAACCAGTTCCAAGATATACACCTTCGTCTACAAATTTATGATTGCAAGAAACTCTATTACCAGCGTTAGTAAATGGTGCTCCTATTCCATTTTCCCTCAATGACTTATCACTATGAGGTTGTGCAGCACCACAATGTCTACATACATCAAAGCCTTCTGAATCATTACCTTTATTTAAGATAAGTATTTCTTCATTCTTTCTGTTACTAATTTTAAGATTTTTATATTTCGTACTTGTTAAATCATTTGAAGGTGTGGCTGAATAACACGGATCATCCGCATATGTCATTTCAGAATCAGCCTCACTCTCAGGAATATCTCTTGCATTAAGTGGAGCAAATCCCCAAGGGATAATCATTTCTTTCTTTTCTTCCTCAGATAAAGGTTGACCACAGAAAGGACACATACCATCAGTTGGCATCTCCTTACCAAACCATCCACATATAGGATTGCTGCAACTATAAATGTATTTAACAAATCCGTTTTCTTCTTTAAAATATGGTTCTGCAGGTCTATAGAAGTTTTCTTGATCTTTATGTCTAACTGGCGAATAAATGCCGGCTGATTTATAAGTTTTCTTATCAACTACAATTGTTCGACCAGGCGCATATTCACTTATAGCAACATCAATACCTCTTTGAGGCGCTAATTTTGTTTTTCCATCAGGACCTTCAATATTAAATTCAATAACATCTAGTGGGAATGAATATGTAGGTAAAATGCCTGTTGAAAATAAATCATCAAATAATAACGATTTTTCATCATCCTTACTAGATAAGAAATCCTTAAGTTCTTCTATTAACTTCTTCTTGAAATTATTAATGTCATGTCCAACAAATAATTCAATTATTTCTTCATTTGAAAATGATATATTATTAACAAAAGAATAAAAATCATTACATATTTCTTTAAAATCTTTTGTTGATATTGTGTATAATGATTCCTTCTTATTTTCAAAATATTTTGTGAACATAATAAGTGAAAAATGTCTATAAATAATCTTGTCACTATTTATGTCTATCCAAGGCTTTCTAGGCTTTCCTTTAATAATTTTGTCTGGTGAATTGAAATAATATGTATCATGAGGGCCACCTTGTGCATATACAGAAATAGTTGACAATGATGATCCTCTTCTACCAGCTCTTCCGGCTCTTTGTTGATAATTTTCTCTTAAAGGCGGAACATTTCTTAATCCAATAGCAGTTAATGAACCAATATCAATACCGACTTCCATCGTAGTCGTGCAACTTAATATATCTATTGGAGTAGTAGTTATCTTTTCCACATTGACATCTTGAAATCTCATTTCATAATCTTCCGTCTTAGCCCATGTTTCAATTTTTTGATCTTTAAATGATAATTGAGCAGTATGCTCCTCTGTATTTAATGATTTAATATTTTCATCGCTAATAATTGGATTTCTCCAATAATAAATTTGCTTTAATTCATTAATGTTTTTCTTTTCAATATGTGAAGATTCACAAATCAAACAACAATTATCAATTTCAAAAGGCAAAATATTTCCACATTTTTTGCATCTATACCATTCTGAATTCTCATTGTCAGTTAAAACTACTTTTACAAATTGAAGATTAAGAAAATAATTTTCATCTTCTTTTCTATAAAAATTTTCTACTAGTTCTGAGTACAGCTTTTCATATAGATCAGGATATTTAGTTCTAATTTTATCATTTATATATGTATCATATTTATTAAATCCATATCTATTTCCTTTGATATATTTAACTTCTTTTCTAACATTCTCAGGAACTGTATTATCAAAAGAAAAGGCGTCAGTACAAGTTTGAGCCACAAAAGCAACAAAGATTTTTCCAAATTCAGCCTGTGTTATTCTGCTGTCATTTAAATCAAACAAAACATCATCAACTTTTTCATCAACCGGTGCAATATATCCAAGTCCTAAATTATGAAAATTAAAAGTTGGACTACAAAATAACTCAATTAAATCAGCTTGATACATTTGGCAAGGAGTATTTAATTCGCTTTGAAGTCTCGAATAGTCTACCTCGCGTCCAAGTCTCTTATATCTATCTAACAATCTTGTTAATCTTTGCTTATCTTCTTCAAATTTATCTAATTCTCTTCCATAGAAAAATCTTAATTTATTTTCAATACATACTTCAACAAATGCAGGATAAAGATAATTTAAAGGAAATTCTTTAGTATTACCAGAAGAATATATTTTCTTCATAGCAAGATAAATTGCCTTTCTAAATGATTCCATATCAGCAATTTTTGTCATATCTCTAGCCAAAACAGCAGCTGATTGTCTTGAGTCAGAGAATAATAGCACTTTTTTGCCGCCATTTGGAACAAATTTTGTTGGTTCTTTTGTCATTGGTTGAGCATCAAATTGTGCCTTAGTTAAATTATAAAAAGGAATATTTCCTTTAATTCTAAAGTCACTTAAACCAATAAAGCTAAATTTCTTCTCACAATGTGGACAAACTTTAAAAGATACATTTTCGTCATCGCTTGCACTACTTCTCAAAACTTTAATGCATGTATCACTATTTATTTCATTAGGATATAATTTACCTGAAACGAAATCAAAGTAAGCTAATTCAGTATTTTTGGGCCTGTTTGCTATACAATAATCTTTTGGAAGGATGAATAAAGGGAATTCTACTAATTCATTGTTTTCATCAATTCCTTTTTTATTCCAACAATTTATCTTTGTATCATGAATTGAATTTCGATTTACAAAAGTTTTTATATATAATGCACCGCAACGTCTATCATTAACCAATTCATATACTTTTGAATGACAATACGGACATTGAGCTCTATTATTTACAAATAATGAACCTAAGCTTATATCATCGCCTTCATGCTTATGATTACATTTAGGATTTAAACAAGCATATATACCATTAAGGCCTCTAAAAAATAAATGAATTCTTGCAGGAAAGATTACATTGCCCCCTTCATCTTTTGCTAAAGGAGCTAATAATAATAAATTCTCAAATGCTTTGTTACCACGTTCAGAGATTTCTTTAACAGCCAATTTTTGAAGTTCATCATATGAAGTAGCCTTACCTCGACAAGCTTCAAGAAGTGCAACAAAAGGTGCATAACGAGTAAGGTTCTTGTATAACCAAACTTGAGAGTCTATATTTATATCTTCATTAAAGATTCTTTTTGCAAACAACTTAATATTTTTGTCAATGGTTTCACCACTCAATATAGTTGAATCAAGTTCGAGATTTGCAAGCTTTTCTATATCAAATGGCACTTCATTTTCAACTTTAATTATTTCTCTTTCACCAAATAAGTATTCAAAAGAATCTTCTTCGCAACCAGAAAGATTTGAAGAAAATTTTCTAATATAATTCATATCTTCTTTTGTTTCATTTGGCATACTCGCACTTGTAAGAATAAACTGAACTTTATTTTTTGAGATACCCAATTTCGAGAATAATCGCCTGATTAATAGTGCAACTTCGCCACCACTAGCTCCAGAATACATGTGTGCTTCATCAATAATGATTAAAAGCTTATTATCTTTAGAAAGATTAAGCCATTCTTTTGTTTCTTTCCAAATATTACTTTCAACGGTTCTAATAAGCATATATTCAAGCATGGAATAGTTGGTAATTAAAATATCTGGGGTATGCTTTTGCATTTCATATCTTAATAACAATTCTGCATCATTAGTCGAATCATAATGTTCTAAATCATTGTCTCTTAGACTTCTAACTAATGCCTCGATATTTTTAGAAGGATACTTGTTTATTTTGATTAAACCATCTATATCTTTTTGTTGTTCTGCTTTTTGTTCTTCAGTTAAATCTTCTTTAACTAAATAACTATTCTCATATGATTCAGCAATATCTAAATTATTCTTTTTTACTGGCTTATCACCTGCATAAGGGGTTCTACCAGTATACATTCCAAATTGTGGCCTTCTTGCATTTGAAGCAAATTCATTTAGTAATCCAATAAAACCACCATTTCTATCACCAATGATTCTTCTTAATCTTGATATTTGATCAGATACTAGAGCATTCATCGGATAAATAACAATAGTTCTTACTCCGCGTTTTTTCCACGTTTCAGAAGAATGAATAGCTTCATTAACCAATTTATAAATCATTGGCCACATAAAACACTCAGTCTTACCAGAACCAGTACCTGTCGCAACAAATAAATTCCTTCCTTGTGTAAACTTTTCTAAAGAATCAACTTGATGCTTAAAAGGAGTCTCAAAAACACCTAATCTCTTATCTATAAGTCCAATGAAGAATTTTTTCATATCTTCATTAATACTTGAATTTAATATTCCATTTTTAACCTTCAAATACGATGGAGTAGATTCAATATATGGCTTTTGGAAAAGATTTCCTTCCTTATTTAAGAGTTCATCAGATGCATTTAATAAAAGCTGATTATCGCCAAAATATTGACTTGTAATGTAATCAACTAGTCTATCCTTCATTAATTGATGTGTTTTCTTTATTCCTAAATTGGTAGACATATTAATTACCTCCTTTTTCCACAATATTTATTGATAAATGAGACAAAAGTTTGATAATGGAATCTTTCATTGAAATACTAGTTACAAAATTATTAATCCCATTTGCATTATCTAATGGCCAAGCCATGCATTTTATAATAGCATATTCAAAAAATGGTAGTATAAATCCGCCAAATGAAAACTTAATCCCTTTATCTCCATAATTACTTATAGTGCATGAAACTGGTTTACCATTATAAGAACATAATCCTAATATTAATCTCCAAACCTCATGAACAAAAATATTGTCATTTGATTTTTTAGTATAAATAACAGGAATTGATGCAGAATAGTAATTTCCATCTATTCTTCTTAGAAGCTGATAATCTAATCCGTCATCAATTTTTAAAATATAATATTCATACGTAGACGTATTTTTTTTCACTAAAATAATCCCATCTATTTTTATCTACGTTATATACTTCAATTTTACCAAGATTAGAATTAAAATCTGAATAACTCAATTTTGCTGACAAATTCTTAAACACAGTTAATGAATCAGAATTATTTAACAAAAAATTATCAATTGGCATATCAATCGATTCATCATACTTCCCCCATAAACCTAGGCCTCGCATTTTCTTTGCATTTGAATCCAAATCAATTACAAGAGTCTTTTTACAGAAAGATACCCTATTTTTATATATTGGATATTTAAAAGCATAATTACCAGAATTTATATAACCTAAAGCAACATATATATCTTCTATATCATTTATTAACCTTTTATCATCTACAAAATATGATAAAAGTTCATTATCCACTTTTTTATATGATGCTAAAACATCTAAAGCTGAAATTGTAACATGAGATTTAGAAACTTGGTTCAAATCTTCATCCTCAAAATCTCTATCTGCAAAAAGCTGCATAATCCATCTTCCAATTGCAGAGTAAATAATCCTATTATGAAAATCATTAATAGGTTCGTTGCCAAAGTTTTCTATTTTTAAATCTTCAGCTATAGTTTTATACATTCGTTCTAATGTGTAGTAATTAATCATGGAGAACCGCCTCACATTTTGAACGAATAGTTTGATTCATGATCATATTAATCAAGTCTTCCACATCTAACGAATCATGAATTGATTTAAACGGAATAATTGAATAAATCAATAAGCCATAGTACTTTACATTCATAATTTCTTTGTTATCTAAACTTAACTCAAGTGAATTCAATGTCTTATCAAATTCTCCATTTGTTATTGCTTGCCTATTATCATTTTCAAATGAATAAGCATATTTATATAAAATCTTTTTTGAATCAAATTTTCCAATGAAGAAATTAAAATCATCTAGAATTTCTGGAGCCAAAAATTGTATTTCTCTATCATAAGAAATTACAAAAAGAAATTTTTCATTAAATGGTCTTGTCTTAATATAGTCTAATACTCTTTGATAACTTTGAACGTTAATAATATTCTTAAATACAACCACCTTATTATTAGAAGTTCTTTTTAAATTATCAACTTCTGATATTAACTCTCCAAAGTCACAATTATCTTCAGCTATGATTTCATAATAATTTCCACCTGTGATTATTGAAGATATAATATTTGCTAATAATTCATAGTTTTTTTCCGAAACAATTATTGGTTTCTTAGAATAAATGATTTCTACTAAATACTCTCTTAATGCATCAAATTCACTATTTTTTGCAATGCTCTCGATTATATCCCCGATATTTTCAGATAAGTATTCATCAAATTCTTCATACTCTTGGTTTTCAAATATATTAATAGAATATGTTCTTGGAGAATTTTGGTTATTTGATTTTTCAATAGATTGCTTTAAAAAATCAATTTGATCTTGCAATTTCATAACAACATCATTTTGAACCAAACGTTCTATTTTCTTTTCAATGGCTTCTCTTTCTTTTTTTATAGTAACTTCGAATTTCTTATTTACCTCTTCGATTGAGCGTCTTAAATCTTCATTATTTATATTGCCAATAGCTTGCTTTGTTTCTATTAAGTCATCCTTTAAACTTTCATTAGCCACCTTATATTCAGATATCTGTTTTTTTAATTTTTCAACATTATCATTTATTGATTTTAATTGAACTTCAATACTCTTATTTAGTTTATCCAATTCCTTCTTTAAAGAATCTCTAGTAGTATCAGAACTAATTGTTTTTATTAAAGAAAGCATATTAATGTTTTCATTAATCGTTTTTTGCATAGTTTCATCGAAGTGCTCTAATTTAAAATAAATTGGTCTAAAAATCTCATTCGTTGATTCTTCGATTGACATTGCCATAGCAATAGTTTCGCTATATCCTTGCATCTCATATTTTTTTTGAGCCTCTTTAATTTCCAAGTTATAGTCATTATAGTATTTTGTTAATATTCCAATCAATTTAACATCTTTTTGATTTCTAATAAGAGTATATGAGGTATTCACCAAAACTTGTTGAGCTGCTTTATTCGGTCTAAACCCTTTTAATTTTTGAGCTAATTTTGGCGTATTAACATAAATATCCCTCAAAAAATTTAGAGGAATGCCATCTTCTAAAAAAGATTTTAATTCATCATCATTCAATTCTAGTAAATTCATACATTAAACCTCCATTAGCAATTCAATAGCAGCTTTCTTTATCTTTTTAGTACATGTACACATATCAAGATATTCAACAACAAATTCATTATCTTGAAATTTATTAATTAAATACTCAAAATCAATATCCCTTAAAGAAACATATTTTTTAGAATACCAAATAGCATTTTTTAATCGATTTATATCAATGGTAGAAACAATTTTATCTAATTGATACATGGTTCTTTCTAGGCTAGATTTGATTGACAACACTTTATCATTCTTCTTAATTTTCACCTGATTTGAATCTATCTTTTCATTCAAAAAGCCTGATTTAAAAATATAATTATTTTTTGTTTTATCTAAATTAATCGATGTATCGTTTAAATAATCAAAAGTTGCAAATTTCTTGTCAGCAATAGTACCGTTGAATTGCATTACAAAGAAAGGTGTTGCATTAATGTTTTGAACTTTAAAATATAAATATGATGTGTCATGCTCATATAATTCCAAAGCATCTGATTCATTTTCAAAAGCAATAAACATCTTCGTTTCATTATTTTTATAGTACTTATAATTACCAATAGAATTCATTGGTGGCCATAAAATAACTGCATCATCTTTTTCCACCAATTCACAGCCTCTATTAGTACAGAAACTTTCTGTTGCTTCTGTAACTTTATTAAAGACAATATCATAAACTGAATAATTAAAGTAAGTATCATTTTTTAATTCAAGTTTAATTATTGAAATATCTTTTCTTACATCATTTGAAATATGCAATCCGTAATTTTCATGAGCAAAGACTAAATAATGTCTACCTGTATAGATTTTTCCACCTAGTTTTTTACATACAAACATCTTTATATTTTTCAAGTTAATGCTTGAATTATAATCACCAATATAATTTTGTAATATTAAACTAGAATAAATCTGTTCGTTAGGTATAAATCCATCCATTGTATAACTCATATCACGACTTGTTGATTTCCCTGTAATTTTAATTTTTACACTAGATGGGAATCTATTTAATCCAATTCGTTTTAGCTCGCCCGGTTTAAAATGATTATTATCGATTGGAACTATAATATTAGAGTTATATGTTTCATTAATAACAATTTTAGTATCGTTCTTAGTATTATTATCAAGATCTTGTCTACTAAAAGGTGGAATAGTAATCAAACTCTTCCATGAACCATCTTGATACTTTAATTCAAAATTTAAAGAAACATCTTCTTCTTTAAAAAATTTCTTTCTAATTAAGGATTCATATGTTTTAGATTCTGTTCCTTCATGATAAAGTGAACAATAACCATGACCTTCATGAGTCGGAGAATGTTTAAAATATGCAGCATTATAAAAGCCATTGCAATATACAATAGCATCACCACATTCAACACATCTAATAGCTTTTATGCTTGAATGATATGGGTGTTCATTCATATACTTTTCATATTCAGACAAAGTCATTTCTCTTTTTTCTAAAGAATGAAAAATCTTTGGAATGCTAGCCATATCTAATACACCTCCCTTACTCGTTTAATTATATTTTATTTCTATATTATGATTTAAGGCAAACTCGGTAATTGCTTTTTCATTTTCCTTACTGATATTTTTCCCTAAATATATACATTTAATTTTAGGAGATTTTGGTTTATCATTTACATGCCCTATAAATCTCCATTCTTTTTGATATTCCCATTTTTTATATTTAGTCAAAAACAATCTAATAAAATGGGAAGAATCAGCTTGAATTTGTCCATTTGAAAAACCTGTAATCATCTGACCTATAAAAGAACCTACCAACTGCATAATAATATTAGTTTCTCTATCATCTTGATAAATTACAGGTAAAACATTATTAGCTAATTCATATTTACTTAAATCATATTCTATACAATATCCACTATACCCATTTGCATAGTTTTCCCACATGTAATCTATATCTTTTGATTCTGCCAAAGAGCATATGCCAGTCTCTTTTCTAGCATTATATGCGGTTAAGAAAAGTGGTTCTAATTGACTACTTATTTCTGGTTTATCAAGCATTTCAGGTATTCCAACAATCCAATTGACTAATTGTGCTATTATCTCTTTATACTCTGGAGCCATTTCCTGAAGTTCTAATGATAAATCTAACATAAAATTTGCTGGAACCGTTCCATTTTTTTTAGTAATTGCTAATATTTTATTCTTAGCATTTTCATAAGTTTCTTCACTAGAATAAGGCTTAATGAACTCTATTATCTGATTAACACATTCTCTTTTTAGATTATTGGTTTTTAAATCTATCAAACGTTCAAAATCAACAGTAGTCATGCATTCAGTTTCATCGTCTTCTTTTTCAGCAGGGCATAAATACAAATACTCATTTTCCAGCATGTCAAAAGAATACTTATCGAATGGACGGTATTTATACAAGGATTTTGGCCCATTGTATTTCAACTTGTCTTTGCCAAACATTATTTGATTTAGATATATTATTTTGTCTGCATTAGTCATAATGAGCCTCCTTATTTTAAATATAATATAAACGATAATTTATATTAGCGAGACCTGACCATTCATTAATAATGGTAAAAGTTCATTTCTTAATTTTGATAATTGTTGGTTTTCTCGCATGATTTGATTCATTTTAATGAAATATGGGCCAACTATCTTACTATATTTTTGCAATACCTCATTAGATGGAATTATCACAGGAATTAAATCAAAATCATCGTTATTAACACTTTCTTGGGTTGCTCCATGCGCTAAAGTATCTTTTGTGATTTCAATATAATCTTGCATTATTAAGCTAGCAATATATGGAAACGATTCATCTGTACATTGAAATCCAGTAAATCCTGTTGAGAAAATATATTTATCAACCATCCATTTTGCATCTTTAGATATGAAAATATGTTTAATACTATTTTTCATCTTAGCTAGCCAAACTGAATTTAAAGATGGTTGCATATTTGCCCTAGATTCACGATTCTCATAATTAATATTATCACCATCAGTTATTTCATAGCCGTTTACATTGGCAGTTGCAAGATAGTTTTTAGTTATAAACCTATCTACGCCAACATTAATAAATGAACAAAGAGAATTATTTGCTAAAGTTTCTATTTTCCATCCATCTGGTAGTGTTTTGCAAAAGTTCTCATTAATATTAATTGGATTATTGTTATTAGTTTTACATGAGTTTGGGTAATTAAACTTATAGAACCATTGATTATAAATACTCAAAATCAATTGTTGTAAATTATCGTTTATACGATTATTGATATCTATTTTTTTGTTGATAAAATCTAACATCCTAGCAACTTTAATTTGATCTTTTTTTTCTAAAATATATGCATAGCAATTTTTTATTGCATCAGGTGAAGTATGTCTGATTTTAGTTTGCTGTGAACCTGCATCCAATTGCTTTTTAACAACTCCTGATGATAATAAATAATAAGAATAGCGTTTATCTATTTCGTCCTCATTTGGTATAACTAACCCGATATCACCACTTTGTATATATTTACCACTTTCTGGAATTGTGGCGGTATTACCAAGAAGTCCTCTAACTTGTTCTGTCAAAGGAGTAATAATATCACCTTTATTTAGTATAAATTCTTTTTTGATAGGTCCAACAAAATATATATCGTCTTTTGATACATTATCTTTCCATCCACAATCTGGATACTTAAAATTACCAAGAGTCAACCTTATATATTTTCCTGATGTGGCATAGTGCTTACCCGAAAGGCTAGTTCCTCGTTTTACATCCAAAACTGTTCCAAGTTTAACTTTCTTCATATTCCTCACCTAACCTATATACTTCTTATGCGACGCTTTTACATTCGCTTGATTCACCATTGCATACTGCAATGTTGTATCTATTCTTTTATGCCCTAATAAAACCTGTAGTTGCTCTATTGGCATTCCTTTATCAATAGCTTTTGTAGCTAAAGTCCTTCTAAATTTATGTGGATGAGCTTTATCTATTTTTAGCTCTTTTCCTAAATTTCTTATTCGTAATTCTATTGCACCAATCGTTATCCTATTAAATGGAGCATTCAATGTCACAAATAAAGCTTCATTATCATCTTTTCTAACATTTAGATATTCTAACAAGTGTATCTTAGTTCTAGCATCAAAATATACAATTCTTTCTTTATTTCCCTTACCTAAAACTTTACATTCTCGTTCTTGAAAGTCAATATCTTTTCTATTCAACAAAACTAATTCTCCTACTCTCATTCCAGTAGATGCAAGAATATCTATCAGTGCCAGATCTCTTATAGATGAACAATTATCTCTCATTTTTTCTAATGATTCATCAGAATAAACCTCTTTAACCACAGTTGCTGATTTAATCTTATGAATCCTTCTAATAGGACTTTTAATAATATAATTTTCATCTTCTAACCAAGAAAAATATGTACTTAATATTCTTCTTATGTTGTCAATCGTCACTCTGCTTGATTTATTTTGCTCTTGATAATATGATAAATAGCTTCTTAAATCATCAGTAGAGATTTCTTGAATAGGTTTATTAACTTGCCGATTCATAGTTTCGATAGTCTTTTGATAATAATGAAGTGATTTCTCAGATAATCCTTCTACTCTTTTTGCAGATATAAAAGAATCAATTAGATTTGCTTCATCCATTTTATCTTCAACAACACTTCTTATTTTCTTACCACATAGTGATGCAACTAATACATCATTTAATAATTTAATTTGATTGCAATTCAAGTGTGGCATCATTGCTTGAATTACATCATTAATAATTTTATCTTTCATTAATTTCTCCTTCTTAGGAGATTTATTTTTGAAAGAGACGGCACTCCTATATTCAAATTCCGCCGTCAAGAATTTATTAAATAATTATAATATAAACGATAATTTACAGCAACTTGTCGAAAACATATATGATCATTATTTTATGCAACAATCAACTGATGAAAACTTTGCAGAAAACTACCATAGAATTTACTGTAAAGACTTATTGGAAGTTAAAACTGGTAAACAAGATGCTAACTTTGGATGTAATAATGGTAAATATAAGTTCTTTACTTGTTCAAGAGAAACATTAAGATGTGATGTTCCGGCATTCTCTGGCCATTCTATTCTAATAGCTGGAAATGGAGATTTTAATGTTAAGCATTATAGCGGTGAATTTAATGCTTATCAAAGAACATATGTATTAATTCCAAATGATGAAATATTTTATGGTACTTTATATATGGCTTCTTTAAAACTTGTGAATAAATTTAAGAAAGCCTCTGCAGGTTCTATAGTAAAATTCATTAGTAAATCTGATGTGGAAAACATTGAAATAATCGTTCCAAAAGATAGAACTTTGCTTCTACAATTAAATTAGTATCTGTACGCTATTGAAAAACATCAAGAAGAAATTGAAAAACTAGAAAGTCTACGTGAATTTCTTCTTCCTATGCTTATGAATGGTCAAATATCAATAGCATAAATTATCGTTTATACGATTATTGATATTTATTTTATCATCTATTAATTTCAATACTTTAGCAATTTTAAGTTGATATGTATAATCATATTTTGCAACATTCGTCCTTCTTATTGCTTCCATTGTAATATTCGGCTGTGCAGATCCTTGTTTCGATTGAAATAAAAACGCCTGTCCTAATGGACTTTGTAAATAATATTTTAAAAATTCTAAGTCAAAAGTATTATCTCTTAATTCTATTTTTGCGATATTACTTGCAAGTTGGCAGTCATATTTATGATAAAATATCCCAACTTCTCCCAAATTACTACCTACATATGGAATAAGAATACAATCCTTAGTAAGTTTGCTTCTTGTTAATTTATCTGAAATTTCTTTTTTTATATAATAATCATATTTTTCTACAAATCTTCCATTACGAATATTTTTGCCTTGAACTAACGGAATATCGTCATCATTTATTTTTTCAGTGGTTTCATTTTCCTGGATATACTCGGAATGTTCAAATCCAGCTAATTTTGTAACAAAAACATGCGAATCTAATATTTCGTACTCAATCTCTTTCTTCATATTTCAATTTCCCCAACTGCTCTTTTATTTGTTTATTAAGTTCATCACCCTCAGCAAATAACCTATCTAATTCATTTTCATATGATTTTATTTTTGCTTCAAACTCTTCTTGCGTCATTTCAATATATTCAATTTTAACATCAAAATATTGTCCAGCCGAGAATGAATAATTCTTTTCTTTAATTTGGTCATATGTAACTGAAATTGAAAAATCCTCAACTACTTCATGTTTAACAAAAGTATTAACGATTGTATTCAACTCTTCATCAGATAAAACTGTTTTTTGGTTTTTACCAACTTTTACTTTTGTTCCCATCTTGGACGCATCCATAAATAATACTTCGCCTGCTTGATTGGATTTATCAATGAATAATACAGATACATTTGTTCCTGTATTTGCAAAAATATTAGATGGCATTGAAATAACACCTTTCAGCCACTTCCTATCAATAATCCTTTGTCTAATCGATTTTTCTATACCACTTTGTGCAGTGATAAAACCAGTAGGCACTACAATTGCAGCTTTTCCGTTTTCTTTTAACGAATATAGAATATGCTGAATAAAGCACAAATATATGCTCATTGATTCTTTTTTCTTATTAGGAATGGATGGTACTCCTGCAAAAAATCTATCAGTAGAACTCCATAGATTCTCAATATTATCCCTTGTAGATGAAAAATCTGTCTTAAACGGAGGATTTGAAGTAATAAAATCAAACTGCTTTAATCCTGATGAATTATCGCCTTTTACCTTATAATGCGATGGACTAACAAGAGTGTCGCCCTCAATAATGTTGGTAAGTGACTCTTTTAAACCATTTAAAAGCATATTGATTCTCAAGATTCTTGATGACTTTTGTGATATATCTTGCGTATAAACTCTAGCTTTATTACCAAATTTTCCATCACCTAATTCATTTGCTAAATGTAATACCAATGAACCTGAACCAGCACTTGGATCGTAAACGTCATAGATTGTATCTTCAATAGGAGACATTCCGACTAATATTTGGCCTATAGCTTTTGATAAAGCTTGAGGAGTAAAATATTCTGCATATTTACCGCTTGCAACATTGTAATCTGATATTAAATATTCAAAAATTGTTGAAAAGAAATCATAATTGCTTTCAAAGGCTTCTCCAAAATCAAATCTATCTCTTGTTATATATGAGAATATGCTTTTCACAAATGCATTTCTTTTAGAAGGTTCTACATAGTCGGTTAAAGGTGTGAATAATGGTTTCTTTGTTCCTTCTGCTGTATCAACACTAAAATCATCGTTTTGCTTATAATTTGAAATTCTAACTAGTGTCTCATCAAATTTTTTATAGAAATTATTATCTGATACATAATTAACCAAATAATCGATAGTATCTTCATATTGGAACGCTACATCTTGTGGATATGAATCATAAAAAGCATCCATATAATCTTCTTTATTCTTAATTATCTCATCAAATGATACATCTACATCTTTAGAAAACTTCTTAAGATTTGCTATAAATTTATCATTTAAAAATTTATATAGAAAAACAGATGTAACAACTATTTCTTCACCAGCTGTATTAGATAGACCATTTGTAGAACATAATCCTTTCAAATCATCTATTATTGATTTTATATTATTTTCTAATTCTGTATAATTTGCCATACTATATATTCTCCTTGTATAACAATAAGTTGACATATAACATTTCTAAAATATCGTCATAAGAATCCTTAACTTGTTTATATAATCCTTCTTTTAACAATATTTTTGTAACTTTAGCTTTAGTAGCGTCAATAAAGCCTTTTTTTCCTTGAATTACTAAAGCATCATCATAAATTGTATCTTTTATATTTTCATAAACTACTTTAAGTGTTTTTTCAATTAATGATCTGTCTAAATTAGTTTCAAATACTCCATCACTTAATGTTTTTACAAAAGCAAAGCTTCCACCATAAGAAGCAGATAATCTTTCATTTTCTTCATTTATTTTCTTAGCTTCTTCATATGCTTTTCTTAGCTCATCAGTTAGTTCATCTATAGAATCATATTCGAACACTTGTAGTTTATCAAAAATTGCTTTTAATAAATCCTCTAGTTTTTGAACTTTAATATCTTTTTTATTCTTATTTTTCTTAATTTCATTTTGAAGTTTGTCAAAAACATCCTTAACTTTATTATAATCATCATCGGATAATGTAAATTTAGATAAATCTAATACAATAATACGTGTTTTTATGAATTCGTAGATGACTTTTATTACTTCATCATTATTCATAATATCTAAAGTATCAATTGTCTTTGTAGATATATTAACGAATGAAATTCTATCATTAACGGCTTTTAAGTACTTGTTGACTTTATCATCATTAATTAGTGCAGAATATTCGGTTGCTTTAGATAGTTTAAACTCTATAGAACAATCCTTAATTCCTTGAAGCAACTTTCTGATTTTTAGCAAAGCATCCTTATTGAAGTATTCCATTTTTTGAACAAATAGTTCAATATTATCTTCGCTAATGAATATTTTTAATTCATTTACAAGCTTATCAAATCTCTTCTTGATATCTTCTTTATCGACAATCAGACCAGATAATGAAACGTTATCATCGTCGTCAATATTAATGTCATCTTCTAATTCTTTTATATAAGCATCTAATGTATTATTGTATTCTTTTTCAATATCTACAAAATCTACTATATAACCATATTTATATACTTTACCCATTGGGCTTTTATAAGGTCTATTAACTCTAGAAATTGTTTGTAATAAACTTTGAGCCTTTGGTCCTCTCAGTAAATACATCTTCTTTAGCCTTTTGACATCATAACCAGTAGTTAACATGTAATGAACAACCAAAATATCAGGATAGCCATTTTCTCGGAAATTAATCTGATTTTGTCTGTTCAATTCACTTTGTTCAGCATTATTTTCACTATCTGACATTACTAGCCCTGTTGTTAATTTGCTATTTAATTTAAACCATTCATTAATCTTCTTAGCTTGAGGATTAGAACGGCATACTATCATTCCACCAATTGAATTATCAGTATTAACTAATCTAAAATTTTTAAAATCCTTTTCTATATATTTGCTGACACCTTCAATATAATCATTTGATTCATAAACATCTGCACTATCTAAATTTTTATCTTCGATTTCAAGATTATTTCTAATTTCTGATTTAGCTGTAGTATCAATCTGTTCTTTTTTTATTCTTAAAGTATATCCATCCGCTATTGACTTATCATAGAAATATTTATGAATATAATCGCCAAATTTTAGATTTGATCTTTCTTTTTTTGATAATAATGGTGTTCCAGTCATGGCTATATAAATACCATTGTCATCGCACGTCATCAAATTCTTAAAAAATTCACCATGAACATTGTAACTTCTATGTGCCTCATCTACAAAGAATATTCTTTGAGTCCTAACATTATATTCATTCTCAACATGAGGCATTTTCGATTCTTCCATTAGCTTTTGAACATTGACAACGCAAATAGTTCCTATACCTTCATTTTTGTCATCTAATGGCTTTTTTAATTCTTTAGCAAATTCTTTTTTATCACTTACGTTAATAACATTAAATCCTCTATTTGTAAATTCAGTTGTTGCCTGAGTCATTAAATCTAATCTATCAACAATAAAGAAAAATCTAGCGTTAATTTTTTTCTTAGCAAAATAGTCTTTGATAATTCTATTTGAATAGGCGCTTAAAGCCGTTTTACCTGAACCTTGCGTATGCCAAATAATACCATTTTTATCTTTTTCACCTAAGCGTTTGATGATTGCCCTTGTAGCAAAAAATTGTGGATATCTCATTATATGTTTTTGCTTGATTGGGATTTCCTCATCTTTATTTGTTGTACCATTATGAATTTTCTTAATTTCTGTTAAAAACATAATTCCATAATGGAGCATATACATAAATCTATCTTTGTCGTAGAAAGAAGTGATAAACCTATTACATGGTGATGTATCCAATAAATTAGTAGCAAATTCAGGAGTATCAGTTTCGGCCGGGTTATAGCCACCATCTTTTACTATTTCCTTAATCTTTTCTATAGAAACATCCTTAAATTTATATTTTGAATGATAACCTTGTATATCTTCTCTAAAAAAAGAAAATGAGGTATTAAATCCGTTAGGAGTAGTATAAAACGATCCAGCTTTCACATCTTCTGCAACATCATCATCCGCTTCTTCATATTCCATATTATTAGAAAACGATACAATTTGAATAAGGTTAAAATATTTTTTGTAATCATCATTCATTAATCTTTTATTAATCATTCTTTCAAATTCAACTTGTATTCCGCCTGAATTATTAGGATGTTTAACTTCTAGGAAAGCAAGAGGAATTCCATTAATTAAAACATTAATATCTGGTCTAAAAGAACCTTCTTCAGTTCCTTCCTTAATACTAAATGGTAATTCATCAACAACAGCAAAATCATTGTTATTAATGTTATCAAAATCAATAATTTTAACATCATATTCTGATGAAATAATTCTATTGTAGAACTCTTTACCTAGATCATTATTTTTTAATAAAAGATTTAGTTCTCCGATTAATGTATATATTTCTTCATCAGTGATTTCCCTGTTGTTAATCTTCTCAAGGGCTGGTTTAAATCTATTAATAAAAATTTTAGTTTCAAAATCCACTTGAGCATTCTTTAAAGATTGATATTCATAACCCAGTCTTAAAAAATGTGCAGTTGCTGGAAATTTAACTCTTGTATCCTCATTAAAATGTAAAAATTCCATTATTCTTTCACCTCTCTCACAACGATATGATTCTCTTCTAATAACTCATCAATTCTAATCTTAACAATCTTTGTCGGCTTAAATTCGCCTCGTTCCCATCTACTGACAGAAACTAAAGAAGCTCCGATTAACTTACCGAATTCTTCCTGAGACAAATTTAATTTTGACCTTAGCAAAACTATGGCCTTTGAGTAATCATTTGTCATATTATTTACCTCGCTTCAATGGTTATCATAATTAATCATATTTTATCACTTTTTTATAAAAATCTCTAGTATATGGCAAATATTTCCATGTTGTTTTTCATTTTTTCTCAAATTCTTATATTTTATATAAAAAGAGCAACTTTTACATTGCTCCTTATGAAGTATATTTTCGCCATTATTAATTTGCGTTTTCTCTTTTTCTTTTTTGAAAATCTTTTTGTTTTCTTCTATTTCTATCTCTTTGACAATCATCTCTTTTACAGTATAGTTGTCTATTAGATTTCATTTCCATATATCTACCACAACCTCTACAAACACCAATATGTGTTGACCTAAAATCTTCAGTATTAATACTCAAGTCTAAATCTAGTGAACCAGAATTGGTTGCTATAAATCTAGATAACGTATACCAACAAATATCAAATACTGAATTAATGTTTGCTGTAAAAACTGCTTTTGTATTTTTATAAATCAAGCACATTTTCAAATCTGGAATCATTGATGATAAAAACGTCAATATTTCATCTTTCTCTTGATGAAGAAAAAATTAAAAATGCTTATTTAAAAGTATTAAACATTCTTCTTAAAGATAAAGAACTTCTTATTTCAAATCTTCTTCTAGTAAAAGAAAAACTACTAGATGTTAATCTATCCAAGCCTATGGAACAAGCCAAGAATGAAATGCTAGTAGTTAGTGGTTTATGTGACCAACACATTTTCAACAAAGAAAAGAAACAAATGAAATATGAGGCTTACATGGAAGAATATGTAGATCTGGTAAAAAGATTTACTAAAGCTCAAGACGAATACAATAAACTTATAGCTGAACAAGTTGATAAGAATAGACAATCGATTAAGCTTCAAGCATTCATCGATGATATTAAAGCTACCGATACACTGAATTTAGAATTTAACGATAAACTCTTCAATTTAACAATCATCAACATAAAAGTATATAAAGATAGCCACCTCGAATTCAATTTCAAAGATGGCTCAGTAATAAATATTGAACTCTAGTTTAGCAGGCTAGAGTTTTTAATTTGCAAAAATCTGTCACGTTCGTCACGTGTCACGTGGTGGTATTTATAAAATTTGATATTTCTTCTCTTAAGTATATTTATATATAGTAAGTAGTAGTTTAACGATTAATAATAATTTAACGATTTAAATTTATATATAAATGATATATATACTACTACTGCTATATTTATTGCAGAAATACCATATAAATCATTAATATTTGCAGTATTTATACCTAAAAAAGAAAAAATAGCCAATACTTTCGTATCAGCTATACTTAACTCTAATGGTGCGGCCAGCGAGACTTGAACTCGCACGGCAAAACCATACGCCCCTCAAACGTACGCGTCTACCAATTCCGCCATGACCGCAACTGGTCGGAACAGTGAGACTTGAACTCACGGTCTCTAGCTCCCGAAGCTAGCGCTTTACCAAGCTAAGCTATGTCCCGAATAAAAAATCCCGAATTAACGGGCTAATTTTAAAATGGAGCAAGCAGCGGGAATCGAACCCGTACCAGCGGCTTGGGAAGCCGATGTTCTACCATTAAACCATGCCTGCATAATCCCCAAATAAGGGGATATATTAAATGTGCATTAATTCATCATTCTTCTTTGCTGTACAAACTTCAACTTCCTTAATTTTCTTATCAGTTAAGGTTTGAACATCTTCTAAGTAGCCTTTTTCATCATCTTCAGTTAATTCTAATTTTTTGATTTTTTCATTAGCGTCTCTTCTAATGTTTCTAATAGCTACTTTAGCACCTTCTTCTAACTTATTAACTTGTTTTACTAATTCCTTTCTTCTTTCTTCTGTCATCTTAGGAATTATAAGTCTAATACCTTGACCATCATTTTGTGGTGGTAAATCTAAGTTAGAATTTTCAATTGCTTTTTCAATATCTTTTAAAACTGATTTATCATATGGTTTGATATATAATTGACTAGCTTCCGGCATAGTTACTTGACCAACTTGACGAATAGGAGTCATAACACCATAATATTCAATCATAATTTGATCTAGAAGTTGTGGATTAGCTCTACCTGTTCTAATTGATTGTAATTCACGGTTATAGCTTTCAATTGTTTTATCCATTTTTTCTTCAGTTTCTAACATTTCTAAATTAGCTTGTTCTTGCATATTATCCTCCTTACTTTTTTACATGTGTACCAATTTTATCGCCCTTAATGGCTTTAACAATATTTCCGTATTTATTCATATTAAAAACAATAATTTCTAAACTATTATCTTTACATAAAGATGCAGCTGTTGAATCCATAACTGCTAAATCTTTATGTAATATTTCATTAAATGTTAATTCTTCATACATTTTAGCTGATAAATCTTTTCTAGGATCAGCTGAGTAAACACCCTCAACATTATTTTTAGCCATTAAAATAACATTAGCTTCAATTTCAGCCGCTCTTAATACACAAGCAGTATCAGTTGAGAAATATGGTGATCCAATGCCACCAACAAAAATACAAACTCTACCTTTTTCTAAGTGTCTAATCGCTCTTCTTCTAATATAAGGCTCACACACTTCATTAACTAGTAGTGCAGACATTACTCGAGTAGGAACATTTACTTGTTCAAGAGCATCTTGAATTGCTAAACCATTCATAATAGTAGCCAACATTCCCATATAGTCAGCTTGAGCTCTATCCATACCTAATTCAGAAGCAGTTTTACCACGCCAAATGTTTCCGCCACCAACAACAATACCAATTTGAACACCTAAATCATGTGCGTCTTTAATTTGTCTAGCAATTGAACTAACTGTTGTTGGATCAATTCCAAATTGGGTTTCGCCTTTAATGGCTTCGCCACTCATTTTTAATAATACTCTTTTATACATATAATCCTCCGTGTATGTTTACAAAAAAGGAGCCTATGCCAGGCCCCCTAAATTACTTGTTTAAACCAGCCTGTGCAGCTACTTCAGCAGCAAAATCTACTACTTCTTTTTCAATACCTTCGCCAACTTTTAAACGTACAAATGTTTTAACACTTGCCTTGCCTAAGTATTGAGCTACAGTTACATCAGGATTTTTTACAAATGGTTGAGATAATAAGCAAATTTCCTTTAAACCTTTTTCAAGTCTTCCTGGAACAATTTTATCAATTATGATTTGTTCAGGTTTTGGTTTAGCAGATTCTTTATTTTCATTTAAAGCTTGATGTAAAATAATTTCTCTTTCTTTTTCTACATCAGCAGCAGGAATATCTTCTTTAGAAACAAAGCGTGGACTTTGAGCAGCAACATGCATAGCTAAATCTTTAGCTAAAACTTCATCACCATTAGCTACAACTACACATGAAACAATTGAACCACCCATATGCTTATATGATCCAAATAATTCATTATCTTCTTTTGTAACAACAGTTACACGGCGTAAACTAATTTTTTCACCAATTACACCAGAAGCTTCTAAAATAATAGTTTTTAAATCTTGACCATCAGATACAATATTTAATGCTTCTTCAGTATTTGTAGCATTAGAGTTAATGATAATTTCACCAACTTTGGCAACTAAATTTGTGAATTTTTCATTTTTAGCTACGAAATCTGTTTCACTATTTAATTCATATAAAACAGCTTTATTGCCACTAGTTACAACATTACATAAACCTTCAGCAGCAATTCTATCAGCTTTTTTACCTGCTTTAGCGATACCACGTTCTCTTAACCAAACAATGGCTTTTTCCATATCACCATCAGTTTCTACTAAAGCTTTTTTGCAATCCATCATGCCTGCTTCTGTTTTATCACGTAATTGTTTTACCATTTGTGCAGTAATATTCATAATTAGTCTTCCTTTACTTCTTTTTTAGTTCTAGGTTTACGTGGTGCTTTTGGTTTAGCTTCTTCTTTAGTGTCTTCTTTAGACATTTCTTCAGACATGTTTACTTCTTCATCATTGTATTTTTCAACAACACCACCATTAGCTTCAATTACAGCATTTGCCATAACACTTGCAATTAATTTAACAGCTCTAATTGCATCATCATTAGCAGGAATAACATAATCTACTAAATCAGGATCACAATTTGTATCAACAATACCAAATACTGGAATATTTAATTTACGAGCTTCTAAAATAGCGTTTTGTTCCTTACGTGGATCAACAATGAATAAAGCATCAGGTACTTTTTTCATTTCTCTAATACCACCTAAGTTCTTTTCTAATTTATCTCTTAATGATTTTAATTGGCTAACTTCCTTCTTAGGTAATGCAGCAAAAGTTCCATCTTCTTCCATTTTATATAAAGATTGTAACTTTTGAATTCTCTTACGAATTGTTTTGAAGTTAGTCATTGTACCACCTAACCAACGGTTATTAACATAGTACATACCACAACGTTCAGCTTCTTCTTTAACTGCTTCTTGAGCTTGTTTTTTAGTACCTACAAATAATACTTTACCACCATCTTTACAAATGTTTAATAAAGCAGCATAAGCCTTTTCAATCTCATTTGCAGTTTTTTGTAAATCAATAATATAAATACCATTTCTTGCAGTGTAGATATATTTTTCCATTTTAGGATTCCATCTACGAGTAGCGTGGCCGAAATGAACACCACACTCTAATAATTGTTTCATAGAAACAACTGTTTCAGCCATAATTCTTTCCTCCATTTTATTTTTGTTATTTTCCTCTGCCTTCTTCAACATTTGCCTCCAACAAAATTTTGCACACGACGGCAAACTCCAAAGACATGTGTTTTGTGCCTTTGTTATTTTATCATAATTGATAATATAAAGCAATTAAAAAATCAAATATTACTAACTAATAAAGTACATTCACTAGCTATTGCTTTACCTTCACCAATAAATCCCATTCTTTCCCATGTTGTAGCCTTAACAGATATATTTGCAACATCAACATTTAAAATTTCAGCAATACTTTTTCTCATAACTTCTTTATAAGGACTTATTTTAATAAACTCACTATAAATCATGATATCACAATTAATAAGTTCATAGCCTTTAGCCTTAACTAATTCATAACACTTACTTAAAATAACCCTAGAGTCCATATTCAAAGTATCAGCACTAGTATCTGGAAATAGTTCTCCTAAATCTCCTAAAGCTAAACTTCCTAATAAAGCTTCTGCTATACTATGTAAAACACAATCTGCATCACTATGACCAAGTAAGCCCAATTTAGCATCCTTAAATTCAACTCCACCTAAAATTAATCTTCTTCCTTGAACTAATTTGTGGGTATCCCATGAATGACCTACTCTAATCATAATAACCTCCTAGCTAAATTTAAATCTTCAATTGTTGTTATCTTAATATTATTTTCACTATCTAGTATTTTTAGAATTGTTAGATTAGGAAAATATTTTAAAATTAAGGATATATCATCAGTTGGTTTAAAACCATCTTTAATAGCTTTATTATAACTTTTTATAAAATAAGCTTTTTCTACTAATTGAGGAGTTTGGGCAATAATTATATTATTCCGATCTAATAATTTTAATGGCTCATTTTGATAAATAGTCCCCTTAACTTTAATATATGGTAAAATTAAGTTATAGTTCAAACTGTTATTTAAAATTTCTTTTATCGTATTTTCTGAAATAAAAGGTCTAGCTCCATCATGAATTAAAACCTTCTCAGATTTAACTCTTAACATAGCGTTATAAACACTATGATATCTTTCACTACCACCAATAACATAACTAATATTTGCATTTAGATAAGGTTTAATATAATCTATTTCTTCTTCTCTTACTGTTAGAATAATGTTATCGCAATATTTTTTTAAAATATTTAAAGAGTATAAAAAAACCATTTGTCCATTTAATTCATAAAATACTTTGTTTAAACCAATATTTAAACGACTAGCACTACCAGCCATACATATAATAGCATCCATATTATTTATTAATATCCTTATAAAACAAATAAGGAATATCCCTTTCCTCAGCTTTTTTTAAAGCATTTTTAGCATTTAAATAAATATCTTTAGGTCTAATTGCCTCATTAGAAAAACTAATACCCATCTTAACATCTAAAACACAACTATTAGCTCCATATTGTAAACTAGCATTAAAAATCTTACCTTTTTGAATGGTTTTCTTAAATACTTCCATTTTTCTAATATCAGAAATTATAAACACAAAATCTAAACCAGTTATTCTAAACATACCTTTTTCATCAGCAAAAACCTTATTAAAGGTTTTAACATATTCTTCCATAGCTAATGTACCAAAAGTTCTATCAAACTCTTCATTAATTTGGGGAATATTTATTAGTTTAAAATAAACAACCTCATAATTTACTTTATTTAAAGCTAATTCATTAATGTATCCTAAGCATTCATTTTCGTTACTTAATTTATCTAAGATAGTATTAGTATGAATAAAATTATTTGTTGGGCCTACCTGAACATAAGATATAATTTCTACTGGTTTATTACCATCAAATAATATTTTCCCTTTTTCTTCTAAATAAATCATTTTACTACCATTACTTATTCTATAAAACTCCCTAAATTGATTATTATTTGGACTAATTCTCTTTAATACTTCCTGATAATTTGCTAAATCATCACTATTAATTAACTTATTATATTCATCGATATTTAAATTGTTATTATTTAAATTCAACTTTTCTAAAATATAATCATTAATCCAAACTTTCTTTTCCGTCAAATTCTTAATCATCAAACCATCCGGAATCTCATCTATAATAATACTTAATCTATCATTACTTAAAGAATCCATAGAATTTTCATTGTTTAAAATTATAGTAGTATTCTTTCCTACATATAGTCTAGCAAAATACTTATCTTTATAATAAATTGGAGTTTCAATTAACTTTAAAGTTTTTAAGCTACCATCTAACAAATAGAATTCAATTTCCAATTCATTTGTATCTTCTATTTCTAATTTTAAGTAATTTAGAAAACTGAGATTGTCTGCTTTTTCACCATTTATTTTGTTAATAGTAATATAATTATCAAATAAGCTTTTAATATTTTGACCAATTAAAGAATCTTCTAAACCAAAAGCTTGTTCTAAGATCTTAGATATACCAAAAACTTTACCTTTTTTGTTGATATATAAATAATAAATATTATCATCAAAAGAACGTAAAATATTGTTATTTAGTTCGTTTTGTTCAAAATTTATAAAACCATTAAATATAAAAACAAAACCCAACAAAATGCTAGCCGCTAAATTAAAGACATTTATTATATTAGAAAAATTAGAATCACTTGTTAAATCATTGTAAAAAA
This sequence comes from uncultured Acholeplasmatales bacterium, assembly GCA_944324705.1. Taxonomy (GTDB): domain Bacteria; phylum Bacillota_I; class Bacilli_A; order Acholeplasmatales; family Anaeroplasmataceae; genus CALUXS01. The sequence continues at coordinate 116,319 of CALUXI010000002.1, forward strand.
CTGCCAATAAAGCCATTACAAAAATAATAACAAAAGAAATAGTAGTTCTAATTTTTAAAAACTTTTTTCTTATTAAAGAATCCCTAACAAAAATAATAGCCAATAGAATAGACAATACTAAAGGTACAATAGGACTACAATTAAACATACTATACTCCAAAAATAGTTTTATGATAAAAAATTAATATTATAATTGCAGTGACAATAAAAGCAAAAACAAGCAATAAAACATCTGTTCTTTTGATATGTTTTAATAAAGGTTTATTTTCCTCATTCGCTGTAACAATCATGTAAAACGGATTAAATATACATTTTAATATATTAATTACAATTTTCATTATGACACCTACTTCTTATCCATAAATAAATCAATATAACTTATTAACTTTTCTCTATCATTCATTTTTAAAAGCATTCCTTCAGTTGCCACACTAATATGCCCCGTTTCTTCAGAACAAACTATAGACAAGCTATCAGTATTCTCAGAAATACCTAAGGCAGCACGGTGTCTAGAACCTGTAGTTTTATTAATTTCACTATCTTGAGTTAAAACGTAATAGGCACCAGCACACCTAATTTTATTACCTCTAATAATAACCGCACCATCATGTAATGGCGTGTTAGGAATAAAAATATTAATCAATAATTCTTTTGAAACATCTGCATTTAATTGAATTGCTCTCTCAGCATATTGATCTAAAGAATTATGACGTTCTAAAGTTATTAAAGCACCAATTTTTTTACTTGATAAATACATAACCGCATCAGCTATTTGATTCCTTGTATTATCTGAACTAGAAATATAACTTTCTTTTAAATCTTGTTTATAATTAATAATATTTCTTAAATCCGGAGCTAGGACAAACACAGCAAATAAAACACTAATAATTATAGCGCCACCAAAAATTTTCTGTGTTAAAGGTAAACCTAAGAATTTTGCTAAAAAATAAATTCCAACAATTAAACCGATAGTTATAATTAAATATAAAGCTCTTCGACTATGAGCAATTAAATATATTAATAATGCAACAATAATGAAGACAAAATAAGTCTCTAATAATATTTTAAGCCATGCATTATTAGCTATAAAGTTTTGAACACTTTCATACCACATGATAACACCAACCTTGTTGTTAATTATACCATAAATAAAAGTAAATATATCAATAAAAACAAAAAAAATAAAGAGGAAACATGTTTATGTCCTCTTTAAAGTAACTGTTATTATTAAAATCAATCAAATATAAGAATTTTTAAAGCACTTAAATATTTCTTATTTCTTTCTATATCTTCCACATCAATTTCATTAATTCTAGACAAATCTAAGTTATCTAAGATATCAGCTATTTTAATATTCCTCGCTAAGATATTATTTTTGCATCTTAAGAGAAAGTCAGTATAATTTTCACCCTTTTGTTTTGTCAATGACACAACAGCATCTACTATATTCTTATCAAAATATTTAGCTAAATATTCTGGTGTAACATAAGTATCTTCTATCGTATCATGCAATAAAGCAACAATAATTTCATCATGATTTCTTACAGTTTTAGCGACTCTTATAGGATGCTCTATATAGTCATAACCACCTTTATCTTTCTGACCTTGATGAGCTTTAGTAGCTATATCTAATGCTAATTTAACTTTTTCATCATACAATGTGATTTAGAACACCACCCATCAATTAAATATTTTTATATTAAATACTCTCCAAAATTATTTTACTATATTCTTGTGACTTTGTGAATAGAAATAATGCATTTTTTAATAAAATTTTATTTTTGATGTAAGAAAAAACAAAAAAAGCCCTCAATAGAGCTATATTACAGGATGGTGCCTCAGGGCGGAATCGAACCGCCGACACAAGGATTTTCAGTCCTTTGCTCTACCGACTGAGCTACCGAGGCAAAATGGCGGTTCAGACGGGACTCGAACCCGCGATCTCCAGTGTGACAGACTGACATGTTAACCAACTACACTACTGAACCAATTGGTTGCGGGAGAAGGATTTGAACCTACGACCTCCGGGTTATGAGCCCGACGAGCTACCTGGCTGCTCTATCCCGCGATATGGCGGAGAAAGAGGGATTCGAACCCCCGCGGGACTTTCATCCCCTGTCGGTTTTCAAGACCGATCCCTTCAACCGGGCTTGGGTATTTCTCCGTTTGCGATGATATATAAAGATATAATAATGGTGGACCCGGCAGGACTCGAACCTGCGACCAACCGGTTATGAGCCGGTGGCTCTAACCAACTGAGCTACGGGTCCAAATTCTGGTAGCGGCGGAGGGATTCGAACCCCCGACCTAGCGGGTATGAACCGCTCGCTCTAGCCAACTGAGCCACACCGCCATGAAATCCAACATAGTTGTAATTATAAAAAAATATACTGGTGGAGCTAAACGGGATCGAACCGTTGACCTCCTGCTTGCAAAACAGGCGCTCTCCCAGCTGAGCTATAGCCCCAATAAACAAGAAAAGTGGTACCCCGGGCCGGACTTGAACCGGCACGGCCTCATCGGCCATGGGATTTTAAGTCCCACGTGTCTACCTATTCCACCACCGGGGCATTAATTATAAAATGGTGTCCCGTACAGAACTCGAATCTGTGACCCCTTGATTAAAAGTCAAGTGCTCTACCAACTGAGCTAACGGGACATGAAATGGTGCCGAAAAAAGGAATCGAACCCTCAACCTACTGATTACAAGTCAGTTGCTCTACCAGTTGCGCTATTTCGGCATTAATGGTGGAGATTGACGGGCTCGAACCGCCGACCCTCTGCTTGTAAGGCAGATGCTCTCCCAACTGAGCTAAATCTCCAATATATAAAATTAAAAGAGACAGCCTGGCAGCTTCCTACTCTCGCAGATACTACTACCATCGGCGTTAAAGTGCTTAAC
>CALUXI010000003.1 GCA_944324705.1 uncultured Acholeplasmatales bacterium
ACTATAAATTTGGCTCAGTAAACTTTTCTAGAATGAAAAATAGAATAATGTATTTTATATGAAAGAAAAACTAATACTAATAAAGTACAAGAGGAAAATATAATAAAAAATAACTTATAATTGATTAATAATAATCAAAAATGGTAGTTAGCCTTATGACTAAACTACCCTTTTAATCTAAAATATTACTTATGATTTAGAGGACCATTTTTAATAAAAATCTTATAACTACCTGCTAAATATAAATTATATGGACCTAAATCATCTAAAAAATATTTAGCATAATAATCATCAGCATATTTAATTTGACACTTTAATTTATTATCTATTACTTCATATTTAACTTTATTATAATTAGATACTAAAACTTCAATAGTAGCATCTTTAGAATAACCATTATTTAGACAAGGTAAATAAAATTCTTCCTTATCTAAATCATAAGCTACTTGAAAGAACTCATTCATCTCAAGTAAATTATCTATTGGTAAATATAACATATCACCTCTAGTTGGAAACAATACTGAATTATCATATATTTTTCCAACATTTCTTAAATAAATTGGCCAAGGTTCGGTATAAAATATATGATCATAGTTTTGATCACTCGTCACCCTATAATCTAGATAATAAAGAGTGTTACCAATCCAAAAGGTATCTCTTGATTCCACGTTTGAAATATTAGGGCAATTATAAAACATTGACTTTTTAAAACCAAAATAATTACCCGGAATAAAACCAGACTGTACAGGGTAAAGGTAGTCATCACCTACTGTTTTACCTACATACATACCAAGATCTAAGTCAGTTAAGGTAGTAAGTTTAGGTAAATTATATAGTGTGGCGTCACAAAAACCCCTTAATCCTTCTATTTCACTAAGGTTTGAACAATTATTTACTGCCATTGATAAAGCTAAACTGTTCCCCAAATTAACATATTCTAAATTAGGACAATTTGATATAGCATAAGGACATATAACTGGACGTGGATTAAAATAAGGCTCTTCACTAGTATCTTCTTTATATAAAGGTAAGATAATACTTTTAATTTTAGCGTTATTAAAACAATTATAACCTAATCCTAAAATCTTAAATTTACCAATTTTCCTTAATATTGTAATTTCTCCTTCATATTCTTTATCACAATCAACAGCTAAAAAACCATCCCCATAAACTAATATAGAATGCCCTATAATATTTATATAATCATAATTACCATATAAAGGATAAGTTTCATAAAAACTTAAATCATTACTAATTTCTTCTTGGTTAGTATTTGACATGTCAGTGTAATAAATGGAATTTAAAGATTCCGGATTATTAAAACTAAAAGGTTTTAAATTAAAAATACTATCATCAGAATAATATCTATAAGTAACATAATCAATAGTTATTTCTTCCCCATCTTCATAATTATCTTTAATTGTAATAGTTTTTTCAGCTTCTTTAACACAACCAAGTAATGGTAATATTAGTAAAAGCATTAACAGCATTTTTTTCATGATTGACCACTCCATTTATTAAAATATGAAACATCCACATAATATGAACCAGAACCATGAGTTATTATTTGTGCAATAACTTTCTTATCATTTTTATTGTAATAAACTGTATTAAAATTCCAACTATCTTCAGAATTATCAGCTTCTAAAATCAAGTTAGCATTCGAATCATATAGTTTAAAATCAGTATCAAAGTTTTCAGATGTTGAAAACCTATATAGCCCAATAACTGCTAAGTTTAAATTATAAAATGTTGAATTATTTGCATCACTAGCCGATGCATATAAAGTAGTATTTGATGAGATATTAGAATATGAATTATTTCTAGCTGTCATACTTACCTGTACACCTTCAATACTTGTCTTTGAATTAATTATAATATAATATTTAGCATTAGGTTCTAACCTGACAACTCCCTCAACTCCCTTACCATCTGAAAAATCAAATGTTGCTTTAGCATGTCCATAAGCATCGTACACTGTAAGAGTTAAACCATAATATGTATAACTAGTACTATATACACTAATGTTGAAAATTTTAGTTTCTCCAGAAAAGGTAGTTTCAAAGTAGATTCCAATATTTTTCTTACATGAATCTGTGTTAATAGTAAAACTCTTATTAGTATTAATTTCATATGGTAAAGGGTACTTATCTTTTTGAAGAGTTATATCTCCATTGTAATATCCATCACCAAGCAAGCAAGCTTTCACATTTTCATATGATAATGTAAATGTTTTTGAATCACAAAAACCACCGCTTGAATAATAAAAATTCATATTTCCTACGATATATATGTCATATAAATATTTTTCCAAATCTTTTCCATTTTCTAAATAAAATTTCTCCGTGAAATCCAAATCAAATTCATAAGAATAATTTTTTAATAAATCATTTTTAAATATTTTTTCAAAATCTATTTCTGTTGTACCATTATTTTCTAACAATGCCGATGTATCTATTGTTATATTGTCAAATAGAAATTTTTTGCCACCATCAGGATCCGTTTCAACATCTAAAAAATATTCTTTATTTGAATTTTCCAATTCATATAGTTTAGTATTATATTCTGCCTCTTCTTTACTATCTATAAAATTCTTAACTACTGATAGCATACTTGATGTTATTTTAGTCTTATCAAATGAATCAGCTAGAGATATAACAGTATCATAGATAAAAGATTTTATTACTCCATCAGACAAATAATCATCAAGATTTATATTTTCAAAATTCATTGCGTATTTTATAGAAGATATGCCATAAACATCTAACTTTTTTTCTTCGCCCGAAACCATCACTGTATTATTATCATCTATATTATTATTTATAGTAAATGAAACAACATCAGGTGCAATATAAAATACTTCTGGAGCATCAAAATTTAAACAAATAGTGATTTCATCTTCGCTTACATCATAATTATCATACCATATATCAAGATTAGACATTGTACTTTTTCTAATTGAAGCATATGTATTATGGTATCTAGGAGATATATTAACTTTTAAATTTTTACTATTTTTGTAAGCTTCATTTTCTAAATAATACTTCCAATCTATATCAATTTTATTTGGTAAAGCTACCTCTATATCAAATATACTTATATTTGTTTTATAATATGGACCGCCAAATCTACTAATTTCATCAATATACAAAGTTTTTTTGACAACAGCATACTCTTGACCAACATAGAAATCATATCCAGTTGAAAAAAGCCAAGATTCAGGAATAATATTTATAATAGGATCATTATAAGTTATTTTATAACCATGCTCAATAAACATTGGTTTATACCCATCTAAATACATATCGGTTGATGTCATTTCTCCAATCATCCGATTATTTCTTTCCATAGACATAGTACTAATTGAATGCTCTATACTATCGGAATACTGTTTTTCTAAAAATTGCCAATGATACATCATTAATTCGTTTCCTAATTTTGAGTTTTTATCTACAAATTCACAAAGTGGGTTAATATATCTATATATGTCTTCTCCTACATAATCAACCATAGTATAAGATGAATTAATATCAAATAATTCTAAAATATATTTCCCACTAATAATTGTTGTGCCAATATTTAAATAAACACCTCGATCAAAGTACATAATTGACTCATCAATCAAACTTTCTTCTTTTAGCTTAAACAAATTCGAATTTGTTAATTCTAAGCTATAAGAGTTTTCACCATCAATCAAAAGATGGTTATCACTTAACTTAATTCGCACATCATTATTTTGAGTATTAAAACTAACCAAAAAAAATCCTGCCAAAAAAACAATTAATAATAAACTTATTTTTTTCATTTCTTCTTTCCTTTCTTTAAAATATATCTAACCTCGATTACTTCAATTACATTTTAAATCTCTTATAGATGTGTGTCAAGCTAATAATGAAATGTTATTTTTTAATTTACTATATACTTTTGTAAAAATATTTTTAATAATATTGTGATTAAAATATTAGAAAATACCTTAACAACAACATTTTTATTAATTATAAAATTTAACTTTACCTGAATAATTATGTAAAATAAATTATAAATAAAAAGTCTAGTTTCCTAGACTATTTATAATTTTTAAATTGAGAGTCATACATATCTTTATATACTTGACATGTTTCATATAAATCTTGATGTTTTCCTTGCCCTACTATTATACCATTATCTAATACTATTATTTCGTCACAATCTTTAATAGTTGATAACCTATGAGCAATAATAAAGGTTGTTCTATTCTTACAAACGATATCCATTGCATGCTTAATCTTATTTTCCGTTTCCGTATCAATATTAGCCGTAGCCTCATCTAATACTAATATCTTAGGATTTCTCAATAAAATTCTAGCAAAAGAAATTAATTGTTTTTCACCTAAAGATAAATTTTCACCTCTAAAAGTAATAGGGGCATAAATTCCACCTTCAGATTTTTCAAGTAAGTCTTTGCCACCTACTTCAATTAAAACCTGCTTAATTTCTTCATCTGTATAAATGTCTCTTTCCATAGTTAAATTAGATTTAATAGTACCAGCAAATAAGGCTGGAGTTTGTAAAACTATACCTAAATTTTTTCTATAACTTTGTTTATTAAATTGTTTTATATCTTCACCATCAACTAAAATACTACCTGAATCATAATCATTATAGGCTAAAAGTAAATTCATCAAACTTGATTTACCTGAACCGGTATGACCAACTATTCCAATATTTTTACCAGCCTCAACTTTTAAATCTATTCCCTTTAAGACCGGTTTTCCCTTAACATAGGCAAACCATACATTTTTAAATTCTACTTCCCCTTTAATATTTTCTGGGGCCATCTTACCATCAAGAACTCTAGTATCGTTAGCCTCATCCATAAATAAATAAACTCTATTGGCCCCTACCATGCTATCTTCAAGTTCATTTAAATTATTAAATATTGCGTTAACCGGGTTAATCATTCTAGTTAAATAATCTGTAAATGTCGTGATTAAACCTACAGTAACTACGGTTCCCCCTAAATCTAAATATTTAAAGCCAAAATAAACTAAAATTCCTACTTCAGCTAATCTCTTAATTAACATTAATAATTCCCAACCAAAATAAGCAGCTACCGTGTTAGCTTTTTTATCATTATAGTTATAACGATTTACTAGTTTTTTATAATCACCTAACATACTCTCTTCTTGATTGAAATCTTGAATAACTAAAGCTCCTGTAATAAGTTCATTTAATTTACCTGTAATTCTTGAACCTGTTTCTCTTAAATCTTGATAATAACCATGAACTCTTCTTCTGTAAATTGTTACCCATATTAATAGTATCGGAACTAATATTAATAAGATAAGACCTAAAGAAGGCATTAAAACAATTATACCAACATAAACAACAATAATATTTACTAAAGCTTGGAAAATCGAAAACATTGTTTCAAAAAATACTCTAACTCCATTTGAGTCATTAGTTATTTTAGATACTATTTTACCATCTGGTTCTAGAGAATAATAATCAACTGGCAAATAATCAATTTTCCTAATCGCATCATTTCTTAATTTAAGTTCAATATTCATACCTGTTAAAGACATAAAATATTGCATAAAATATCTAGCTACTACCATTACTAGTGTCAAAACACCATACATAATAAGTAATCTAGCTATAGCCTTATACTTATCAGCAGTTATAACAGCATCATTAGTAATATAATCATCAATAATACTTTTAGTTAAAAGAGGAGTATATGTTTGCAAAAAAGCTATAACAAAGATTAACAAAGTAGCAATTAAAAATGTCTTCCATTCTTTTTTAATATAAGGTAAAGTCTTTTTTAAAAGTTCACTTTTACCATAAACTAACTCTTTATTCTTCTTAGCCATTTTGCTTTTCCTCCATTTGTTGTGATAAGTATTGATGATAATACCAACCCTTAAGAGCCATTAATTCTTGATGGGTTCCCTCCTCTACAATAACACCATCATCTAAAACTATAATATGATCAGCACCCATAACAGCTGAAAGCCTATGAGCTACAATAATATTAGTTTTATTTTTTCTATACTCTTTTAAAGAATTAATAATATTCGCTTCTGTTGTACCATCTACAGCACTTAAGCTATCATCTAATATTAAAATATCACTATTTTTTAAGAAAGCTCGGGCAATAGCTAATCTTTGTTTTTGCCCACCTGATAAAGTAACACCATATTCTCCTACTATAGTATCAAGCCCATAAGGTAAGGCATCGATATCTTTAGCAAAATCAGCAAGTTCAATCGCATGTCTTATTTCATCATCTGTTGTAGCATCTGAACGACCCAAAGCAACATTTTGATATACCGAACGACTAAACAAAACATGTTCTTGAGGAACATAAGAAACCATACTTCTAACACTTTCTTGATTGAAATCTTCAATAAACTTACCATTGACAAACAATTCACCTTGACAAATTGGTAACTGTCTTACTAATTGCCTTACTAAAGTAGATTTACCACTACCAGTCCTACCTACGATACCTAATGTTTCACCTTTTTTAATTGTTAAATTTATATTTTTTAAAACATAAAAATTATCATCTTCATATTTAAAACTAAAGTTTCTAAATTCAACTTGATCAATATGTTCAATTGGTTTTGCCCCTTCATTATCTTTAACACTAGATTTAGCATCGTAAACTTCATTAATACGATCAGCAGAAATCAAACTTTGATAAAAATTATTTAATAAATTACCTATATTAGTTAATGGGGAAGCAAACATTGTTAAATAAATACTAAACTGTACAAAATCATCTAATGGCATTCCCTTATTTAACATATAATAGCTTCCTACCCCATAAGCAATTATAGTAGCTACAGCTGTAATACTATTAAATACCGGTTGGAATAAAACATTTAATTTTAAATTCCGTCTTTCTATTTTATAAACTCTATTAGAATACTCTAAATTTTTTTGATAATTTTCTTCTTCCTTAGAAAAAGCTCTAATTGTTCTTACATTAGTAATACTTTCAAGTACTACATTACCCATCTTAGAAGCTTCTTCCCTTACTTCTTTCCAATTTCTCTTAACTTTCTTTTTCAAATAAAAATTAAAAAAGAAAATAATTGGTAGTGGAATAATACTAAATAAAGTTAAAGGAACAGATATAAATAGCATAGCTATAAAGGTAACTAAAATCGTAATAAATTCCAAGAATATGTTTAACAATCTATTAGAACCGCTAAAATTTACTGACTTAACATCACCTAAAGCTCTAGTTAATAAATCACCTGCTTGAAAATGTTCAAAAAAAGTAGCATCTTGAACTAAAATATTTTCCATATATCTTACTTGTAAAGCATAATATAGTCTAACTTTTAATCTATTTTGCAAAACTCTTTTTGTCGTTGATACTATATATATTAAAAACATTATTAATAGATAATATAGCAAAATATTTTTCAATAAAAAATTACTAGTGACACTATCATTATCTATTGAATCTGTTAAACTAGAAATAATCGTTGCCGGTAATAAATTTGCTAAAGAAATTCCTATTCCTACTATTACAATACTAATATAGAAATACCAATTCTTTTTAATAAACCATAACATACTTTTTACAAAACTAAACATACAATCACTTCCCTACTCTTGATTATTTATTATAATATAATTTTATTATTTGTTAAAGGAAAAATTAGCACAAAATAATTAATTAAATTTAATATCAACAAATAAAAAACAGCTTAACTAAACTATTTCTTAATATAAACAAAATTAACAAACTACAAAAGAAACTAAATATATAGGTATATAAGTAATATAATCACTCACTTCAATATTATTATAATTATTATCTTTAATTAAATTATTTAAACCCTTATGTTTCTTAAAATCACTACAACTTTTAACTTCAATAGCAAACATCCCCTCATCATTTTCAACTAAGAAATCTATTTCATCTATTTTTTAACTCTTATAATAAGTTCTACTCCACAAGCCTTCAATTCTTAAGCTACAAAATTTTCAAATAAAGTACTATTATCAACTTATCTTGTTTATATTATATTGGTAATTACTAACTAATAAATCTGCGTCATTTAAAAATAATTTAATAAATTTATTATCTATTAGTTCATCTATTTTATTTAAATTTAAATAAAAAAGAAGAGGCCTAAGCCTCTTACTTCTTAACTACAAAACCAATATTAATTGGATCTTTAACCCATCTTGCATATAAAACTAAATTTTCATTTGGCATAGTCTTCATATTAGCTGGATACTTAAATTCACGATCTAAATACCAACCTACAAACCTATAACCTAAACGTTTTGGTTTTGGTAATGCAATATATTCATTTTTCTTATATTTTAATTCTTTAACTTTAATATCACCCTTAGTTATAAATCTAATATGATATTTTCTATTCTTAATAACAAGAATGATAACGACTTGAATTAATAAGAAACCAACTACACCAAGTAATATCCATAACCAAGTAAGATCTAAGACCTTATCAGTTATAACAATACCATAATAACTGAAATGAGTAGTATAGAAACTAATATTATCACCATTTATATCAGCCTTAAATTCTTCATAACCACTAAAGTCATCAGCAACATTGACAATTGTATATGTCTTATCAGAAGCTAAAGTTTCGTTTGGTAGGGACAAACTAACTCTTATTTCTGATGTAGGGACTATTTCATTGCCTTTTGAATCTACTAATTTAATTTCATATAAACGAGATAAGACACCAAAATCATTTAATAATTGACTTACTATATCTAAATTAGTTTCATTTTCTACAAGCTTAATAATAATATTTGTATCTGCTTGTAAACCTGTTCCATCAACTGAAGTAACTGTAACTTTAATATCTTCACCATTAATATTAACTGTTATAGATACTTCTCTTATTTTATACATAGCTACTAATGTTAAATTATCTGTTATTGGGGTATTGAAATCATAAATTGAACCATCTTTATACCAAGCATCAAAAATATAACCATCTTTAGTAGGGATAAAGGTAGTAGCCATTGAGCCATAAGGTACATTTGTGATAGTTTTTAATACATTACCATCAGTATCTACATAAGTAACAGTAAAGGTATTAACTTCATATTCAGCCTTTAATTCAATTACATAATTTGTAGCATTTGTTAAAACATCTTTATTGATTTCTTTAACAATAGTTCCATCTTTTAAAGACCAACCAATAAATTTATAACCTATCTTTGTAGCTGGATTTAATATAAATGGTACATCTTCTTTAACACTTATTGTTGTCTTATTATTTTCAGAATTTATACCACCATTAGTATCATAAACAACATTATAAATTGCATCTTCTACTTTAGCTGTTAATGTAATATCACTTTCATAATTAAAGATCATATCTTTTGTAATTAAAGTGTCATTATAATACCAACCAACAAATTTCAAACCAAATTCTAATTCTAATGGATTTACTAAATCACCAAAAGATGCACCATATTCAATAGTTTTATCTTCAAGAACCATATCTGAAATAGTTGTATCATAACTAATAGTATATGACATAACTTCCCATTTAGCTTCAAGTACTAAGTCACCAGTTAGATTAGAAATTGTTTCAATCTTAATATTACCCTTATACCAACCAAGGAATTTATAACCAACTCTTGTAGGTTCTCCTAATGTAATACTATCATTTACAGTGTAACTATTAGGGTTACTACTATTATTAGTTCCACCATTTAAATTATAAATAATATTATATTCTAAGGCTTCTGACCAATGAGCAGTTAATGTTAAATCTTCATAATGACCATTTAAACTTTCAACTTTAATAGTTCCCTTCTCTAAATACCAACCAATAAATCTATAACCAGCCTTTGTTGGTGTTGGTAGATTAGGTCTATTTTCAACTGTATAATAAAGCGGTTCAATACTATTTCCATCATTTGTATCAAATGTTACAGTATAGGTATTAGCTTCCCATCTAGCATATAATACTAAATCTCCTGTATACTCTTCTGTTGAAGTTATTTTTGTATCATCTTTTAAATACCAACCAGTAAATGTATAACCTTCTCTTGTCGGGTCAGCAAAAGTTATAACATCTTTAACTGAATAAGTATTTGGATTACTTTGATTATTAGTACCACCATTAAGACTATAAGAAATATTATATTTTTCTAATTCCCAATGAGCTACTAAATCTAAATCTTCATGATAACCATTTAAACTTTCAACTTTAGTAGTTCCATTCTCTAAATACCAACCAATAAATCTATAACCATCCTTTATTGGTGTTGGTAGATTAGGTCTATTTTCAACTGTATAATAAAGCGGTTCAATACTATTTCCATCATTTGTATCAAATGTTACAGTATATGTATTTGCTTCCCATTTAGCATAAAGAACTAAGTTATTTGCTGGCATAGTAGTATCGATATCAAATTTACTTTCATAATTACTATCTGTATACCAACCAACAAATGTATAGCCTTCTCTTTGAGAAGATTGAGTGAAATGTTCTGATATATTTTTGCCATACTCTAAATTAATAGGGGCTATATAACTACCACCAACAGTATTAAATGTTATTGTGTAAGTATTAACTTGCCATACAGCATATAATGTAATACTACCATTATTTTCACTTGTCAAATTAATAACACTTTGACCATCATTATATTTTACTGCACCATTATATGTTGTTGACCAACCTAAGAATGTGTAACCCTCTCTTGTAAATGTATTTGAAGTTAATGCTTGTTCTTTATCATAAGTGAAGGTTTGACTTGCCATATACCCAGTTCCGTCATTTGCATCGAAGTTAATAGTATATGTATTTGCTTCCCATTTAGCTGTGATAGTTACATCACCACTTGCTGTAGCAGCATCAGTTAATTTATCACCATTATAATACCAACCTAAGAATGTGTAACCAATCTTATTTGGCGTTTGCTCTCCGATTAATTCTAATAGCTTATTATGAATACTACTGCCATAACTAATGATACTTGTAATTGGGTCAGAACTATCATTAATTAAACCACCATCAAGATTAATTGTAATTGAATATGGTTCTTCTTCAAAACGAGCTACTAAATTAATATTACTAGAATATGTATAAACATTGCCATTATTTACTTCTTGACCATTATAATACCAACCAACAAAATAATAATTGTCTTTAGCTGGAATAGGCAAATTCGAAATAGTTCCTAAATAACTAATTTCTTGTGGCTTAATTTCATTACCTGATGCATCAACAACAGCTGAGCCATTTTCATCAGTAAAGCTTATTGTGTAATTGTTAGCCTTAAGAATAGCATAATAAATCTTATTACCAGTATCAGTTGTACTTACATCAGTAACATAATAAATTCCATTTGGAGTAGTTGACCAACCTAAGAAACTGTAGCCAGGATCCAATTCTAAATCGCTTGCTACTGGTAAAGTTTTTCCTACACCATAAGTATAAGTTTCAAAGTCAGCAATATTATTAACTTCTACGCCTACATAAGTTATTTGATAAGTATTAGGTGTAAAGTTAGCTTTTAAAGTTATACTATTATTTCCAGTTTTTAATAAATCTCTAATATGATCTTTAAAGTCATCTAAATTATTATAATTGCTACCATTATAAGTATATGACCAATTACTAAAGCTATAACCTTCTAAGGCAAAACCACAAGCAGGTTCCTTAAAGCTATCAATTTTGTCATAAGTTACTATTACACTAGGCATATTACCAGTTACTTCTTCATCACTAGCAAATTCAATTGTTAGGTGATTTGACCGGTATAAAGCAGTTAAATTAATAGTAGTAACATTATTATCTTCAGCATAGCGGAATAATTCATTTACACTTTGCCCTTCTCTAAATGAAACTATATTCGTGTCATCAATAGCCCAACCTAAGAAAGTAGAACCTTCTTTTGAGCTTGCCTCAATTGTATCACCACTATCATATGTGACAAAAACCTCTTGATCATCATATTTTACGGTAATTGTTTTAGCCTCATATTTAGCATAAAGAGTAACACTTTCCGTAATTTCATTACCAAATACATATTTTGTTGTAAATTTTTCGTCACTATACCAACCTTCAAATTCATAACCAAAGAATGATCTTTTTTCTAATGAATCTTCAGTTAATATTAATTTACCTCCTGTATCTGGTTTTAAATCATAAGTTACTTCTTGTGTAATATTACCATAAACATACTTTAGCTTAATAACTATATTATCGGTATCAAATGATAATGTCCATCTTTCTTCTTCGGCTGGTGTAGTAGTATTTTGTAATTGGAAACTATAAAGTACATAAGATACATTATTAGATGCGTATCTAATATCTTCAGTAAATAATTTATTTAAAATAGAACGATCAGAATTATACTCGCTAACATATTTGATAGTAACTATATTTCCTTGACTAATCTCAACTGAAGTACCTTCACCTAATACTTCTTTAATATTTTCTACAAACTTATTAATATATTCGCTAGGAACATTATTAATTATGATTGTAGTTACAATATCTTTAGGTGTGTAGGTAGCATAAAGCTCTAAATCACCAGCATAAGTAGTAGGTAGATTACCATCTTCAGTCATCCAGTTATTACTATTATCATAGCCAGTTTTGTTTGGTACAGCTATTAAACTTGGATTTTCTCCATAAATATATGTTTGTTGATCAATAATACTACTCGTTTCACCTATTTTTTCATAATAAGTAATTGTATAGGTATTAGCTTTCCAAATTGCATATAAGGTATCACTATCAATACTAGTATAAATACTGCCAGGTTGATGAATTTGGTCAGTCATACTTGGTTCAGTATTCGCATTTGTTGACCAACCAACAAAAGTATAATGTTCTCTTTTAAATAAGCAACTTGGAAGTTGAACAGAAATTTTTCCATCACTAATTATATCTTCAATAGAATCCATTGTACCAGTGCCATTATTATTATTATCAAAGCTTAAAACATAACTATAAACAGCTGTAAGTGTAACTGTTTCTTCTATGCTTAAACCAATAATAGTTTGACCAGCATAATAATTATTTTTACCATCTGTCCAATATAAGAATTTATAAGGTGAGTTAGCACTTAAACTTGGTAATTCATAAGACTCATTATAAGCTAATGTTACATCATCAATTTCAGCACTACCATAACTCGTTTCTACTTCAAACTCAACCGTATATTCATTAGGTGTATAAACAGCATAAACCACAATTTTGTTATCATCGTCAGCAGCCGCAATCAAATCATTGATATTATTAATTCTACCACTATCAGACATCCAATAGGCAAATTGGTAACCATCTTTATTAGGTTCTTGTAATAATTGATTATAGTCACTATTAACAGTAACATCATCTTTAGTACTTTCAGCATTACCGTTATCGTAATTGATTGTTAAAGTATACTGAATTTCTTCAAATTTAGCTTCTAAAATTAAAGTATGATCAGTAGCTGCAGCAAGGTCATCAAAATTAATTTCAGTAATTGTGCGTTCTTGATATTCCCAACCATTAAACTTATAACCTAACTTAGTAACAGTTGGTAATTGATATTTACCATCTATAAAATCATTAATAGTTAAAGTTATATTACCATGATCATTGCCAAAATTAATTGTATATTTTATTAATTCCCATTTTGCAACTAAAATTAAAGACTCAGTAATTGGAGTGTCGTCAGCATTATTGGCATACCAACTTAAGAATTGATAACCTTGTTTACTTGGGTCATTAATTTGAGCATTTTTAATTGCTTCTGCATAAGTTGTACCATATTTAACTGTAACTGACTTAGACGTATTATTTAATGCGTCATAGAAAATTACAACTAAATCGATTTTATCACACTTAGCATTTAATTTAATTGTCTTTCCATTAGATTCAGACTCTAATAAATACTCTTTTAAATTAGATACTTCAATGTAGTTAGTATACAATTCGGTTTCTTTGCCTTCTAAATAGAAACCAACGAACACTTCCCCATCGTTTGGTATTACTTCAGCAGCTAATTTTGCAAGTGATACAACTGTATCTTCAACTGTAAATGCCTCACTTAATTTATCATTATAACCTACATAATACTTTTTAGCTTCATAGAATACATTTACTTCTCTTGTCGTATTATCTAAATTATCGCCAAATAAAGCTATTAATTGGTCAAATGTATAACTATCTCTAATTGAAATTTTATTATTAGCTAAACCAAAATCAACAATATCATAATAATCTATCGCAAATTGAGATAAATCAATTGAAATATCTTGATTATTATACATAAACTCTACATTAGATGTGAGATTATTAGATGTTATTTGTAATGTGAATGTTTTAGGTGTTGTTGCTAAAGTTATAGTTATAATATAAGTATCATTAGTTAAACTTATACCATAGTTTGAACCATCACCATAATACTCTACTAGGTTTGGCATTCTATAATTATTATTACTGAATAAGTCAAAATTAGGAGAATAATCTAATTCATAATATTCTGGATGTTCTAAACCTAAATCTGTTAAACCTGGGTAACTAATAACTGCATTATAAGCATAAGAATGCGATGAAATAGTTTTTTCATTATATTTAAAATCTACTCTATAATTGATTTGATCGTAAACAGCTACAACAGTTACATTATGAGTAATAGTATCTTCACCAACTTCTGTACCATTTACATATGCCCAATGATTAAAGCTATAACCAGGAGCAGTCGTATCAACATTTTGTAAAGCCGCTATAATTGTACAACCATTTATACGACCATAATACCCCGTAATTTCAGCCGTTGTACCTTGGTTAATATATGTGATAGTATACTCTTTTGGCGTTGCAGAAGCTATTAATGTAACTTCTTCTGTAAATTTAATATTTTCAATTTTTTGTTGGTTACTATCTTTATATGTCCATAAATTATCAAATGTATAACCTTTAATTGTTATATCTTGATAACCTTGAACGTAATATCCAGATGTGCTATTACCATAAGCTAAATATTGATTTTCAAAGACTGTTATTTTATCATCAATACTATCCTTAATTTGAACAGTTATTACAATATATTCTTCAGTAGGAATACTAGCGGTTACTTCTAGATCATTTGCCGGCATAGTACCAAAACTATAATTCTTTCCATTTTGGTTAAATACTATTAAACTACCATTTACATCAAGATTATTTAAATCACTTAAATCTGTATTATATGAAATTGTAAATATATTATCATTTGGCCATTCAGATATCTTTAAAGCCTCCAATATTTGATTTTTTATATCATCAGCGCTATCGCCACTAACATTAATAGTTAAATTATATTCTATAGCTTTAAAGACAGCGACAAATTCCATATCACCTTTAACATTTTCATACTCATTAGTATAAAGCTTGTTATCAGTAGAGCCAACTATTTGCCAGCCACTAAATTCATAACCAGTAACAGGGTCAGGATTTGGTAAAGTTACACTACCACCATAAGGAACGTTAGGTATTGTTTCTGTATGATTACCATTTACTAACGTTATATTATAAGTTTCAGCTGAATAAATAGCTTCAAATATTGTATTTTCTTTTAAGGTGTCAGAAATTAAAACATTATCTTGTCCACTATAGCTAATATATTGATAACCATCTTTAACTGGAGGAGTTGGTAAATTAGTATTAGCTCTAGTGTTGTAATCAACTGAAACAACATAATAACGTAATGTTTTACCACTAGCATCACTAGCAGTTGTGATATGAGTACCACCAATATTTTCTAAGTAGTAAGCACCATTAGCTCTATTAACATCGTCCTCACTGAAATTAAAGTGTCCACCTTCTGTAGCATCAAAAGTTATTTCAATTGTTTTTAATTCCATCATAACTTGTAATGTTATTTCTCTTGTTTCACCTAATTTTTCAACAAAGTCATTATTAATAGTTAATGACTCTACATCTGAATTTTCAATAGGATCTTTAATATAATTTAAATTATAGCCTTCGAAATTAAAGAATGTACCATCTAAAATAATTACTTCTTCCCCATAAGTAAATGTTATACTATCGTGATTTAATGATGAAGCCCATAACTTATTCGCATTAATATCAAAACTAATTTCATAAGTTGCAGCCGTATAAGTTGCAGTAAGGCTTATACTATCGCCATCAATATCATTACGATTTGGAATAAAGATTTGACCATTTTCTAGTTCAACATCACCATATTTCCAACCACTAAAATCATAACCAGGTTTAGTAGGTTTAGGTAAACTATCATAGTCTACTTCTTGTCCATAAGATAAAGAATAGCCACTTCCCTCTGCTTGTCCCTCATCTAAGTTAAATTCAATATTATATTCTTTAGGAGTTAATTGAATTTCAATTCTAGTATAACCATTAACTTCAATTTTATCTTCTTGATTAATAATAATTTCCGTACCATTTATATAAATTTTAATATCATTATCATTATCATAGCCAGATACACTATAATTTAAATCATTTATATAAGTTTTTAAACTATTTATAATAATGCTATTATCTTCTAACCAAGTAATACTTTCATCAACATCATTTGTATAAATAGTATTGCCTATCTTATTACCTAATGAATCATAAATATCAATACCATAAGAATTAAGAGCCCATGTTAAGGTAATTGTAGCATTTTTCCCTTCAAATCTAATGTTTGAATAATTAAATGGCTTTCCGTCAACAACAGCACTAAAACCAGTAAAGTTATAAGAACCAGCAGATTCTTTTAATGCATTTACTAAATTATTTAAAATATTAGTTGCATCTGACCCATAAGGAGCTTTCATAATAATAGTATTATTACTTACTTCTAAAGTAATATTTGAATCATGTGAAATTTCGTTGATATTATTGATAATTTCAGCAAGATTAATATCAGTAAACATGCTATCTTCGTTTGTTATATCAACTGTTATTTCATACATTCTAGGCTGATATTCTACATATAGCTGTATACCACCAACAGGCATATTTGTTGGAATAGTTTGTTCTTCTTCGCTATCAACAATATAAACAAATCTATAAAATGTCATACCTTCAGGAGCTGTAATATTATTTTCATTAATATTATTAACAAATTCTATTGATTCTCTGTAAGGTATTGGTTCTTTAGTTTGCCATAAACCTTGATTATTTCTAACATAAGTTATATCTCCAATTTGCACTTCGCCATTTACAGCATCAGTAAAACTACCACCATTTAGATATAAAGTTAAATAGTAAGATTCTGGCTTATATTCAGCTATTAGGGTAATATCTTGTAAACCTTCAACACCATAAGTGCTAATTAAATGAGACACTACATTAGCAATTGTCCAATCATCTAGTTCATATTCTTCATTAGCTAATTTTAAAATCCATCTACTAAATGCATAGCCTGGAATATTTGGATTTTTTAATGAATCTGGTGAATTTATATTATATTCACTTAGTAAGTCAGTTGGTGCGTTATACTCTGAGCCATCTTCATTATATAAAGTACCATTTCCTTCTGCTACAAACTCATAAGTAATTTGATAATTTATTGGTGTACAAATTAAATTGAAATCTAATTGAACTAAATTAGGTAAATTTACTTGTTCAGATGAATTATCATATGTAAAAGTAAAGATATAACCACCAGCATTATTAGTACTAATACTAAAACTTGTTACTTTATATGTTTGGTTATCTAAAGTTATTTCCCAATGAGAGAAAGTATAAGCATTATTACCATTAATCGTTGGAAGAGTAATTGGACTGCCACCTACTTGTTCATAGGTATAATAATTTTGGTAATTAGAACCATAATTTATTTCAATATCACCATTAGCATAATTTTGTAAACCAGTTAAAACAATATCATATTGGCGATATTCCCATTGTGCATATAGTGTTTCACTAGTTGAAGACACTATACCATCAAAGCTTTCTTCACCTTGTCTATCACGAGTCCAACCTGCAAAAACATAGTTTTCTCGACTAATCATTGCGGCTAAAGAACTTAAATCAATATTAGGTTTGTTAATATAATTAATTGGTTTAGATACTAATTCTTTACCATCATTTGTAATTTCAAATTCTATACCATCTATTGTGATAGAACCAGTTCCTTCAATAATGCCACCATTTAAGTTAATTGTAATAACTACTTCATAAGTCGATTCAATCGGTTTGTCTCCTTCATCAGAAAGATACGTAACGACCACTGCATCCTTAGATAATTCAGCTACACTCTTTTTATCTTCTAATATTATACTTGTTGCCAAAGTATTATTATCTGTAAAACTTGCAAGTTGTGGATAATAATAGTATCCATTTTCATCATTTGTGTATGACTTCCATTCCCAACCTGATTGGAAGAATGTTGAATCTAGCCCATTAGGTTTTTCATCATTTGGTTGACAATATAGATTAGAGGTTGCTAGTTTTAATGCATTTGATTTATTAAGTGGATAACCTAAAACTGATTCTGTGCCATTTTGTGGGTTAGTTTTATTATCACCTATTGCTTGAATAATTGAATCAGTTGAACCTGTATAAGTAATATCCCCATCAAAGACAGCGGTACTGTAAATATTTGCGGAAACGCC
This sequence comes from uncultured Acholeplasmatales bacterium, assembly GCA_944324705.1. Classification (GTDB taxonomy): domain Bacteria; phylum Bacillota_I; class Bacilli_A; order Acholeplasmatales; family Anaeroplasmataceae; genus CALUXS01. The sequence goes on from CALUXI010000003.1 coordinate 18,575, forward strand.
CATACCTACTAAGCCACCTAGGAAGTTATAGCTATTACCATTATAAGTTAAGCCACCAAATTCACCGCTACTATTTTTACCATCAGCAGTTAATCTACCAACGTTTATTGCGTAACTTAGTTCTGAGTAAGCTAAGATACCTGCTATACCACCAATGTGGGTCCAAGCCTTAACTTCACCAGTATTAATAACGTTACTTACGGTTTTATTACCACCAACAAGAGATGTCGTATCAATTGAAGTAACCCCTAAGATACCACCAGCTGCCCGGGCACCATATGTTGGATTATTTGTGTTATATTCATATGTATCGCCATTTTTAACACCACGCCATGAAGCTGTAACACTACCAATATTCATAGCCGTTCTTAGCGTAGAGGCCCCATACATACGGCCAACAATACCACCAACATACGCATTAAATTGAGTTACTGTTTCAGTACTATTATTAACACCATAAGTGCTATTAATTGATAGACCAGCTGTGGCTTTTATATCACCACTATTAAAGGCGGTGCTAACTACACTATCATCTCTAGTTTGGTCGTTTGTACTAAGCATAGTACCAATTATACCACCAACCCCAAAACGAGCTGTAACATTACCACTATTATAAGCTTCTTCTAAATCAACATGCCAAGATTGACCAATGATACCACCAGCACGAGAACCTTGATAAGCATATAAGATTTTATCTTCAGCCCAGTCCTCACTCATTTGAACTTCAGTTGCCTCAGGATCAGTACCTTTTGGAATATAAGTTACACTACCTGTATTAACTACATATCTAATTGAACCAGATGTATATTTTTCAGATTCAATATAGTAAGTACCAATTACACCACCGGCATTTAAACCATTAAAACTAATATTTGCTTCATTGCGTAAATTATAATAATTACCACCATAAGCTAAACCGATAATACCACCAACAGAAATACGACCAGATACACTACCAGTCACTGTTAAATTAGAGATATTAGCATCTTTGACATAACCAAATAATCCTACAAAATCAACATTATTTGTATCATCAATATTAATATTAATAGTTTTATTATTACCATTAAAAGTACCACTAAACGGAGTTGAACCTTGTAATATTTCTTCAGAAACTATTGGATTTTGAGCTTCCGGAGAACTAAAGTAATTAGAAGCTAAATCCTTAATATTACCAATTACTAAATCTCCTTCAACTGTAATTGTTTCTTCTATACTATTAGCTAATTCAAAGTAATAACCTGCATAAGAATTAGCTTCATATGCTAAGCCATCACCACTAATAGTATTATAATATTCTATATTTTCTAATTCATCACCATTAACTGTTGCCGCTAAAACTTTTAGAGCATTAGCATCAGCAATGATAAAGGCTGTATCTTCAGAACGCCCAGTATGAGTTAAATAATCATTACCATCATAATCAAAAATAGATTTCCATTGAGCCTCTAAAACAAATGATGTAGCACCACTAGCCTGTGTTTGTAAATCAATAATAGCATCACTAGTTAATCCTATTCCATTATTCCAAACTAAATCATTACCATCTGCATCTTGTGCATATAATCCGGCACTCAATCTAATTTTCCAACCAACGAAATAGAAACCGACTGCATAATAATTATTAATATTAAGTGTATTATTATCACCAATATTTTCATAATCAATTACTTGTGATTGCATATCCCCTTGGGCAGATGATAGACCACCATTATTAAATTCAAACGTATATTTTAAAGAGCGCCAATAAACACCTAATTCAATTCGTTCAGCCTCAAAAGCAGAAACATCAATACTACTAGATATACCATAGAAATTATTACTAGTTTCACCAACACTAGGAACAACAACATAACCACCAACTTCATACCCAACTCGTGAAACAAGCGTTGTTAAAGATGCTAAATCAAGAGATGATTGAGAATTAATAAAGAAAACTAATTTTCCGTTTTGATATTCAATCGAATATTGAAGATTTAATTTTTCTTTAATTGCTTGTAATTCTTCTAATGAGTCAAACTGGTCTTCATTAATTACACCATTTTCTAAATAGTCACCTTTATTATATGTATTAGGAGTTGATCCTACTTCCCAAACATTTTTAAAGTCAACTGCTATTTCTAATACATTATTCATAACTAAAGCATTATCAACTGATCTATAAGATAATGTATCATTAGAATTGTGCTTTTCTAATAAATTAAAATAGGAATTATATGCATCAGAACCCTCTACTCCATTAGCTAATTTAATAATATCTCTATTTCTAATATAGTCATTGTCATTGACAATAATACCAATAGGACTAAAAATATTAGCTAAAGCGTAAGAGTTAATACTACCATTACCTTGCTTATTAATAGTACCTATTTCAATTGTAGAAGTTTTATTAGCTTCACCTAGCCAAATTTCGCCACCTTCAAGAATAATATCAGTTATTGGGTCAGCGGCACTAGAATTATTAATAATCGCACCATCAAGAATATTTAAAGTAGCACCTGAAAAACCTAAATAAATATTACCAAAAGTAGCATCACCATAGTTTCCACTAATTTCCCCAGCAATATTAGTTTCACTAGCTGTTCTAGCTCCAACCTCTATAACACTAGCAAAACCATCTTTACCTTTATTATTAATTAATTTTGCTGTACTAGCTAGAGTAAATGTACCATTATTTTGTACCATTAAATGGCCTACCGATTGTGAAGAATTTCCATCAATTACAACATTTTCTAAAGTTAGTGATGCGTCTGCTGCTATAGTAAAGAACGTACCACTTTCTCCAATATTAGATGCTAGAGTCAAAGTTTTAATTGTCTCATCAACACCTTTAATTGTTATATTATAACCACTAGGAATAGTTATAAAATCTTCTGTAGTAAACACTTTATTTTTAAGTATTGTGATAGTATAAGTACCTGAGTTTTTATTAATAGCCTCGCTAAGAGTTTCATATGTAGCACTACCTACTTGAAAATAAGCATTATTTTGTTCAGATTTTTCACTTAAAACTAAATCAGAACCATCAACTGTAAGTTCATGCGAAGTTGAATCTAATAAAAATTTATCAATATCAACTGTAGCGCCATCTACAAATCTAACTACAGAATTTCCGTTTGTATAATTTTCGTTTTGATATCTTATTAAACCAACAATACCATCATCAGTTGTTAAAGTACTACTTACTTGAATTTGTGGATTTCCATTTGCCTTATCAGCACCATTTATAACAATATTATTTGAAGAATCAACTCTTATGCCCCCACTTAAATAAATCATAGGGTCAGAGTTAACAGACCATTCGTTAAATGCATCACTATATATACCATATCCATATGATGGCTCTAATTCATTATTATTATAGTTATATGCTCTATTATTAATAATAGTGCCGCCCTTTAAACATAATTTGTTCTTGTTTGCCGCTACAGTAGAATAGTTGGCAATACCACCACCATATTGAGCAGTATTATTACTTATAATAGCATCAATAATGGTAGCTGACTGACTCTTTCTAAAAGCAGCGCCATTATTATTTCCAATACATAAACCGCCACCATAACCACCAGCACCACTATATACATATGCCGTATTGTTAGAAATTTGGGTAACTGTTCCGGCATTATCATCTAACGTTACGTTGGCTCCAGCCCCTCCATTAGCTGATGTGGCAATACCACCACCAAAGGTAGCTCTATTATTGCTAATATTACCACCAGCAATAGTAACATCTGATAACCATAAACAGATACCACCGCCATAACCGTAGACAAAATTACCAATTACATTACCATTGGTAATATTAATTTCAGAATTAACTCTAGCAATTATTCCACCGCCATCAGCATTAGAAGCACTATCACCATGGTTATACCCAATCGTACCGCCTTCCATATTTAAAACACAAGAATCTGTTAAATTAACACCAGCACCATCAGCACTATTTGCAGTATCGCTTCTACCACCACCACTCCAAATAGAATTATAGTTAATCTCACCATAATACATGTTAATAGTAGCATTATTTAAAGCTTGAATTCCGGCACCACCATAGTCGTTATTACCCTGAGCTACGGCATTATAAAGAATTTTAGCGCCATAAATGTTTAATATATTATTAGCAGAACTATTATCTCCTAAACCTATACCACCACCAAATGGATTATTTCGATTACCAGCTGTAGCATTAACATTGTTTTGTAAAACTATTCCTCTAAATATATTTAAAGTAGAGCTTCCTTCAACCCCAATTAATGGAGTAGTTGAAGTGCTTTGATAATGATAAGCTTGTCTACCATAACCTTCACTGCCACTATAATTTGTTTCATCAGGTGAATATAATTTATTAACAAAATAAACACTATTTCCACTACCACTAGTAGACCAATTAGCACCACCATCAAAAATTAGTTGATTACTACCAGCTGAATAATAATTACCTCCATCTATTAAACCGCCAAGGCCAAAATTAGCACCCTTAGAAACAGAAATATGATTATCACCAGTAGCCGTTACCTTTACATCTTTAATTGGAAAAATATTAACATTGTTAGTTATATTTAATCTATTAGACATAGTTATACTAGTGGCACTAGGATTTAAAATATAAGAATTGTTACTTAAATTTCCATTTAAAGCTTCTATAACCGTAGCTTCTTGTGTTTTAAAATTATAATCCTTAGTATATGTTAAATTAGAAGTGTCATTACTATCATATACTAATATACCTTCACCACTTAAATAAACATTACTAATAAAACCATCATCTAAAATAATAGCCGCATCTTTATTAACTATTATATTTTTATTTGTTGTATTATCACTATCAGTAGATGACAAAGTACCATTTAAAATATTTAAAGAACCATTAATATATAAGCTTTGCATATAAGATACATCAATAGTTCCGTTCAATACTAAACTATCATCAATATTTAAAATAGGATAAAAATCGGTTGCTGATAAATTTTCAGTAACCCCTTTTATTTCGTGCTCTTTTTCTAAATTAACATTAGTGGACAAAGTTAATTCAGCTTGTCTATCGAGTGTAATATCACTACTAATTGTTAAAGTATAACCTAAATCAGTTTGTCCAATTTGAAAATCTTTTTCTTGGGACTTTATTTCTATATTTTGACCACTGACTAAAGTTACATCTTTAGTTAATTGTTCATCTTTTTTAAGATAAATAGTAGTTAGTGTTTCATAGTCAGCTACCGCATTTTCTATTGCTTCTTCAACTGAACTTATAACTTGACCACTCTCATTCGTTGTTTCTCCTATAATAATTTCTTCCTTATTTGTAAAATTACTATTATTTTCATCTTCAGCTTCTACAATTGATTTATTCAAGCCAATTAAACCTACTGTAGTAAGAAATATAGTAAATAAATATATTAGTTTCTTTTTCATACGAACCTCCACTTAAGCACAAAAAAACAAAAACAATTGACGTATTTTTTTGCACAGTAATCTACTTTTATTTTATAAGAAATACTGTAGTTATACAATAAAATGGGTCTGCATTTTGCCTTATTTTTCATTTTTATTGTTTTTTTCTTTTTTTATTTTACAAATTAACCTAATTTTTTTAAAAAAATATCGTATTAATGATATATTTTAAATTTAATAAAAAATTGAACTAAATAATAAAAATAATTATTTCTTTACCTATAACAGTTAAAAATTTAAAACAAAAAAAGCGAATCAAACTTAATTAATTCGCTTTAATTTATTATTATAATTCATCATCGTCATCAAAAGATAATTCGTCATTAAATGCTTCATCTTCAGATACAATACTTGCATCTTCATCAGAACTATCTTCTTCCATATCATCATTGTTGTCGTCTTCTTCATAATCTGTTTCTAGTTCATCTTCTTCAAATTCTTCTTCATTTGGAGCATGTTGACATTCAAATGAAGTTTCTTGTAATAAACCAGTACCAGCAGGAATTAGACCACCAATAATAACATTTTCTTTTAAGCCTTTTAATTCATCTTTCTTAGATGCAATCGCCGCACTTGTTAAGATTCTTGTTGTTTCTTGGAATGAACAAGCTGATAGGAAAGAATTAGATGCTAGGGCAGCTTTAGTAATACCAAGTAAAATTTGTTTTGCTTTTGGTAAATCACCACCAATTGCTAGAGAAGCTTTAACTGCTTCTTTAAATTCTTCAATAGATACATCACGACCAGGTAATAAATCTGAAGAACCTTCATGATTAACATGTAATTTACGTAACATTTGTCTTACAATTAATTCGATATGCTTATCAGAAATTTCAACACCTTGAGAACGATATACCTTTTGAACTTCTTCTACTAAATATTTTTGAACTGCTTCAGTACCTTTAATACGTAATAGTTCTTTCGGATGAATAGGACCTTTAATTAATCTATCACCACGATTTACGTGATCTCCTACTTTAACTTTTACTTCTGAAGTAACTTCAACTACTTCTTTTTCTTCCTCAAAATCAGGATTATCAGGTTTAATAACAATTTCTAAACCTGATTTAGTTTTTTCTATACTTAAAATAGTACCATCATTTTCAGCTAAAGTAGCTTTACCTTTAGGCTTACGAGCTTCAAATAATTCTTGTACTCTTGGTAAACCTTGAGTGATATCGGCAGTTGAAGCAACACCACCAGTATGGAATGTACGCATTGTAAGCTGAGTACCAGGCTCACCAATTGATTGAGCAGCTACGATACCAACAGCTTCCCCAACTTCAACTAATTTATTAGTAGCTAGGTTCCTACCATAACATTTCATACATACGCCATTTGTACAATTACATGTTAAGTTAGTACGCATATAAACTTTATTGATGCCACAATCTTTAATTATAGAAGCTATTTCTTCATTAACCATTTCATTGCGTTTACAAATAACTTCACCTGTATTAGGGTTTACAATATCTCTAGCAGCAAAACGACCAATTGCTCTTTCATAAGCTGGGTAAATTACTTTACCATCATCACCTACTACATCTTCAAGCCAGAAACCTTTTTCAGTTCCACAATCTTCACAAGAAATAATAACATCTTGTGATACGTCTACTAAACGTCTTGTTAAATAACCTGATTCAGCAGTTTTTAAAGCTGTATCTGTTGAACCTTTACGTGAACCGTGAGTTGAAATGAAAAATTCTGATACTGATAAACCTTCACGGAAGTTAGCCTTAACCGGAACCTCAATAGATTCACCAGCTGTATTAGCCATTAAACCACGCATACCTGCAAGTTGGGCGAAGTTAGATGAAGAACCACGTGAACCTGAGTCAGCCATCATGAAAATGGCGTTATCTTCATATTTTTGTAGTTCTTCCCATACACCACTTTCAATATCAGAACGGGCTTTATTCCATTCAGCTTTAACTTGATTCTTTCTTTCTTGTTCAGTTAATAAACCTAAGTCATAAGCTTCTTGGATTTGATCTACTCTACGATCAGCTTCAGCAATTCTTTCATCTTTGCCTTTATATAATAAGACGTCAGACATAGAAATAGTAATACCAGATTTAGTAGAATAATGGAAACCTAAATCTTTAAGTCTATCAACCATGGCTGAAGTTTCAGTTGTTTGATGACGTTTAAATACTTCCGCAATAATAGAAGCTAAGAATTTCTTCTTAAATGGTTTTACTTCTGGATGAGCTAACATATCAGCAACTTTATCAGTCTTTGGTGAGAATAAATATTGACTAGGTAAACCTAAAGTTAAGTTTTCTGTTGTTGCTTCATTTAAGTATGGGAAATCGTTAGGTATAATGGTATTAAAAATCATTTTACCAATAGTAGTAAATAAATATTTGCCTTTAACATCAACATTTGTAAAACGTGTAGCTGGTAAATATGAAGGATCAACAAAAATACGAGTATGAAGAGTAATTTCACCATTTTTATACGCTAAATATGCTTCATTATAATCACGATAGAAATGAGCTTCATTCTTTTCATTTAATCTTTCAATTGTTAAATAGTAATTACCTAAAACCATATCTTGGCTTGGTGTAACAACTGGTTTACCATCTTTAGGGTTTAAAATATTATTAGAAGCTAACATTAAAAGACGTGCTTCAGCTTGAGCTTCTAATGATAAAGGTACGTGAACAGCCATTTGGTCACCATCAAAGTCCGCATTGAAAGCTGTACATACAAGTGGATGAAGTCTAATAGCTTTACCTTCAATTAAAACCGGCTCGAAAGCTTGAATACCAAGTCTATGAAGTGTAGGGGCACGGTTAAGTAAAACTGGATGTTCTACTACAACTCTTTCAAGTAATGGCCATACACATTCTTCTTGTCTTTCACATTTTTTCTTAGCTGATGGAATAGATAATGTCTTATCAGCAGCTATTAATTCCCTAATAACATATGGTTTAAATAATGTTAAAGCCATTTCACGTGGAATACCACATTGATACATTTTTAAACTTGGACCTACAACGATAACTGAACGTCCTGAGTAGTCAACACGTTTACCTAGTAAGTTTTGTCTAAAACGACCTTGTTTACCACGTAACATATCTGATAAAGATTTTAAATGATGAGCTTTATCATTATTATTTTTACGTTTAGAATTATCAATTAAAGCATCAACTGCTTCTTGCAACATTCTCTTTTCATTTTTAGTAATAAGGTGAGGAGCACCTTGTTCAATTTGTTTCTTTAGACGATTGTTACGATTTATAATTCTTCTATATAAATCATTTAAATCTGTAGTTGCAAATCTACCACCATCAAGTTGAACCATAGGTCTTAAATCAGGTGGAATAACCGGAAGAATAGTTAGAACCATCCATTCTGGTTTGTTTGTAGAATGTAAGAATGATTCAACTATTTCTAATCTCTTAATAACACTATCTCTTTTTTGTTTAGAACGTGTTTTAAGTAAACGACGTAGATTTTGTTCTTCTTTTTGTAAATCTAAGTCTTGTAATAATTTTTTAACAGCTTCTGCCCCTGTTAATGCAACAAAGGCATTACCATATTTTTCATACATTTCTGAATATTTAGCTTCATCTAAAATTTCTCTTTTTTGTAAAGATGTTTTACCTGGATCAATTACAATATATGAAGCAAAATAAACAATACTTTCTAAATCTTTATTTTTAATATCTAAAAGAATAGCTAGTGGGCTTGGTGAGTTTTTTAAGAACCAAGTATGAACGACAGGACTTGCTAAAACAATATGTCCCATTCTTTCTCTTCTTACTTTTGATTCGGTTAATTCAACACCACATTTTTCACAAACTTTTCCTTTATCAGCACTTCTTTTTGACTTGCCGCAATAACATTGATAATCCTTAGTTGGTCCAAAGATTTTTTCACAGAATAAACCATCTGGTTCTGGTTTTAAAGTACGATAGTTAATTGTTTCATGCTTTTTAACCTCACCATGTGACCAAGAAAGTATTTCTGACGGAGAAGCCAATCCTATTTTAATATATTTATAATGTTTTGCCATGTGACCCTCCTACATATGATATTTAGAAATAACATCATCAATACCTAAATCAACAATAGATTGATTTGCCTCATCTTCGCCATCTTCATTAATTAATTCTACATGAATTGCTAAAGATTGTAATTCACGAGTTAATACCCTAAATGATTCTGGAATAGCTGATTCAGGAATCTCTTTACCATCAGTAATCGCACTAAATACTTTATTACGTCCAACAATATCATCAGATTTAACAGTTAACATTTCTTGTAAAGTATGAGAAGCACCATAAGCTTCAAGAGCCCAAACTTCCATTTCACCAAAACGTTGACCACCATTTTGAGCTTTACCACCCATTGGTTGTTGAGTTACTAATGTATATGGACCTACAGATCTAGCATGTAATTTGTCATCAACCATGTGACTTAATTTTACGAAGTACATAATACCTACGTTAACTTTATTTTCAAATGGTTCACCAGTTCTACCATCATATAAAACTTGTTTACCATCAATAGGTAAGTTAGCTTCTCTCATAATATCTTCGATATCTTCAATTGAAGCACCATCAAATACTGGGGTAGCTACTTTGCAACCTAATTTTTGAGCAGCTATACCTAAATGAAGTTCAAGAACTTGACCAATATTCATACGAGAAGGAACACCTTGTGGATTTAACATAATATCAATAGGACGACCATCAGCTGAATATGGCATATCTTCAAGTGGTAAAATGTTAGAAATAACGCCTTTATTACCATGACGACCAGCCATCTTATCGCCGACTTTAATCTTACGTTTTTGAACTATATAAACTCTTACAACTTCATTAACACCAGGATTTAATTCATCACCATTAGACTTCTTATAATGCATGATAGATTGAACAATACCGCCGCCACCATGAGGAACTCTTAAACTACTATCTCTAACTTCTCTTGATTTTTCACCAAAGATAGCATATAAAAGTTTTTCTTCTGGAGTTGGATCAGTTTGACCTTTAGGTGTAATCTTACCAACTAAAATATCTCCTTCCTTAACTTCAGTACCAGGAATAACAATACCATTATTATCTAAATGGCTTAACATTTCTTGACTGACATTAGGAATTTCTGTTGTAAATTCTTCTTTACCAAGTTTAGTATCACGTGCTTCTATTGAATATTCATCAATATGAATTGAAGTATAAACATCATCATATACCATTTTTTCAGACATGATAACAGCATCTTCATAGTTATAACCATCCCATGTCATGAAGGCAACTCTAACGTTTCTACCTAAAGCCAACTCACCATTTTTCATAGATTGACCATCAGCAATAATATCGCCACGATCTACTTCTTCACCAACTGTAACAATTGGTCTTTGCATAATAGCTGTAGCTGAGTTAGAACGTAAGAATTGATATAATTTATATTCATGTAAATTACCGTTATCTTCTCTAACTTTAATAACTTTAGCATCTACATATTCAACAAAACCATGTAATTGGCAAATTAAAGCACTACCACTATCTTTAGCAGCACGATATTCCATACCTGTACCTACAATCGGGCTCTCAGGATTAATAATTGGAACAGCTTGACGTTGCATGTTCGCACCCATTAAAGCACGAGTAGCATCATCGTGTTCAAGGAAAGGAACACAAGCAGCCGCAACTGAAACGATTTGTTTAGGAGATATATCCATAAAGTCTACTTCTTCCTTAGCACAAATTTCTGTTTCACCATTACGACGAGCAATAACTTTATCATCTATAATATGATAATTATCATCTAATTTAGTAGAAGCTGAAGCAATAATAACTCCATTTTCTTCATCAGCTGATAAGTATCTAATATCATTAACATCAACATATTTTTGGCCATCTTCACCCATTTTTAAAGCAAAATAAGGTGATTCAATGAAACCAAAATCATTAACTTTAGCATAAGTAGCTAAAGACGTAATAAGACCAATTGATGGACCTTCAGGAGTTTCAATCGGACACATTCTACCATAGTGAGAATTGTGAACATCACGAACCTCAACACCAGCACGATCACGAGCAATACCACCTGTACCTAAAGCTGAAATACGACGTTTTTGCGTAATTTCGGCAAGTGGGTTAATTTGATCCATAAATTGTGATAATTGGCTTGAACCAAAGAATTCTTTTAATGATGAAGTAAGTGGTTTAATATTAATTAAAGACTCAGGAGTTGCTTCAGCTATATCGACAATACTCATTCTATCTTGAATATTTTTCTCTAACTTAGCAAAACCAATTCTAAATTGATTCTTTAATAATTCGCCAATTAATCTTAAACGACGATTACCTAAATGATCGATATCATCTAAAGTACCGATACCTTTATATAAATTGAAGTAATAAGATAATGATGCAATAATATCTGACATAGTAATATGTAATTTATCTTCTGTATGTAAGTTACCGATTACCTTAACTACTTCTTCAGTTTTTGGTGAGTAAACATATAATATTTCACAAATAGGGTCATCACATAATGTATTACCTAAATCAACAACTTCTCTAATTGCATCTCTAGTATTTTCTAATTTAGCTAAAACATCGCCTTCAATTAAACTACCTTTAGTAGCAATTACTGTACCAGCAGGAATCATTTCCCCTGTCAAATCATCAGCAATATCTTCTTTAGCTACAACATCACGAGCTAATATTAAACCTTTAGCTCTTTGGAAAACATCAAGTTTAACATTATATTTATAACGACCAACTTTTTGTAAGTCATAACGTCTAGCATCAAAGAAACGTTCTCTAATTAAACGTCTTGCACCATCAGTAGGGACATTTTCTTCCCCAACTCTTAATTTAGAATATACTAATCTGACTGCATCTTCACTATTAGTTGAATCATCTTTTTCAAATGTAGCGGTGAAATGTTCATCTTCACCAAATAAATTAGTAATCTTTTCATTAGTATCTAAACCAAAAGCTCTTAAAATAGTCGTTAAAGGGATCTTCTTAGAACGATCTAATTCACCATACCAAACATCACGACTACCCATTTCATAATTAATCCAAGCACCACGAGTCGGTATGATTTGCCCAGCATATTTTACTTCCCCAGTCTTTTTATCTACTTCTTTAGAATAATAAGCTCCTGAAGAACGGACAATTTGTGAAATAATAACTCTTTCTGCCCCATTTATAATAAAAGTACCCACTGGTGTCATATAAGGGATATCACCCATAAATAATTCTTTTTCAGTTTGTTCACCAGTCGTTGTTTTTTCTAAACGTACTTTTACCTTTAATGGACGTGCATAATTGACATCGCGAAGTTTAGATTGAACAATATCATATTTAGGATCTTCAAAATGATAATCATCAAAATAAATCTTTAAAGCTCCATTAAAAGATTCAATAGGAGATATATCTTCAAGTAATTCCTTTAATCCAACATTAACAAATTGATCAAAAGACTTAGTTTGAATCTCTACTAAATCAGGAATTTGTACATCTGTTCTAATCTTAGAATAATTTCTACGTTCTGATTTTTTACCGTATTTAACGATTTTATAATTCATAAATACACCCCTTTAAGTATTAAAAATGGCTGTCAAGGCGCACTAACCCCACCATTTATGCATTTTAAAATTATACTTCACAATTGCAAATTAGTCAATATTATCACAATAAAAAGATATAAAAAAGGTTATTTTATAGCTTGAATTATAAAATAACCTTTATCTTTATTTAGAATATTAACTTCTTTAAATAATTCTTTTAAATACTTTAGTGTACTATCTTTACCTTGTTTCTTTTGAATAACTATATCTAATTCACCATTTACTATTAAATAATCATAAGATTCTTTATATAAATTAAATACCACTTCCTTACCGGCTCTAATCGGTGGATTTAGTATAATTTGACTAAAAGATATATTAGGAACATTTTCAAACATATCTCCGCTATAAATATTTAAACTTACATTATTTAATTTAGCATTTTCTTTAGTTAAAGATACAGCTCTTTCATTAATATCGGTAGCATAAACTTCTTTATTAGTTAAACTTTTAATAACAATACCTACTACACCATAACCACAACATAAATCTAAAATAGGATAATTAAGTTCATTAATTTTAATACTTTTTAATAATAAGTTAGTACCAAAATCTACATAATCGCGAGAAAATACCCCGTGATCCGTTTTAAATCTAAATATTTTATTATTAAAATTATATTTAATTTCTTTAGGTTCAGATAATACATCCGGATTTTTACTATAATAATGTGACATAATTACGAAAGAAAAAGCCTAGTTTCCTAGGCTTATAATTACTTAACTTCTACTTCAGCGCCAGCTGCAACTAATTTTTCTTTAATTTCATCAGCTTCAGCTTTAGAAACTTTTTCTTTAATTGGTTTTGGTGCATTATCAACTAAATCTTTAGATTCTTTTAAACCTAAACCAGTGATTTCTTTAACAACTTTAATTACACCTAATTTAGAAGCACCAGCAGCTTTTAAAATTACATCAAATTCAGTTTGTTCAGCAGCACCAGCAGCACCAGCAACAGGAGCAGCAGCAGCAACTGCACTTGGATCAATACCAAATTCTTCTTTCATAGCATCAACTAATTCTTTTACTTCAAGAATAGTCATTTCTTTTAATGATTCAATAAATGTTTCTTTTGTTAACTTAGCCATTGTAAATTTCCTCCTATATTATAATTAATTTGCGGCTTGTTCATGTTCTTCCACATATAAATTCAATGCAACTGCTAAATTTCTTACAGTACCTAACATACCAGCAGCTAATTGAGTTAATAATGTTTCGTATGATGGAAGTTTTGATAATTCTTCTAATTGTTCTACGCTATAAATAGCGCCATCAACTACACCTGAAACAACTTCAACACATTTGTTTTCTTTAGCAAAATCATAAATTTGTTTTGCTGGTGCAACCATATCCTCAGCAGCAAAAGCAATAGCAATTGGGCCTGACATAGCATCAGCGAAATCGTTATAGCCTAATTCACTAGCAGCTCTACGAGTGATGTTGTTTTTAATGATAGCAACTTCACAACCATTAGAACGCATATTTCTTCTTAATTGTTGGAATTTTTCAACTGTTAAGCCTTGATATTTAAAAGCCACAACAGCTTTAGAACCCTTCATTTTTTCAACTAAGTCAGCTACTAAGGCTTTCTTTTGTTCAATTGAACTGTTCATTTTACACCTCCGTAAAAATTTAAAAAATCTTCTCTACCGCATAGTAAAGAAGATTTAATCTTTAACTACCTCGGTAGAAATTAAGTGCTTAAGCACACCTACTGTCTTAGGTTAATTATTTACCTGTAGATGCAATAGTATCTGGGTTAACTTTAACACCAGGACCCATTGTAGAAGCTACAGAAACATTTTTAATGTATGCACCCTTTACAGTTGAAGGGCGAACTCTCATTAAAGTATCATAAACAGCTCTTAAGTTTTGAGCTAACTTTTCAGCACCAAATGATACTTTACCGATAGTCATTTGAATATTACCTACTTTATCAGGACGATATTCAACTTTACCGTTTTTAATCTCTTTGATAGCTTTAGCTACATCCATAGTAACTGTACCAGTTTTAGGGTTTGGCATTAAACCTTTAGGACCTAAAATACGACCTAAACGACCTAATTCACCCATCATATCTGGTGTAGCAACAATAATATCAAAATCAAACCAACCTTGTTGAATCTTTTGGATGTATTCTGAATCGCCAACATAATCAGCGCCAGCATCCTTAGCTTCTTGTTGTTTTGCACCACGGCATAATACTAAAACACGACGAGTTTTACCTGTACCATTAGGTAACACGATAGCACCACGGATGTTTTGTTCAGCTTTACGTGGATCAAGATTTAAACGGAATGCTACATCAACAGAAGCGTCAAATTTGACGATTGATGTTTTGCAAGCTAAATCTAAAGCTTCTAAGGCGTTATAAGCTTTATTTACATCAATTAACTTAACGGCTTCTTGGTATTTCTTTCCTCTCTTCATATTTTTCCTCCTAAAATGTGGTTAAGCGGGAATTTCCTCCCACAAATTTAGGCTGTATAAACAACCTTTAATTAATCTTCAACTGTGATGCCCATGTTACGAGCAGTACCAGCGATGATCTTAGTTGCCGCTTCGATGTCATTAGCATTTAAGTCAGGCATTTTCATTTTTGCAATTTCTTCTGCTTTAGCTTTAGAAATTTTTGCAACAATGTTCTTCTTAGCGTTGCTTGAACCCTTATCAATACCAGCTGCTTTCTTTAATAAATCAGAAGCTGGTGGAGTTTTAACAACAAATGTGAAAGAACGGTCTTCATATACAGAAATTACTACTGGTAGAACATATCCCATTTTGTCTTTAGTTTGATCATTGAATTGTGAACAAAAGCCTGGGATATTAACGCCTGCCTGTCCTAATGCTGGACCGACTGGAGGCGCTGGATTAGCTTTACCGGCTTGAATCTGTAATTTAACTACTTTAACTACTTTCTTAGCCATTTTATTTCCTCCTTCTTTCAATGATGTGGTTAAACGGTATTAACCTCCCACTGACACTTTAAATACGTGCTATGAAATTATAGCAAACAAATAATCCATATGCAAGTAATTTTTTATCTTTTTTTAATAAAAAAATCCTACATAAAGTAGGACTAAAATTAAATTATAAAACTAACGATTAACATTATAATTACACCTGGTATACCAAAGATACCAACTATTAAACCGCTCCACCATTCTAATGGTATTTCAACTCCTGGAATAAGGTTTAATAAATATATAACTATAATACCAACAACAATATTAATAATTAACTTTAATAAAGTTTTTAAACTGAATTTTAAAATTTTAAATAAAATAAACAAAACCAAAATAATGATAAGCCCAAAAATTAAGGGACTAAATTGACCAAACACGTTAAACACCCCTCTTTTATATTATACTCATTAAAAAGAGAAAAAGCCAGCCCCTAAAGCTGACTATTGTTTTTCTTAAAGAAATTTAAACAAAAATATAATATCAATACTATTAAAGCATATATTAATGATAAATGTAAAACTACCTTATCATTAATAATTGAATAGACAATATCAAAACGTTCATAGTTATAAGCATTACTTTCAATAAGAGGTCTAATTATTTGACATATATCACTGACAACAAGAGCGAAAAACACCAAAATAACTATTCTTTTTCTAATTGCACTAAGCAAGCTTTCTCACCTGTTCAAAACGTAATTCATTTGGTGTAGCACGACCAAATAATTCAATCATAACTACAACTTCTTCTTTTTCTTCATTAATTGAAGCTACAACTCCTGTTTGACCAATAAATGGACCACCTACAACTTCAACTTGATCGCCAACATTAATATCAAATACTGGTTTTTCAATTAATCCAATCTTTTGTAAGATTCTATTCATTTCATCTTGAGGAATAGGTACTGGTTTTGTACCATGACCAGATGAACCTAAGAAACCTGTAACTTTAGGTGTATTACGAATAATAAACCAAGTATTATCATCAATTTCTTTTTCTACTTCCATTTCTAAGAAAATATAACCAGGATAAACTTTGGTAACTTTAACTTTTTTGTTGCCTTTCTTATCATAAGCCGGTTTACCATTCTTATCTAAAACTTCTTCAGTTTGATCTGGTGCTAGGATTTGATATATTTTATTAGCTAAGCCCATTGAATCTTTACGAGAAATTAAATCATCAACCACACTATTTTCATAACCAGAATAAGTTTGTACTACATACCATCGTTTCATATTCTAATTACCCCATTATACTCTCTAATACTACCGTAATAAACATATCATATAATAAGAATAATAATGCTAAAACAATGATGAAAATAAATACTCTTACTACATTACCAAAATATTTACGACCTTTTAACCAAGTAACTTTCTTAATTTCTGGTACTGCAGGTTTAAAGAACGGATAAACTGCATAAATTAAAGCTAAAGCACCAAATGCTACCATAATCCAAGCAAAAATATTAGAAATAGGGCCAATTAAGAATGCATCTTCAGATATTGTAATTGTATTAGTAAGAATTAAAACCCCTAACATTAATACAACTAAAGAAATAAAGAAGAAAACATAACTTTCCCACTTATAATCTTTACTTAAAATTTCTAATAATTTTGATTTCTTTTCAACTTGTTTTTCTTTAATAGCCATATAATCACCCTTTTATTTAGTTTCTTTATGTATTGTATACTTATTGCACTTAGGACAAAATTTTTTAATCTCCAAACGTTCATTTTCTTTTTGTGGACTTTTTGTAGTCGTATAATTTCGACTTAAACATTCTTCACAAATTAAAATAACTTTTTTTCTCATAATAAAAAACCACCTTTATAGTGTCTTATTAATTCTACACATTTTTAAGCTATAAGTCAAACTGTAATCTTAATATTTCTTTTATTTTTTTTAAATCTGCATATATTTTAGCCGGTTTAACTTCTAACATCCTAGCTAAATCATTAACTGAAGTTCTATAAAAGAAAATTTCTTCATAAATTTTTTGTAAATATGAATCCTTTAATATAGTACCATATTCTTTAATTTTTTCTTTAAATCTATTTTGATCTACTAAATCTAAATCATCCATAATGACTTCATCAGTTTGAATTTGCTTATGATAGCGCCATAACCTTCTTTCTAATATTAAATTGAAAAAAGACCAAAAACTTTTATTATATTTACTATCATAAACCATTAAAGCTTTAGTAAGTAATAATAAACCTTCTTGAACACAATCATCAATAAAATAACTCTTAAATCCTAACTTATGAGCTTTAATTCTTATAAAATTACTATATTTGCGATACATAAGGTTTAAGGCTAGTTCATTACCTTCTTTAATCAAATAAATTAATTCGTAATCATTCCAGCCTAAATACATTCTTCCACCCTTATTTAAATTTTTCCATTAAAATACCAGCACTAACTGAAGCATTTAAACTATTGACATGGCCTTGCATTGCAATACTAACAACATAATCTGATTCTTTAATGATTGTTTTACTTATTCCAAAACCTTCACTACCAATAACTAAAGCTATATTTCTATCCTTAGATATATCTTCAACTTTAGCATTGCCGTATGCTTCTGCACTAACAATCCAATAATTATTTTCTTTTAATAATCTAATTGCATTATTTAAACTATTAACATAACAAATTGGCACAAACTCTAATGCCCCTGTCGAAACATGAGCTACTACAGGACTAATAGGTACACTTCTATTTTTCCCTAAAATAATCCCCTTAAAACCAAAGGCATCTGCTGATCTAATAATAGCCCCAAAATTTTGAGGATCATTAATTCCATCTAAAATTAAAACTCTTTTATTTTCTTCTTCATTAAAGAAATATGTTAAATCATAAGTTTTATAATCTTCTCTAATAGCTCCAATACCTTGGTGATTTAGCCCAAACATTCTTTCTAAATTACTTTTATCAGTTATATGATATTTTAAATTATTTTCTTCTAATATTTGTTTTAATTTATAGTCACTACCATCAAAATATATTTCTTTTAATGGTGATTTATTTAAAATTGCTGCCCTAACACAGTTTTTACCATATATTTTAATCATTTTATGCCTCGCTTTTTTCCAAATTGATTATAACAAAATCAATACTATTTAACAACAAAAAAAGCCAAAAAGGCTTTTTAAAATTTTGATAATACACTTTGTATATATTTAATAGTTCTCTTTAACCAAGGTACAAAACCAG
This sequence comes from uncultured Acholeplasmatales bacterium, assembly GCA_944324705.1. Lineage (GTDB taxonomy): Bacteria > Bacillota_I > Bacilli_A > Acholeplasmatales > Anaeroplasmataceae > CALUXS01. The sequence continues at coordinate 37,810 of CALUXI010000003.1, forward strand.
TTAATAAACGCATTAATGGTGCTGAGGCCAAACATAGAGAAACTAAAATTAAGATAGCTGGAATTGATAGATGTAAAACAGTACCACCAGTTTGAATACTATAATCAGCTTTATAATCAGTTTTCAAATCATTAATTGTTAAATAACCATCTTCACTTACATTAACTTGGGTAGTAGAATCCCCACCAATATTAGTTGCTATATATTCAGTATATCTACCATCGATAATATAATGATTAGCTGCAGTTATTTCAATACTTGGTTTAACAATATTAATATTAGTGTAATAAATTTGAGTTCCACTTTCTGTATTTAATGTAATATTATAATTAGCCCCACTAGCTCTAATTAATCTATCACTATAAACTTCTTGTTCATTTTCTGAATCAATTAAATCTTTTAAACTAGCAAAATCACCCAAATCAGATAACTTTATATTAATTGGATTAGATAAATTACCTTCAAATTTATAGCAAGCAATTTTAGTTGCATTTAATATCAATTTATCATCGCTATCATAAGTTATACTAGGTTCTGCTAAAGTATAACCACAAGGAACACCATCTTTTGTTCCAAAGATTTCTTCATCATTGACTAAAACTTTTAAAGTTTCAAGATCTAATTTAACTGACTCAATTTTTTCAAAATTAGGAACAATATCAGTTTGAGTACCATCAATATAAATAAAACCATTATGAATAGAAATAGTTGGTAATATTGAATAATCAATAGGTGCATATTCCTTATCAGGACTGCTAGATGAATAAATCTTAACATTACCATCTTCATCATATTTTAATTCAATTTGTGTTACATCATTAGTAAATTTATTAATATCTGTGTTATAACCACCAGCGTATAAATAACTATCTTCATCCATACTCAAATTAGGGGTAGGGATATACCAATATTCACCATTTAATGTTACTGGTTGAGCCCCTTGACCAGAATCAATGATTAAGGCTCCATTATTATTAGCTATAGCTGTAGGTAGACTTGTCATACCTGGATAAGCCTTAGTATCATAAACTACCCCATCTATAACAAAATTATAATCCTCTGATATAGCAATTGATGGGATACTATCAAGACGTTTAATTTCTACACTATCAGAATTATATTCCATAAATTTAAAGATTGGTCTTATCTCAAATAAACTAGGTAAGAAAATAATACATAAGACAAATAAACTATAAGAAAGCGTACAAATTAATTTTCTTAACTTATTAAATGGTCGACATACTTTAAATAAAACCATTAAACAAGTATTAGTAGCAACAATAATAATAATCGTTGAAGAGGTCAGGAAATCATAATTTAAATATTCAACCAATTTAAAAGTAATCATCGAACATATTAAAATTGTAATAGCGCCCGGCAGTGCTCCCTTTAAAATATTTGGTAGGAACCGCGAATCAACTTCATTATTATTCGGCTCTAAGACTAAGAAGAATGATGGAATACCTACAACAAAGAAATCAATAATTGATAATTGAACAGTACTAATAGGATAAATACCACCACTATTTAAAGCTTGAATAGCTAATAAAAAACTAAATATTGTTTTAGTTAAAAATAAACAAGCAACCCTAGATACATTATTAATAACTCTTCTACCTTCAGCTACAACTTTAGGCATAGATGAGAAATTAGAATCAATTAAAACTAAGTGACTTGCATTACGGGCTGCTTCACTACCTGAAGCCATAGCTATTGAACAATCAGCTTCTCTTAAAGCTAAAATATCATTAACACCATCACCTGTCATAGCTACAGTCTTACCAGCTTCTTTTAAAGCTTTAACTAAAATACGCTTTTGATCAGGTGATACACGACCAAATACTGTATATCTAGTAGCCGCTCTCGCAACATCTTCATCAGACATTCCATCTAAAGAAATACACTCATTAGCATTGTTAATACCAGCTCTTTCACTAATTTTAGAAACTGTCAACGGATTATCACCAGAGATAACTTTTACTTCTACACCACTTTCTTTAAAGTAGTTAATAGTTTCAATAGCATCAGGCCTAATATTATCTTCAATTAAAATTAGAGATACAAGTTTAACCGGACTATCTGGTAAAGTTTCATTTTCAATAAAGCCATCACGATGAGCTAAGGCTAAAACACGATAACCTTGCTTAGAATAACCATCTATATCTGTTTTAAAATTATTAAATTCACTTCTTAAAACAAACTCAGGTGCCCCCATAATAAAGGTTCCATAACGTTCAAAACTTACAGCATTAAATTTCCTTTGACTTGAAAAATGAATTAAACCATTAGATTTTATTCGCTTATTTGAGCCAAATTTTTCTTCTAAAGCTCTTTGAGTTAAATTATTTTCTTTTAATGTATTTAACATACCATTGATTACAGCTTTAGTTGAAATGCCAAAATTATTTTCATAATCTATCGAATCTTTAACGGACATTGTACCATCTGTAATAGTACCTGTCTTATCAAGGCACAAAACATTAACTCTAGCAAGCATTTCAATACAATATAATTCTTGAACCATGACTTTATTTTGGGCAAGTCTAATTACCCCAACTGCCAAAGCTACACTCGATAACAACATTAATCCAGATGGTATCATTCCAACCATCGCTCCAGCTGTCTTTCTAATAGCTGTTACATAGTCAACCCCATTAACCATATATTGCATATAAAATAATGTTAAACCAATTGGAATAATGATGATTGCCATTATAATGATAATATAATTTAAAGAACGCAATAAATCAGATTTCGGTTTCTTATATAATTTGGCTTCCCCAGTTAATCGAGAAATATAATTATCCTTACCAACTTTATTAACTCGAGCTCTACAATTGCCACTAACTACAAATGAACCAGAATATAAAGTATCCCCTGCTTTTTTTAAGATAGCATCACTTTCACCAGTTAATAGACTTTCATTAACTTCAACACTGCCATCAATTAAAATAGAGTCAGATGGAATTTGCTTACCGGCTTCAAGAACTAAAATATCATCTAACACTACCTCAGATACTGCAATCTCACTTTTTTTCTTATCTCTTATTACAAAAGCCGTCGGTGCTTGCATCAAAGATAACTTATCAATAATATTTTTAGCTTTTATTTCTTGAATGATACCAATAATAATATTTGCTGTAACAATAACCACAAAGAATAAATCTGTAAATGCTCTAACAGATATAATAAATCCAGCAATTGTAAATGTTAAAATATTAAAGAAAGTTAAAACGTTAGATAAAATAATTTTCTTAATTGATTTAGTAGAACCAGTTTTAGTGGTATTTACTAAACCAGCACTTTCACGTTTGTCAACTAACTCTGAAGTTAAACCTTCATCAGGATTAACCTCATAACGAGTAATTACTTTTTCATCTTTTTTCTCTTTTTTAGCTATTTTTTTCTTTTTCTTTTCTGTTATTTCTTTTTTCTTGTTTAAAAACTTTTCAATTTTAGAAGATAATTCAATTGAAAAATGATTTTCAGAGTCTTCTTTAGATTCTTCCTTCTTAGGAGTTTCTTTAACTTCTTCTTTTTTCAAAGGTTCTTTAATCTCTACTTTTGGTTCTTCTTTTTTAACCTCTTCTTTTACCGCATCTTTATTATCTTCAGAAACTGTAAAAAGATTTACAGTTTCTTCTTTTTTTTCACTATTTTCTATAACTTTAGAAGTCGCCGACTTTTTTCTTTTTCTAACTGGTTCTTTACTAACCTCTACTTTATCGTCTTGACTCATCTTCTAACTCCTTTACTATCTTGATCAATTCAGCTAAACGACCAGTTTGTTTATCTAAATATAAATAACCAATCAAAGCCTCAAAACCTGTACCTTTATGATAGGTAGCTAAATCCTTATGAACAGTATGTATTTTAGCGTTTCTTCCTTTTAAATAATACTTAATTTCCTCTTCTGTTAATAAGTTGTTTCCTAATAGGTAATCTATATAATACGCTTGAGCAACACTATTAACTTTACTTGTAACAAATTTATGTAATTCTTTAGCTTTAACTATTCCTTTGTTTAGAGCTTCTTCCCGAATATATAATTCAAAAACAGCATCACCAATATAGGCTAAAGTTAAACCATTATATAAATTTACTTGCATTAGAAAATACCTAATTCAATTAACTTTTTACGATAATTATCAGCACTATTAAAATCTTTATTATTTCTAGCAGTTTGCCATGATAGATAAATAGATTTAGCTTCATCAGTTAATGGATTTAAATAATAGTTAATACCAAAAATATCTGACATAATTTTAAAGGTATTAAACAAAACACTCAATAAATCCGTTTTATTTTGTCTATAAGCTAAATTTATTTGTTTAATTGAATCTTCGAATAAACTTAAAACATTTTGAACATTAAAATCATCATCCATATACATTTTAAATTTATTTATTATCTCTTCATCATAAACATCTACTAGTAAATCATTACTAGCCAAAAAATAATATACTTGTTTATAAGCTCGTTGCCATTTATCATAAACATTAGCAAATTGATTAAATAAATCATCTTGATAATTAATATTAGATCTATAAGGACTAAAAGCCAAAATAAGTCTTAAAACCATTATTTCTCTTTCTGTTTTAAAATCTTTTACAAAAATATAATTACCTAAAGACTTACTCATTTTGACACCCTTTAGATCAACACGGCCAACATGTAAAAAATAATTAGCTAAATGTGTATTATACATTGCTTCACATTGAGCGATTTCATTTTCGTGATGAGGAAATTTTAAATCCATACCACCACCATGAATATCAATTAAATTGCCAAATAATTTATGGTTCATAACGACACATTCTGTATGCCAACCAGGTCGCCCCTCACCAAAAGGGCTAGGCCATTTAATACCTTCATCTGTCTTTTTCCATAATGTAAAATCAAGAGGACTTTCTTTAGCTTTATCTACCTCAATACGCGCACCTTCAACCAAAGCTTCTTTAGCTTGATTAGATAAGACTCCATAATCATTTATCTTGTTAATTCTAAAATAAACATTACCATCTATTTGGTAAGCAAAGCCCTTATCTATTAAATCACTAATAAAACTAATCATATCTTCAATATAAGATGTAGCATGTGGTATATAATCAGGCATTAAAGAATTTAATCTTTTAACATCTATGAAATATGCTTCTTCATAAAAAGTAGCTATCTCTTTTTCTGTTTTATTAGACTCTTTAGCCTTCTTTATTATTTTATCATCAATATCAGTAATATTAGAAGCAAATTTCACATCATATCCACAAAATGATAAATATCGTCTAACTATATCATAAAATACAACTGGTCTAGCATTACCTATATGAATATAGTTATAGACAGTCGGCCCACAAACATAGATACTTACTTCCTTATCTTTGTTAGGTTTAAATTCTTCAACTTTATTACTTATTGAGTTATAAAAATGTAAACTCATTTTATCCTTCCTTTATGATAAAAAGGAGTTAAACTCCTTTTCTTTAATCTTATTCTAAATAACTAGCAATTAATGCAGATTGACCATCATAATAAGTATTATATTTTTCTTTAAATGCATCATCAACCGTAACATAATAAGTTGGAACACTTACCCTATAACTTTCTTCTCCAGATAAAGTAGGAGTAATTTGATTTATAGAAGTAATTTGATTTTCTTCTAAATATTCTGTTGTTATTTCTTCACTAGATCTAACTGCAAATATTTCACCATATGTTACTTTATATTCAACTTTTTTTGCTGGTTCTTCAGTTGTACCATCTTCACTACCATCAGTAGCTTCTTCAGTAGCTTCTACTAAAGTCGGACCTGAAATTGTTAACCCATTTAATTTTACTACTGAATCTTTAACTTTAATATAATTACCTAATTCAGCAATTAAACCAGCTACATTTGTTGTATATACAGGAACTGCTTCAACTTCAATTGAACCAAAGAAACCAACTGTTTCGATTTGTCTAGTTACATTATCATAAGTTGAACCAGCAAAACCACCAACATTTAAATTATAAACTTCAAGGCCTTTATCGATTGTAGCAGATTCTGCCTTTTGTGTAGTCACTTTAATATTAGAGCTTGCTACGCAATTAGAAATAGCTGAAGCAGATGTGCCAATAAAACCACCAACATTAATATTTACAGGATCAGTAATGGCTGCTTTAATTTGTTGATTTACATTAATAGTTGTTGTAGCTTCATTACCACTAATTTTATGAGCTCTTCTTACTGAACTAGCAAAACCAGCTTCACCAATCAAACCACCAACATTAGCTTCATGTCTAGCTTCTACATTAATTGTTACATTACTAATCTTAGAATTTGTAACTGCAATACCTTCCTTGCTACCACCAACATAACCAACTAAACCACCAACATTTTGTTTATAAGTTAATGTATAAGCTGTTGAGTTAGCATTAATTGTACCACCAACAATCTCACAATTATCAATGACACCTGTATTATAACCAACTAAAAGGCCACAATTCATTTCACTTGTTCTTTCAGTAGTTAAAGTTATATTTTCAATTTTCAAATTCTTAATTTCACCATTATTAACTCCAAATAAACCATTGTATTGATTATTTGAACTTAATTCAATATTTTTAATAGTGTGGCCTTGACCATCAAATCCACCTTCAAATTGACGGCTTGTTGTAGTAAACATAGGTTCTACTTCTACATCTGTAAAATCTAAATCTGCATCTAATTTATAAAAGCCTTCCCTATCATTAGCCATGTCTAAGAATTCTTCTGTATTATTAATTAAAATAGGATTTTCCTCTGTACCTACATCATTAGTTTCTACTAATTCATCAAATAAAGTATAACTTCTACTATCAATAGTAACTGTAATTCTAACAGTATATTGTGTTTCTTCATCCAAATCAGTAAATACTAATTCATCAGCCACATAATGATTACCACTAGTAGCTTCGTCATCTAAATTAAATGATTGTGAATCTAGTTGACCATTAACTTCGCTACCATCCATATCATAAATATATGCATATGGTGTGTAATCACTAAAAATTTTACCTGTTGCATCATCAAATTCAGCTTGTAAAGTTATTTTATTATTACGTGCAACAACATTAACACTTGTCTTAATATCACTATTGGCATTACAACTACTTAAAGTTACAATTGCTAAAAGAGTTGTAAAAAATATTGCTACCTTTGTAAAAAGTTTCATTTTAACCTCCATCTATATATAAAGCAAAATTTTGCTTGCTTTTTCATTGCTGTGTTTTATTATATACTAAAACTAACCTTTAAACAACAATTTTATTAGCTTTTTTATATAAAATTATATCTAAACAAAAGAATATTATTCATTAATCTAATTTTCATTTTAAACATTATAATTTTAAAATTCATTTTACTAATTTAAAAAATATTATTAACCTTTTTTCTTGATATATTTTAAATATTATTCTATATTTTATATATAAATTTGTTATACTTTTTTTAAAGCATCAAAATTGACTTATTATACTTTGTATAATATAATTAGAAAAGTTTTTAAATAAAATGAGAGGGATAAAATGAAGCAAATAGGTTTAGATATAGGTTCAACAACAATAAAATGTATTGTCTTAGAAGATGATAAAATTATTTATTCTGATTATAAAAGACATTATTCCCATATCAAAGATAATCTAATTGATAAAATAAATTACTTAGTAGTTAACAATATTTGTGATATTGAAACTCCAATTGCTATTTCTGGATCAGCCGGCATGGGTTTAGCAGATGGGGTTGGTGTACCATTTATTCAAGAAGTATATGCTACTAGAGTTGCAGCAAACAAATTAATACCAGGAACTGATTGTATTATTGAACTTGGTGGTGAAGATGCCAAGATTCTTTTCTTAACCAATGGTATGGAAGTTAGAATGAACGGCTCATGTGCTGGCGGTACCGGGGCTTTCATTGACCAAATGGCTACTCTTTTAAATATTGATGTTACTGAAATTAATGGTATAGCAAAAGGTCATCAAAAAATTTATTCTATTGCTTCTCGTTGTGGTGTATTTGCTAAAACAGACATTCAACCACTCTTAAATCAAGGAGCTTCAAAATCAGATATTGCTGCTTCAATATTTCAAGCTGTTGTTAATCAAACAATCGGTGGACTTGCCCAAGGTCGTGAAATAACTGGTCAAATTGCTTATTTAGGTGGCCCCTTAACTTTCTTATCTGAACTACAAAATGCCTTTGATAATGCCTTACATGTTAAAGGAATATGTCCTGAAAATTCATTATACTATGTAGCAATTGGGGCTGCATTAATGGCTAAAGAAAAAGTTAATTTAAATGATTTATTAAACAAAGTAAAAGCTTATGACAATAAAGCAACTTATGCCTTCAATTCGCCATTATTTGCTGATTTAAAAGAATTAGAAGAATTTAGAGAAAGACATCATAAAGCCTTTGTCCCAACTTTAAGTTTAGATGATTATAAAGGACCTTTATATTTAGGTATAGATAGTGGTTCTACTACTTTAAAATTTTTATTAATGGATGAAGATTTAAATATTAGATATTCAAAATATTTACCTAATAAAGGTAATCCAATTGAGGTATTAAAAGATTTATTCATTGAACTTTATGAAAAACACCCCTACATTAATATTAAGGGTGCTGCCTCAACAGGTTATGGCGAAGAACTAGCTAAAACAGCGTTTAGACTTGATGGTGGGCTTGTCGAAACTATGGCTCATTTTTATGCTGCTAGAAAATTTATGCCTGATGTCGATTTTATTATTGATATTGGTGGTCAAGACATTAAATGTTTTAAGATTGAGCATCAAACTATTTCTAACATTTTCTTAAATGAAGCATGTTCTTCTGGTTGTGGTTCTTTTTTACAAACATTTGCCAATGCTTTAGGTTATTCAATTGAAGACTTTGCTAAACTTGGTTTAATGGCTAAAAAACCAGTTGATTTAGGTTCTCGTTGCACAGTTTTTATGAATTCAAGTGTTAAACAAGCTCAAAAAGACGGGGCTACTATTGATAATATTTCCGCTGGTCTATCTATAAGTGTAGTTAAAAATGCTCTTTATAAGGTTATTAGAGCTACTAGTGCTAGTTCTCTTGGTAAACATATTGTTGTTCAAGGAGGAACTTTCTATAACGAGGCTGTTTTAAGAGCTTTTGAAAAAGAATTAGGTTTCGATGTAGTGTGCCCAAATATTTCCGGGGTAATGGGAGCTTATGGAGCTGCCTTATATGCTAAAAACTTAAAATTAGAAAAATCTAATCTATTAAGTTATGAAGAAATAAAAAAATTTAAACACGAAACTAAAAATTTAAATTGTGGTTTATGTCAAAACCATTGCTTATTAACTGTTAATATTTTCAATAATTCAAGATTAATTAGCGGTAACAAATGTGAAAAACCACTAACAAAGAAAACTACAAATACTAAAATGAACCTCTATGAAATAACAAGAGAAAAACTAGCTTCATATAAACCTGTTCCAGGTCCAAGAGGTAAAATTGGTATTCCTTTAGCCTTAAATATGTATGAATTATGGCCGTTTTGGTACACTTTCTTTACTAATTTAGGTTTCGAAGTTCACAACAGTGGTTTTTCTGATAATAAAACTTACACCTTAGGTCAACATACTATTCCTAGTGATACTGTTTGTTACCCAGCTAAGTTAGTTCACGGTCATATAGAACGTCTACTTAATGATAATTATCAAACTATCTTCTATCCTTGTATGTCTTATAATATTGATGAACATAAAGGAGATAATCATTTTAATTGTCCAATTGTAGCATATTACCCTGAAACTATTTTAAATAATGTTAAAGCTATAAATAATATTAATTTTATTTGTGATTTCATTGGTATTCATGATAAGGATTTATTTTTAAAAAAGATACCTAATATCTTAAATAAATATTTTAAAGATATTACAAAAAAAGAAATTAAAAAAGCTAGTGAAGCAGCCTATAAAGAATATAGTGATCATTTAGCTTATTTAAGAGAAAAAGGTAATGAAATTATTACTACTGCTAGATTAAATCATAAAAAAGTAATTGTATTAGCCGGAAGACCTTATCATATTGATCCAGAAATCAACCACGGAATTGATAAATTAATTTCTACTTTTGATGTTGGAATTGTTACTGAAGAAAGTATCAGTCAATTAGTTGAAAAATCTAAAGTTGATGTCTTAAATCAATGGACTTATCATGCTAGACTTTATGATGCAGCTAAATATGTAACTAAACAAAAAGATTTTGAATTAATTCAACTTGTAAGTTTTGGTTGTGGTTTAGATGCTATTACAACTGATGAAGTTAAGTCTATCCTAGAAAGTAAAGATAAAATCTATACTCAACTTAAAATTGATGAAATAACTAATTTAGGAGCAATTAAAATAAGATTACGTTCTTTATTTAGTGCTTTAAAAGAAAAGGAGGAAAATAAATAATGGAATATCCTAAGTTTACTAAAGATATGCGCAAAACCCATACTATTTTAATTCCTTCTATGCTTGATATTCACATGGCTTTATTTGAAAACGCCCTAAGAGGTTCAGGATATAAAGTTGAAGTGTTAAAAAATGTTGGTCCTAGCGTTGTAGAAAACGGGCTAAAATATGTACATAACGATACTTGTTACCCAGCTTTATTAGTAATAGGACAATTTATTGATGCCTTAAATAATCGAAATGATACTCATAATATAGTTCTTCTCATAACACAAACCGGGGGGGGATGTAGAGCCTCTAACTATATCCACTTACTTCGTAAAGCTTTAATTAAAGCCGGTTATGATTATGTACCTGTTGTAAGTTTAAATGCTTCTAATCTAGAAAAAGATAGTGGTCTAGCAATAAACTACTCTTTAATTAAAAAAGTAGCTGCTGCTATGACTTATGGAGATTTCTTAATGTATTTAAGAAATAAAGCTAGAAGCTATGAAATAAATAAAGGTGATACTCAAAATTTAACGAATAAATGGGTAGAAAATTTATCAAAACAAATAGATAACAATAAAGGATTATCACTAAAAGCTATTAAGAAAAATTTATTTAAAATAGCTAAAGATTATGATGATTTAAAACTAGATTTAACTCATAAAATACCTCAAGTTGGGGTAGTTGGAGAAATTTATATAAAATATGCTAGTTTAGGTAATAATGGCCTTGAAGATTTCTTAGTAAGTCAAAAAGCTGAGGCAATGGTCCCAGGCCTTTATGGTTTTATTTATTATTGTTTATATAATCAAATTTATGATTATGAAATATATGGTAGCGGTAAAATTAAAAAATATGTTGCTAAATTTATTATTAAATATTTAGAAAGACGTGAAGATTTAATGATAAAAGCTATAAGAACAACTAAATTTACCCCTATGAAATACTTTAAAGAAACTAAAGAACTTTCTAGTGGCGTCTTATCTCATGGCACTAAGATGGGAGAAGGCTGGTTATTAACAGCTGAAATGATGGAACTTGTAGAAATTGGTTATGGCAACATTGTTTGTGCTCAGCCATTTGGTTGTCTACCTAATCATATTTGTGGCAAGGGTGTTATGAAAAAAATCAAAGAAATACATCCTGATGCTAATATTGTAGCTATTGATTATGATCCTTCTGCTACTAGAGTAAATCAAGAAAATAGAATAAAATTAATGCTTGCAATCGCAAAGGAAAAAATCGATCCAAACGAGCCTGCTAAACTATAAAAAACAGCCTATAGAAGCAAATTTCTATAGGCTTTTTAATTGGGTTAAATTCTTTACTACTGGTCTTTTTTTGATAAAGGACTTATAACAAATTACATATATCATTAATAACACTAAACCACACAAATAACCACCAATAACATCGGTAAAATAATGAACACCTAGTACTATTCGTGATAAACCAATTAGTATTAACAATATAATAAATATTACCGTTAAAATGTTCTTTTTCTTCTCTTTTAAATAATCACTACTTCTAATAAAGTATAATAATAGACCATAAAAAACTATTGATACCATTGAATGACCTGATGGATATGAAGTTGATAATTCTTGCATCCATCGCAATTCTTCTACTGGTCTCTCTCTTAAAAAGAAAACTTTTATTAATTCATTAGATAAATAGGTAATAATAGTAGCTCCTGAAAGTGTCCAAAACCTTCTATCAAATCTAGTATATATAGCTACCCCAACAGCAATTAAAGCTACAATATAGAAAAAACCAAATTCAGTTATTAGTCTAAATATATAAAACCAAAAACCATACTTTTCGCCTCTAAAATTATATATTGCATCTCTAATCGTTAAATCAATAATATTTAAACTATCTTCCTTATAAATGTACCAAGATGTTAAAACAAAAAGAGCAAAAGAGAAAAATAAAACAATTAACTCATAATAATTATTTTTTAAAAAATACTTCAAGCTCTACCTTCTTCCTTTATTAAAACCATAATTTCATCTTTAACATCCAAAATTCTTTCCCCAATATACGAAATAAATTGTGGTGTAGTTATAAATTTAAAAAAATCATTTGGTGTTAAAAACTTATAATCAATAACTTCATCAATACCTAACTTTAAAGTATAATCCTTATCTAAAAAAACAATATATTGATAACAATAAAATATATCATTAATTAAACTTCTTAATTGAATAAATTTTAAACTTTCAGAAAAAATTCCTGTTTCTTCCCTAAGTTCCCTAATAGCTGCCTCTAATGGTGTTTCATAGGCCTTAATGCCACCACCTGTAACTTCCCACATAAGTCCAGGTGTTTTATTAGGATGTCGTTTAGTTATCAAAATTTCTCCTTCTTTATTCACAACAATAATTGTGACAATCCCCATATATGAATCTTCTTCTAAATTTGCTCCCCGAGTTAAAACTTTACCTGTTTTATGACCAAAGCGGTCTAATACTTCAAACTTTTCTATTTCCTGTTTCATTAATTTAGAAGCCTCTTTTCTAATAATTTATAAACGCTCTTTTGTTTAAATAAATAACTTAGACTAGTACTTAAAACTAAAGCTATTAATATTGGTAAAACAACAACTAAAGGTTTGCCCATTTTAAGCCCTAAACAAAAGCCAGTTAAAGGAGTGTTACATACACTACTAAAAACAACTATCATTCCCACTATACAAAATAAACTATTATATAATCTAATATTAGGAATAATATCTTCAAATAAGATAGTTGTAATACTACCACATATTACCCCTAGTGTCAACATCGGTAAAACAAGTCCCCCAGATACTACTAAACTATTACTAAATGCAGTTCCCAATATTCTATATATTAAATAAAATATTAATAATATTATACTTGATGTAAATAAAGGATCATTTAATATATCACTTCCCGAACCTATCATGTAAGGATCACGAGTCTTATAGTATAAAAATAATAAAACAAAAAATGGCGTTAAATAAAGAAAATACTTCATTTTTTTACTTAAATCTTTTACTTTAATTATCATAAATACATATAATCTAGCTACAACAAAAGCCATAATAGAAATAACTATAAAAATATAATAATATCTATAATCTATAAAATTTAAAGCTTTTATTGGTAGTAAATTATGAGGATAAACAAAGTAAGAAACAACAAAAGCAATTAGAATAATTACTAAGCCTTTAAGAAAAAAAGTCCAAGAAAGCATCTTTCTATTTTCTTCAATTAAATGACAAATTCCAGCTAAAGGAGCTAAAAAAGCGCAAGCAAAACCAGCACTAGCCGCCCCAGCTACTACTTCTTTATCTTCCTCTTTAAATATTTTATTATAAATATGACTAATACTAGCAGCTAATGTTATTGAAGGGCCTTCACCACCAAAAGGAAACCCACAAAAATAAGCATATAAAGATTGAAATAAAACATGTAAAAACATTCTAACTGGTGATAGATTTAAATTACCTTCATAATAAGCTTCATATTGAGGAATACCACTACCTAAATAACCTTTATCTTTATTATTAATAAATATTAAAATAAAAGATATAATAATAGCTATTACTAAAAAAACACCAATTAATAAACTATTATTACTAGTAAATATATATGTACCTAAAGCTGTTACTTCATGGATTAAATATTGAAATCCTGCAATAAATAAACCTACAATAACGCCTAAAATTACTAATTTAAAACTTAATCTAACTACCTTATTTCTCATATTAATCAAACTCTCTTTTTCTAAACAAAATTATAGCAAATAACTAAACATTTGCAATAATTAATCTCAAAATAATAAAGAAAACTCCTCATTAGGAGGAGACAATTAATTGTTTTCTAATTCAATAATTTCTTTAATCAAATCATCGTTAACTTTTTTAAATTCTAATGTGTTACCTGATAAAATTTGATACTTATCTAAATCATTATTAACATAATCTAAAAAATCATAATCAATTAAATTTTTACTTAATAATTTTTCAGTTTCCTTATTAATTAGTTTTTCATCTCTTATTAATATAACCTTGACAATTTTAGCTTTTAATAACTTAGCTTCTAATTCATCAATTATTTCTTTGTCTGGCATTGAACAACTAATTATTATATTTTGGTAAAAATTAGATTTTAAATAGTTGTTAATAATATAACTAGCATTATCAATCAACATATTTTTAGTTTCAGCATTTAAAATAAAAGGATTAGTTTGCCATAAACTATCTAAATTAAGATAAACACTAGCTATCAATTTCATTTTCATCATCAAACATACTTCTTCTTTTAACACGCCCACCGGACCATTTAATATATAAACAGTCTTCATCATATCACCTCACCATAAAAATTATATCATATCTTGATTAAAATAGAACTACCTTTATCATTCCTTATATTCTAAAATTATATTATTCAATGCTTCTATAAGTCTATCTAATGTTAAACCTGCTGCATAATACTTTTCTTCTATTAATTTACCAGCCTGACTAAATAATGCTTCACTTGCCATAATAACATCATCATAAATAAAATTCTTAGTAGCATAGGCTAAAAAACCAGTTATTAACCCTGCTAAAGCATCACCAGAACCAGCCTTAGCTAAGGAAGGTATTTCAAGATATTGGCTATTATATATTTTACATCTTCTAGTTATTAAGGTCTTATCATAACTTTTTAACAAAATATTTACTTGATATTTCTTAGTATAATCTAAAGCCAAATCTAAATAAGGTTTTAAATTTCTACCTGAAACATTAGTCTTAAATAAGTCTTTAGCTTCACCTAAATGTGGGGTTAATAAAATCTCTATTTTGCTATTTTTTTTACTTAAAATATTAGCATCTTCACTAATTAATCTTAAACCCGTCCCATCAATAACTAAATAACCTGTATAAAACTCTAGTAATTTTTCTAAAAATATTTTATTTTCTTTGCTTAAATTAATACCATTACCAAATAAGATAGAATCATATTTATTAATACTATTTTCTACTTCTTTAGTAAAAGTAAAATTATCACTATTACTATAAATTTCGTGAATACTGTTAGGACTTATCATATTGACAGATGGTAAATATATAGTTTCTGGAACTGCTAAGGCAACATAACCTGGACTTGCAAACTCACAAAGCTTAGTAGCAATAAAAGCCGCCCCTGGATATTTCTTAGAACCAGCTATAATCAAGGCTTTTCCAAAATCTGATTTAATACTTGTTTTAGACCTATTATAGAATAGTTTTTCTATAAATTCTTTTATGTCAAACTCCACTTTTCTCACCCCTTTAAAACTATTTTATCTAATTAAATTATATTAATATTTAAGATTATTTCAATATTTCTAAATAAAAAAACAGGTCATTTAAACCTGCTTATTAGTACTACCAAAGCCACCTATACGTTCTTCATTAGTATCATCATCAATAGTAATACCATATTGTAAAAATATACCTTGAGCAAACCCTTCACCTTGTTTTACTGTTAATTCTTTATTAGAATTATTAGTCATTTTAATAAAAATATGACCTTCATTTAAAGCATTATAATAATCAGCATCAATAACACCAACTGTATTATCTAAACTTAAACGATATTTAAATCCTAAACTAGAACGAGGTAAGATTAATAAAACATAATTAGATTCCATTTGACATCTAATCCCTGTAGGAATTTTTATTGTTTCACCAGGTTTTAATGTAAAATCATAAGGACTATAAAAATCGTAGCCAGCACTACTTTTAGTAGCTCTCTTTGGTAATTTTAAATTATTATAAATATTAGTTGCATCCTCAGAAAATGCTTCATTAAATTGTTTTAAACTAACAAAACTGAACTTAGCTATTCTTGCCATTAGTAATCGCTCCATCATTAAATAATATTACTCTACCTTCATTAATTGTTTTTTTAACATCAATTACTCTTTGATTACTGCTACCTACCCAATGTAATTGCGGATCAAATTTGTCAATTTCGAAACAACCATCACAAATTACATCTAGCATTGGTATAAAAGGGATACTTGCTATATCTTCATATAAATAACCGGTATATAACCATTTGGTTTTATTCGGATATTTAGCATTAATTTCAGCTACTAATTCCCCAATATCATTAACATTTAAAGGATGTAGTGGATCACCACCACTAAAAGTAATACCATCTACATAATCTTTATCTAGTTCTTTAAATATTTCTTCTTTAGCTGCCTCATCAAAAGGAATACCACCATTAATATCATGCGTAATTGGATTATGACAACCTGGACAATGGTGTGTACAACCAGCTACCCACAAAACTACTCGCAAACCATAGCCATTTAGCATATCATCTTTAGTTATATTATGATAGCGCATAGTTACATGCTTTTCCTTTCCTTAATTTCTGCCATTTTGGCTTCATTTAAACGCGTATCGCCAGCAACTCTTGAATAAGATAAATAACCATTCATTCTTTCAATTTTAGTTAAATTACGAGAACCACAGACAGGACAAACATCCATATTTAATTCTTGGTGACCACAATCTTCACAATAAGCTAAAGATAAGTTAACACCTTCATAAAATCCCATTTTCATAGCTCGATGAATTAGTGACTTAATTGCACCTATATTATAATCAATTGGATATTTTACATATTGAATTTTGCCACCATTTGATAAATCCCAGAATCTTTTTTCTAAATTTTGTTTTTGAATAGGAGTTATATCTTCTGTAACATGACAATGGAATGAATTTGAAACATAAGGTCTATCTGATACACCTTCAACAATTCCATATTTTTTTCTAAATTGAGTAATTTGTAAACCACATAATGATTCAGCAGGTGTACCATATATTGCATATAGTATGCCATCTTCTTTTTTATATTTAGCAATCATTTCATTAATGTGTTCTAATGTCTTAATAGCAAATTCGCCATCTTCAACTAAACTCTTACCATTATACAATTCTTGTAATTCATTTAAAGCTGTGTAACCAAATGAAGCTGTCATAGGTTTTAAAAGAGGTTTAATTTTATCATTTGGATTTAAATGTCCGCCATAAAAACCGCCTTGGCAATAACCAAGAGGATTAGTTGAGGCTTTCATTTCTCCTAAATAATTATAAGTTCTAATATGAAGCTTTCTAATTATTTCTAAGTAATAATCTAAAACTTCATAAAAATCTCTACTTTCTTGTCTTGATTTAGCTAAAATCATCGGTAAATGTAAACTGATTGCCCCAATATTAAAACGACCAACAAAAATAGGTTTATCATCAGCATCAGCAGGTTCCATACCTCCCCTTTCATACCAAGGAGATAGGAAGGCTCTGCAACCCATTGGTGAAACAACTCTACCATATTTTTTATACATTTCAGCAACATAACCTTCACCAGTTAAACTTAACCAATCTGGGTACATTGTTTTAGAAGAACATAAAATACCTTCTTCAAAAACATCTTCATTATACTTACCTTCACCATGTAATTCTTCATCATATAAGAAAACAATTTTAGGGAATAAAACTGGTCTTTTACGACCCTTTTTACCTTGCCCACCCCTTCTTACTTTAAAACATTCAATACTTGCCATTTTAGCAAATCTTTCTGTTCCTAAACCAAGTGTTATGGTAATAAAAGGGTAATCTCCTCTTGAAGAACCAATTGTATTAAACTTGTATTCTAAACCCTGCCAACCTTGTCTAAAATCATTTCTAATATCTTCTAAAGCTTGAGTATCAGCCTTAACTTTACTTAGACCTAAACCAATATATTTAGTGTAATATTTATGATATGATTTTTCAGCATATGGAGCTAATATTTTATCAATTTCTGGAACTGTAAAACCACCATATTGTTGAGCTGCAGTTGATAAAACTAAATCCCCAATAACATCAAACGCAACATCTAAGGTAGTGGGTTCATTATACCAAATGTTACCCATTTCAAAGCCACCTTTTAAGACGTTTTCAACATCAAATAAACAACAATTCATTGTATCACGTCTTGCTGACATATCATGAATATAAATATAACCATCATTAATAGCTTGTAATTCTTCTACATTTAAGAAAAATTTCTTATATAATTCTTTGTTCAATTGATTATAAATTAAACTTCTTTTTGTAGAAACTAAAGCACTATCAGTATTACTATTTTCTTTATCACCTATATACATAATAGATTGGCTTTTAGAATAAACTTCATCTAACATGTGAACAAAATCTTGTTTATAATTACGATAGTCACGATAACTCTTAGCTACTACTGGAAATGTTTCTTCTAATGCACCCTCAACTATATTATGCATTTTAGCAATATTTATTTCTTTTAAATTATTATTTTCAATGGTATTTAAAACAGTATTAATTATTTTATTTAAATCATCATTATTAAATTTAACTAGAACTCTACTAGCAGATTTCATAACTGCTACTTTTATTTTTTCTGGATTAAATTTTTGTAAAGTTCCATCTTTTTTAATGATTTTTACTTCATTAACATCCATCATTAATCTCTCCTTCCTATCAGCAATGCTTTTTTTAAATTGACACTATAATAACACTAATAGGACTTAAAAACAAGCTAAAAACAACACTATTTTTGTAAAATTAATTTAGATAAAACTACTTGTAAAACAAATAAAAAATTAATTATATTTAAACTTCTAATAACCATTATTAAATCTATATTTTTTTATTTTAGCGTATAATTTTATATTAATTTACTTTATAAAAAAATAAATAAAAAAAGAATCATAAATAGAACTACCTATCTACAATTCTTTAACTGATTTTATTTTACTTTTTTCTCTAATTCAGCTTTTAAATCCTCATATCCAGGTTTACCAAGTAAAGCAAACATATTCTTCTTATAAGCTTCAACACCTGGTTGATTGAACGGATTAACACCTAAAGTATAAGCTGAGACAGCACAAGCATATTCAAAGAAATATACTAAATAACCATAACTTTTTGGAGTTAATTCTTTTAATTTGATTAAAATATTAGGTACACCACCATCATAATGAGCTATTCTAGTTCCTAAAGTAGCGACGTGATTAACCTCATTCATAGTCTTACCAGCTAAGAAATTAAGACCATCTAAATTGTTATCATTAGCTTTAATTGTTACATCTTTATTAACATTTTCAAGTTCTAATACCGTTTCAAACATTGTTCTTTCACCATCTTGAATCATTTGACCAAGAGAATGAAGATCAGTAGTGAAATTAGCAGAAGCAGGCCAAATGCCCTTATGATCTTTACCTTCAGATTCACCAAATAACTGTTTCCACCATTCAGCAAAATATGCAAAACGAGGTTCATAATTAACTAAAATCTCAAACTTTTTACCTTTGCGATATAATAAATTTCTTATTAATGCATATTCTAAAGCGATATTAGAAGTAATTGACTTATTACTTGTGAATTCTAAATAAGCCTCTTTAGCACCTTCTAAAATTTTATCAACATCAACACCACTAGCCGCAATCGGTAATAAACCAACTGGAGTTAAAACGCTAAAACGACCACCTACATCATCAGGTACAACGAAAGTTTCATACCCTTCCGCATCAGCTAAAGTCTTTAGTGCCCCTTTTGCTTTATCTGTAGTAGCAAATATACGTTTTTTAGCTTCTTCTTTACCATACTTATTAATTAAGGCTTCTTCTAAAATTCTAAAAGCAATAGCTGGTTCTGTAGTAGTACCAGATTTAGAAATTACATTAATAGAATAATCTTTATCTTTAATATAATCTAATAATTCAGCCATATAAGAACCACTAATATGATTACCAACAAATATTACTTCACAACCATTATTTTTAAAATATGGTTTAAATAATTCAATACATGAACGGGCCCCTAAATAAGAACCGCCAATACCTACTGCAAGCAAAACACTAGAATGTTCACAAATTCTACCAGCTGCTTGTTTAATACGGCATTTTTCTCTACTATCAAAAGTAATAGGTAAATCAAGCCATCCTAAAAAGTCATTACCTAATCCTTTTCTACTTTCTAATACATCCCTTGCTGCCAAGACTTCTTTTTCTACCTCTTTTAATTCAGCCTCACTAAAAAATGTCTTAGTTAAGCTTGTATCTAAACTTAAATAACTCATAAATTTTCCTCCTCAATACTTGTATTTATTATAGCGCTTTCAGCATTAAAAAACAATATAGACAAAATAAAAACCCTATTAATTAGGAAAATTTAAACCTTGTTGTAACAAACAAAACCATAAAAATAAAAACCAGCATTGCTGGTTAACTTAAAACTATAATAAAGCCAATCAAAGAAAATAAGACACCTATAATTATGCCACCTACAACTTCAAAAGCTTTATGACCTAATAACTCTTTTAATTTACCTTTTTTCCCAAAACCTAAATCAATTCTTGTTTGTTCATCTTCATCTTTGACTAAATTGTTCAATATTTTAGCATGCTTAGAAGCCTCAAGTCTAACTCCCATAGCATCATGAATAACAATACAAGCAAAAACTAAAGCTACAGCAAAGCTATAATCTAAAGTACCATTATCAGCAATTTGAAATATAGCCATTGAAGCAACTAAAGATACAACTGTAGCTGTATGACTAGATGGCATACCACCTGTTGTAAATAAAGCTTTTAATACAAACTTTTTTTCTCTAATTGAAAAAATAATTACTTTTAAAACTTGACAAAAAACCATTGCACAAAGCGAAATAATAATAATTTGAACTGTCCTTGTACTTATTAATTTTCTAGCATCTTGCCATAAATTGCCATCAGTATCTAAAAACATATCTATATTTCTCCTAAATCTTCACTAGTAGAATCATTAACAACTTCTATAACTTCCGGAACCATTTCAACTAGTAAGGCTTCAATTCCATCTTTTAAGGTGTAATCAATAGCTGAGCAACCCATACAAGCTCCAAGTAACTTAACATGAACAACACCATTGATAAAGCTAACAAATTCTACATCTCCACCCTCACTGTTTAAATAAGGTCTAATTCTATTTAGTTCTTTTTTGATTTGATTCTCAATATCAGCTAAAGTACGCATTAATTACGCCCCTTCTTTCTATAATTTTTACGATTATTAAATTCACGTTTTACCGGAACAAATCCTTCACTAGCTACAACAGTCGTAATATTATTATCTATGACTTCATCATTTTCTTTTAAATCTAATGGTAATTTACCAAGAGGAACTTCATTAATTCTATTAATATCTAATATTATATTAGGTTTATTTTTCTTTGAACTTTCTAAATTTAAATTTTCTTTATCAAAATTTTCTTTATCTATAACTAAATGATTAGGAACAGGTACAACATTAATTGGTTTATTTTTTAATTTTTCATATTCAGACTCATCTTTAAGTCTTCTTAAAATATAATAAGGAGCCTCAAAAACACAGCTTTTTTCTAAATATGCGGGTATATTTTTATAATAATTCTCTTCTCTACCATCAAAACTAAAACCTTTAAGGCGCAATAAACCATCAGATAAATCACCAACAATATAAGGATATTTATCTAAACATTCTTCAATATAACATTCCTCAAATTTTTCTAAATTAAATGCATCCTTAAAAACAGCAACAATTTCATATAATCCTTTACGTGATTTAATAGTCACAAAAATACCCCCTAAACATCATTATTATAACTTTTTTTGAATAAATTATCTACTAATAACACCTATATTAATATTTTCTTTTCTTTTAAATAAGACATAAAAGCTAATAATTAACATAATTGCGGCCCCAAGCCAAGCTGATACTTCTGAATAAAATAATCCAGCACTACCAATTGCTAGAGGTATTGTGTAAGCACAAACTACTCTTATAATTAATTCTAAAATACCTGATGCCATAGGAATTACTGTATTTGATAATCCTTGAATAGCAGAACGATAATTATATAACAAGTATAATGACACTAAGAAATATGCCATAATATTTAAATAATTAATACCAGTTTCTAAAACATAATTGTAATCTGTTGCGTCATTTTTTATAAACAACATAACTATATATTTTCCAAATAAAACAATTAATAAAGAAATAACCAAGGATGTTAAAACAGATAAAACAGCACCTGCATTTGTTCCCTTTAAAATTCGTTTAAAATCACTAGCCCCATAATTTTGACTAACAAATGTTGTTATTGCAAGACCATAAGATGTAGCGCAAACCTCAAGTAAACCATAAATTTTATTACCAGCTGTAAAACCAGCCACAAAATTAGTACCATATGTGTTAACCTTGCCTTGAATTGCTAAACCACCAATTGAAATAATTATTCCTTGTAATGCAACAGGTAAAGCTAATAACATTAAATCTTTCATCAAAGCTTTATCTAAAGTGTAATTTTTCAAAGAACATAAACGATGTTTAACCACAAAAAATGTTGTAATAAAGGCACTTAATGCTTGGGCAACAATAGTCGCAATAGCCGCTCCAGCAATACCCCAATTAAATACTATAATAAATAATAAATCTAATCCAACATTAGTTAAAGCTGCCATTACCATTGCTACTAATGGGGACACGCTATCACCATGAGAACGTAAAATACTTGAAGTCATATGATAGACCATATTAAAAGGAATACCTGCAAAAATAATTCTAATATAAATCTCAGCTAAATCAATAATTTCAGCTGGAGTATTTAAAAAAACTAAAAATGGTCTAGCTAAGCTTTGGGCTAAAATCTCTACTATTATTAAAATTATAAGTGACAAAAAGAAACTATTTTGAATAACTAAATTTACTTTTTTCCTATTATTGTTACCATACTCTTTAGCGATCAAAATACCAAATCCTTGAGGAAACAACATAATAATAGACATAAATAAATAATTTAGCCAATCTGTCGTCCCTACTGCTGATAATGCATGAGTCCCAACAAATTGACCTACAATAATACTATCAACAGTGTAATATAATTGATTAAATAGGTTACCTAACATCAAAGGTAAAGCAAACAATAATATAATTTTGTATGGATTTCCAGCCGTCATTTGTTTATGCATATTAAATCTCCTCCCTCTTTTCGCAATTTTAGATTATACCTTAATATCTACTTTTTAGCAAACAAAAAAAGGAACTAGTCCTTTTTACTTTTTCTATATTTAATAACTATTAGACAAACAGCTATTAATATAATAATAACACTTATTAAATTCAAAATTTTTTATAAGTATCCTCTCTTAATTTAAATGTAATATGATCTGCTAATATTCTATTACATTTGTTACTTATAGTTAAAACTACTATTCTTAAAATTAAAAATAATAAAGTACATAAAATAGTATAAATACCATCTATATAATTATTAATAAAATTATAAATTAAATAAATTAAGAAAACCTAAGCCTATTATTTCTAATAAAATAAAAGATAAAATCATTACTATTTATAATTGTTTACTAAGAATTGTTATAATTTAAAAGTATCTGGCCGCTAAAGAAAAAATAGGCACTCAATTTATGCATAAATAATTCAGTATATTATTCTGTCTAGCAAAAGAAAAGACTTCTAAAGTTTTTGATGCAAATCAAATTCCTCAAAAGTCTAAGTCTATATATAGTATCTATTAATAATCTATGGAAATTAAAGACATTTATGAAGTATTTAAACACTATTAGAAATTAATAAAATAAAGCTAATATTTAAAATATTCAATATATTTACATTTTTTTATTTATTTCCACAAAATTTCTGGATATATTCCTTCTGCTTTCAATTTTTTAATTGAATTAACTACATCTTTTTTATCTTCTTTATAAGTAACGCCAAACCATTTAGCTTTAGTAGATAAAACAGAAACATCACATTTATTATTTTTAATTAAATAATCTATAAATGTAGGTATATAAAATTCATCATTTAAAATATCTTGAGTATTATTTAAAAAATCTTTAAAACCTTTTTCTAAATAACTAAATATTTCAGGAGTTAAACCCCAAAAATTCATAGATACTAATGTATCACCTTTGATATCTACCCAATTATTACCATCATAGTAACTACCATTATTACCATTTTTCTTAATATCTTTAGTTTCTTTTATATCTTGTAAATAGCCACTACTATCGGCAATACAAACACCTCTTGTCACTGTACCATTATCAGTTAAAGTTTTGTTTAATTCATAACCCACCATAGCAAAATGCATCTTACCAGCACCAAGTTTAACATTCGCCAAAAAATTATGAATTTTGTTATATGCTTCTCTACCATAAAAATCATCTGAATTGATTACACAAAATGGTTTAGTAATTACATCTTTACAACATAATAAAGCATGCCCAGTTCCCCAAGGTTTTGTTCTATCAGCTACTACTTTGTATCCTTCTGGTAATTTATCTAATTCTTGATATACATAATTAACTTTAAAATATTTTTCCACTCTTTTACCAACTTGATTAATAAAGTCCTCAGCTATAGCTTTTTTGATAATAAATACAACTTCATCAAAGTCTTCTCTTAAAGCATCATACATTGAAAAATCAATTATCTTATTATTGTATTCATCAATTGAATCCATTTGTTTTAAGCCACCATAACGACTTCCCATTCCGGCAGCTAGTATTACTAATGTTGATTTCATTTCTTACTCCTTATCTATTTTTACATTTTCATATTTAATGTTTAAAACATTTTTTTCTTCAATACTAGACTTAGCTTTTATTGTTAAATTCTTAAATAAAATATTATTAATCGGTCTAGCTTCTAAACCATTTAAACTAATTGCTTTCTTTGCATTAGTACAAACTAAATCTTCAATTACAATATTTCTAAATTCAGGTATATCATCTTCTAAAATATTATTAACTACATCTCGTGATTCATTTTCCATTCTAAACAATTCATAACCACAAGTCATAATAATAGCTTCATTAATAATATCTACCATATATGTATTTTTAATTTTAATATTTTCTACAACCCCACCTCTACCAATTTGGGTTTTAAAACGTAGACCAATATCTGTGCCAATAAATGTATTATTTTTAGCTACAACGTCTTTAATACCTCGTGACATTTCACTTCCAAATACAATACCACCATGAGCATTAAAAACTTTATTTCCCTCAATGACAACATTTTTTGTAGGTATTGGTGTAAGCCTTGCTTCTCTATTTTTACCAGCTTTTAAACAAATACCATCATCACCAACACTAATTACATTATTTTTAATTAAAACTTTTTGACATGATTCAATATCAATTCCATCGCCATTTTGAGCATACGATTCATTATAAATATAACATGAATCAATAACTAAATTATTGGTAAATAAAGGGTGAATATTCCAAGCTGGACTATTTCTAAATGTAGTTCCTTTTAATAAAACTTTGTCACATTTAACTAATGAAACATTTACAGGTCTAAAATAATCATAATTATCTTGATATTTATCAATATTTTCTAGTGTTGGTTTTGGTTCATCCCCAGCAATAGCTAATTCATAACTTGATTTAGTAGGATACCAAATGTAACCTTCTTTAGTACTAATTAAAGTGTCATTACTAATTTCTAAACATTTTTTAAAGAATTTCTCTGTTACTTTAAATTGTTTAAGTGGACGCCAATTAAAACCATCACCATCAAAAACACCCGAACCAATAATACCAATATTTGTAGCTTCATAGGCACTAATTGGCGAAATGGTTCTAATTCTTTTTACGCCTTCATATTCTGTTAAAATTAAAGGATACCATTCTTTTACTTTTTTAAAAATTACTACTGATCCTTCTTTAGTTTTAAGACAAACATTTGATTTTAATTTAATTGGTTTTGATATGTAAATGCCTTTAGGTATTATTACATAACCACCCCCAGCAGCATGACACTTATCAATAGCTTTTTGAATTGCTTCTTCTTTATCTTTTTCATAATCAATTTTAATTTTAAAATCTCTAAAACTAGTTTTTTCCATCTTCATTCTCCTCGTATAATATGTAGTGTAGATTTAGGTATTAGATACCTAGCTACATATTAGTGTTTTTGAAGTCCTAGTGTTATAATCATATTAGATATAACTAGATGAATTAGCTTTATTCTCCTTGTGGCTTTATTAAAAATTCTCCACGATAGTTACTAAATGCATTTTCGGCATATTTTAAATATTTATCACTAGGTATTACAAATTTTTTAGCTTTATATATCCACATTTCCTTTAAATCCCAACAGATTATTTCATCTATGCCATCACCATCAATATCAAATACTTCACTGCATAAATAAGGATGACCATCATTTGGGAATTTAACTACAATATCTAAATCACTGTTCATTAAACCACCCTCTAAACTTGCGTTTAATAAACATAAAGAATTAATACCATCATACATAATAGGTGAGACTAAATTACCATTAGTTAAAAATTCTTTTTCAGCTAAGATATTACCTTTATAATCATATGTCCTTGTAATACCAGGACTTCCCCAGAAAGCTGTAGCTATAATCTCATAGCCATAATTAGAAACATTATAATCTGCCACACTAATTCTTTGAGCATGACCTATTTCATTATGCTTGACAACTTCACCATTTATATTTACTACATTCATACCTTCATTACCAGAAGCTAAAACAAAATATTTATCTCCATTTGGTTCTAAAGGAGCATAAATTATCTCATCAGTATGATCACTATTATAGGGTAATGACCATAAAATTTTACCATCACTATTAACTAAATCATACCCACATAACATTTCGTCTTTGCCATCACCATCAAAATCATAGATGTATGGGAAATGACCAGTATTTTTATGATGATAACGCCACAATAATTTAAAATTAGAATCTAAAGCCCAAACATTTTGATAACGATCTTTGACAACCAAATCGCCTTGATATCCTAATCCTTCAAAATCTGCCACCCGCAATCCATCTAAATTCAAATAGTAAAAAGGTTCATTTTTAACTAATGGATCATTTTCTATAATTGGTCCTAACCCACTTTTAATAACTTTACCTGTTAATAAATCACAAACATATATTTTAAAATCTATGCTATAAATAACCTCTAGTTTACCATCACCATTAAAATCCGTTATTTGAAAAGGTAAATCACAACTAATTAAGGTATGTTCAACATCATTTAAAGGTTCCCCCTTTTGCCATAAAACATTACCATCTAAATCAAAACAAGTAAGGGAACTAAGTCTAGCAAAACTATCACGCATAACTCTTTTTTGATGTTGGGCAAGAATAAAATATGTTTTATTATCTTGTCTTGCTATTCTAAGTTGTCTACCTGAACCAAAATTCCCCAAATTAATTTTTTTAATTAATTTTAAAGGGCTATATTTATTTTGTAATTCTTCTAAACGTTTAGCTTCTTTTGCTTTTAATTCTAAATGTGTTTCATAATTTTCATCACTCAAACTAACATTTAAATAATAGTATCTAGCACATACTTTACTTATTAAGCCAACTCTACTTCTATAAAAGCTTATCTTAACCTCAAAAATAAAATTATCATCAACATAAACTTTAACTAAATCAAATTCGACAATAATATTAAGTTTATAATCTTTTAAGGCCTCTATTTTAAAGTCTTTACTTGCTAAAACTTTAAAATCTTCATCATAACGATATATTAATTCAATCTTGTCTTTATTAAACCATAAAGCATATAAATTTCTTGATGTCTTATATAAAAAAGTAATACCACATGGTTTAGTTAAAGAATATAAAGTTAACTTTGTTTCTATATCATACGGAGCATATATTTCATCTTTTAACATTAATAAAGAATAAACATTTTTGAATGCTTCACTAACCTCATCAGCTCTATTTTGTTCCATATAATGTTTATTGCCATCACTAGTAACTAACCAACTTCCATCCTTACTTCTATAAACATGAAGGCTAATCGGATCATAAAAGTTTCCCGTATAACCTGGTATTGTAAAAGTATGGTATTCCCCCAGAGCACTATGTTCTTTATCATAAGGAAATTCTGTTATAGGGAAGTCGTTAAAATCTTCTTGATATAAATATTTCATTTGTCACACCTCAACTTTTATTATAGCATTTAAGCAAATAAAAAACATCTCTAAAAGCACTTTAACTTTTAAAGATGTGTAAATTATTTAATTAATTTAATTAATTCCTTATTAGTTGTTTTACTATAAAAATCATCAATAGTTTTAGCTAAACGTCCAATTTCATACTTATTATCACCTTTTCTAACACAAAATAAATATGAATTAACAACGGCATCAATAGGTAAATATTTCTTTAAAGTATTTTCTATTTTATTCATAACAAACGTTACTTGTTGTTCTTTTATATCATTATTATTATTAGAAGTTAAGTCATAACAAAACTCAACTAATAAAATTCTATTATGACGAACAATTATAAAATCAGCTGGTAAATCACAATATTTAATAGTAGCATTAGCCACAATATTTAAATGTTTTAATAAATCTTTATTAACTTTTAACAAAGAATTAAACATAAAATATAGTTTATCTAATACAACGAGTGATTCTTCATCAATGTTTACAGCAATAGGTAAACTATCCACATCTAACTTCTCGATATCTTTTTTACGCAAATAAAAAGGAATATCTAAAACATTATAGCTTTCTTTAAAACTCTTATTAAAAATAGTTTCACAGTCTAATCCTTTAAAAATTTGTTTATTTGCCAAATTAATCACCCCTTATTTTTTATTAAAAGTTTCACCATACGTAGATATTATACAATTTTTTTAACTTTTTTTCAAATCATTATTTTAATTTTTATAAGTTTATAATATAATATGACTTTCGGTGATTATAATGTTAAAAACAAATGCAATTAGAATACTTGAACAACATAAAATTAAATATGAAGAACTAAATTATGAACGTGATGGTAAATTTATAAGCGGATTAGAAACTATTCAAAAATTAAATTTAGATCCTACTAAAGTCTTTAAAACTATAGTATGTCATAATCAAAATAAATATTTTGTTT
Source organism: uncultured Acholeplasmatales bacterium (assembly GCA_944324705.1). Lineage (GTDB taxonomy): Bacteria > Bacillota_I > Bacilli_A > Acholeplasmatales > Anaeroplasmataceae > CALUXS01. Next base: position 67,218 of record CALUXI010000003.1, read on the forward strand.
TACTAGTTCCCGTAATGTTAGAAATAAACTTAAAAAAAGCAGCTAAAAGTTTAGAACAAAAAAGTCTAGAACTTGTAGCTACTAAAGATTTATTAAATTTAACTGGCTATGAACGTGGTGGATGTTCACCTATTGGTATGAAAAAACAATGGCCAACTTATATTGATGTAAGTGCTAAATTATATGATTACATTTATATCTCAGCTGGTAAATTAGGTTATCAAATAAAATTAAATCCTAATGATTTAGCTAGTCTTGTTAAAGCTAAATTTATTGACTTAGTAGATTAAAAAATCTACTTTTTTATTATAATAATTAATTGTAAAGATACTAAATTTTCATATTTTTTTAGTTAAATATAAATTGAAAAATAGCATAAAGAGGCCTTTTTGGCCTCTTAAATTAATATCATATTTGTTCTACTCTTTCATAGCTATATCCCAAGCTCGCCAAATAACTGTCATTAAATTACCAACCTCATAACAATCGCCAACTAATTTTTTAGTTTTAACGAGTGGTTTTGGACTATAACCAACACATAGAATTTTACTATCTCCTTTAATAGTAATTTCTTTGTTATTTTTATCAACCGCAATAATTCCTTCATCTGTTATTTCTTTAACTTTAGTATTTAAATAAACTGGTACTTTTTTTAGCTTAAAGAAATCTCTTAAATATGAAGAATTAGCTAAACATACACCATGAGTAGCAATTAAGTCTTCTGCCATTTCAACAATAATTGGATTTTTACCATGATTATATAAATCATAAGCTATTTCACAACCTGTTAGACTTCCACCAATAATGATTACATTTTCACCAACTTGATTTTTATCTTTTAAATAATCAAGAGCCTCAATAGCTTTGTCTCTTCCTTTTATATTTAGATTTTTAGGCTGTGAGCCAGTCGCAATAATAACATCATCAACATTTAAAGAATTAATATCTTTAACCTCTGTATTTAACTTCACTTTAATATTTAAATCTTTCATTTGTTTACGATACCAATCAATAAGCATACGATCTTTTTCTTTAAAATCAAAGGCTGAAGCTAAAATGAAGACTCCACCTAATTCATTTGACTTTTCATATAACGTAACCTTGTGACCTCTTAAAGCTAATACTCTGGCGGTTTCCATACCACCTATACCACCACCAATAACAGCAATATGCTTAGTTTTTGTAGTCCTAGTGATATGATATTTTTTAGTATTCATTGATTCAGGGTTAATTGCACATTGACACATAGCCTTAGTTTCACTTAAAGATTGTAAATTTGGAGTTCCTTCATATTTAGCTAAACTAAAACAACCATTATGACAACATATACATGGTCTAATATCACTAGTATTACCGGCAATTAATTTAGTTACCCAAGTTGGATCGGCTAAAAATTGACGTCCTACTCCCATTGCATCTACCTTACCTAAGGCAATAGCTTCTGCCGCATAAATAGGTTCATTACGACCGGCAACTACAACTGGAATATTAACAACCTTTTTAACTGCTTCTGCTTCTTTATAATTACAATTTTGAGGCATATACATAGGTGGGTGAGCCCAATACCAAGCATCATAAGTACCATTATCACAATTAAGCATATCATATCCAGCTTCTTCTAAATATTTAGCTGCCTTTAAACCTTCTTCTAAATCACGACCAATTTCTTTATAATCATCACCTTCACAAGGTAGGGCACCTAAACGGAAATCTTTAGTTTTAGAAACAACTGAATATCTTAAAGAGACTGGGAAGTCTTTTCCACATCTAGATTTAATACGTTTAACTATTTCTGTAGCAAAACGATATCTGTTTTCAAAACTACCACCATATTCATCTGTTCTTTTATTAACATAATTTAAAGTGAATTGATCTAATAAATAACCTTCATGAACAGCATGAACTTCAACCCCATCTACACCAGCATCTTGACATTTCTTAGCTACAATAGCGAAACCTTCTATAATATCTTCTATTTCTTGTTTTGTCATTGCTCTACTAGGTACTTTATCAGACCAGCGATTAGGAACATTAGATGGAGCCATTGTAAGTCTATCAACATCAACAAAAGGTTTACATAAAGTTCTTAAAACTTTATTTGTATAAATTGATTCCGTTAGTTTACTTACCGCAAAACTACGACCAAATCCAGCTGTAATTTGAATAAATAATTTAGCTCCTGTTTTATGAATTTCTTTCATAAATTCTTTTAATTTCAAGAATTTTTTATCACCTTGATATAACCATTTATTACCAACTAAATCTCTTATACAAGCTATACCAGGAATAACAAGGCCACAATTATTTTGAGCTATTTTTAAAATTAATTTAGCTGCTTCCTCATCCCAATGATTAGGTTCAGCAAACCCAAAAAGACAAGTCCCTCCCATAGGAGCTAAAACTATTCTATTTTTTATTTCTACATTACCTATTTTCCAAGGTGTAAATAAACTTTCTATTTTCTTATTCATAATTGCACCTACCCATAAATAATAATTAATAAATAAGGTTTTTCTGTAGATTTAATACTTGTTCCATAAACTAAACTAATATCTAAATCTCCCCTAGCCTTATCAATTATTTTAGTTGTTTCTTCTAAAGTAATATTTTCATCACCTACTATAAAGATTAGTCCCTTCTTTGCTTTTACATCACTAATAACATGTAACTTAAAATCATCAGGATTACCTTTATAATAACCATATAATCTACCCTGAACTAAATCTTTAATATCATCTAAATCAATATTAATTAAGGATGTTTCACTTAATACATATTTTTCTAGATCATCAACTAAATCATATTTAGCTAATTCATCATAACTTTCTTTACTGATATTTTCTTTTAACATACGTACCCTCTTTTTAAGCTCATAAGCTAATTTAATTTTATGATAGCTTAAAATAAGATGACTTGCAAGAAACTTTTAAACAAATTTTAAATCATTAAAATTCTTAATTTCTAATTATTTTATAACTAATATAAAAAGAACCTAAACTTATAAATACTAAAATTACTAAATAAATAGGTATAACAAGTGCAAAATTAAGTGACTTAAAATAATTTATTATATCAATATTTAAATACTCAAAAAGCTTAAATAAGACAATAGCTAATAATAACACTAAAGCTAAAACTATTATTATGACAATTCTACCTTTATCAGCCGTAAACTTTAATTCAATAGGTATAGTTATATCTAACAATAAAAACAATAAACTAAAATAAAATAAAGTTATGTATAATAAATTTAAATCAATTTTTATATTATTAATACTAAAATTTATGATATTGAAAATTAAACCAATTAATAGACCAACTATTCCTAAAACTAAACCTAATAAATATTTTTCTAATACATATTGAAATCTAGAAAAAGGCAATGTAAATAAGAACAAATTAGAATTATCAAATCTATCATAACTAATTGTACTTAAAGCTAATATACTACTAATAAACATAAGGTAACCCATACCAAAACCACTTATATCAGGAGTAAACATAAATGCAATAAAAATAATAAATATAACTATTAAAAAACGTTTTTGTAAAGCCAAAATCTTTAAGTCTTTTAATAATAATCCTAACATTGTCTTACCCCCTTTAACATTATTTCAATTACACTATCTAAACTAGCTTTCTCTATAATTATTTTTGGATAGTTTTCTTGATAATATTTTTTATTTTTAACTAAACAATTAATACTATAAGTAGTATTTAAATAACTTAAAACTTGACTTTTATCTAAATTATTAAAAGTATCTACATCTACTTTAACAATACCATAATCATTTAATATTACATCTGTATCTTCATGTAATATTATTTTACCTTGATTAATCATATAAATATCATCACAAATAGTTTCTAAATCATTAGAAATATGTGAACTAATTAAAATGCTTCTATTCTCTTTAGCTTCCATATATTCTTGTAACATTTTTAAAATCTCATCACGAGCTATGACATCAAGACCTGCTGTTATTTCATCTAGAATTAAAAAATCAGCCTCATGTGATAAAGCTATTACAAGCTTTAATTTAGCTTTCATCCCTGTTGAAAAACCTTGTATTTTTTTATCTAGTGGAATATTTAATTTGTTTAACTTATCTAAATAATAAGTCTTATTAAATTTAGGATAAAACTTTTCCATTATAGAAATTATATCTTTAGAATTAAAATAACTGCAAAAAGTTGATTCAGCCAATACTACGCCAATTCTTGTTTTATCTTTATTATTAAACTTCTTAATGTCTTTATCAAACAATAAAATATTTCCACCATCAGATTTAATTAAGTTTAAAATTAACTTAAATAATGTAGTTTTACCGGCTCCGTTTTCCCCAACTAAACCCGTAATATGTCCTTTTAATACCCTAAGACTTAAATCTAATGTAAAATCATTATATGTTTTTCTTATATCTTTAACAACTAACACTATTTTATATCCTCCATTATTAAATCAAAACTTGTCTTGATATCTTCTTTACTTATACCAGCTAGACTAGCTTTCTTTAAAATTAATTCCAATTCCTCTTCAAAAATTCTAATTTGTTCTTCTTTAATTAATTCTTTATTAACAAATGTTACATATGTACCTTTACCATGTATTGTTTTAACAATTCCTTCTTCTTCTAAATAATCATATGCTTTCTTTACTGTTAAAGCACTAATTTTTAAATCACTTGCTAAACTTCTAACTGATGGTAAGCTATCATTTTCTTTTAATATACCAGTTTTAATTAACCCTTTTATTTGATTTATTAATTGTTCATAAATAGGAATCATACTTTGCATATTAATTATTATATTCATAATATCACCATAAACAGTATATAACAGTATTAAACAGTTGTCAAGACAAAAAAGACTGCTTAATAGTTTTTATTACTATTTAAACAGTCATAAATCTATTTTATATAAGGACATTTTAATTAATAAAACAGGAAAATAAATATTCACTTTTTTACTTGACAATATATATATAATTGACTTGGTCAAAATTTGATTTAATAATTCGGGGGTCTTGTTTATGGAACAAAATAAAGTTAATTCTTTCTTATTAGCTAATAAGGACAATTTACCAAGTGATAAAATAGTTTACATCAAAGAAAAACTTAATAAAGCTGATGAATCTTTAGATTCTCATATATTAAATTTGACATCATTCTTTGTGGGTCAAAAGAACAATGCTCTCAATATTAAAAGTCCTAGGGAACATATCTACACAACTTATATGTTTTAACTCATAACCATATTTATTAAATTCTTCTAAATCTCTTTTTAATGTTTCAGGTTCACAGGAAATATATAATACATTTTTAATCTTTAATTCATTTATACTTTTTATAAAACCTTTTGTAGAACCTTGTCTTGGTGGATCCATTATAATGGCATCTACCTTTATTTTATTTTTGGCTAATTCATATAATTTGCTAGTAGCATCCCCACAAATAAAATTAATATTATTGACTTTATTTAATTTAGCATTTTGTTTAGCAATATATATTGAATTTTTATTTAATTCTATACTAATAACAGACTTAACACTTTTACTTGCTATAATGCCAATAGTTCCTACCCCACTATAAGCATCTATTATATTCATATTTTTATTTAGTTTTAAAGTGCTTAAAGCCTTAGAGTATAACTTCTCTACTCCTTCATGATTAATTTGATAAAATGTATCAGAACCAACTAAGAATTTATTATTTAATATTTCATCTTTAATAAACCCTGTTCCATATATTATTTTATTTTCTTCACCCAAAATTATTGATGTATCTCTAAAATTATAGTTTTCAATAATAGTTTTAATATTTTCATATTTGTTAGTTAAATCTTTAATAATATCTTTTCTTTTAGGTAATATATAATCATTTAATACTACAGTGACTAATACTTCTGACATATCTTTATTACCTTTTAATAAGACATATTTAATTAGACCTTGTCTAGTTTTTTTATCATAGGGTTTGATTTTATATTTAATTAATAATTCTTTTAAGTAATTAGCTATTTCATCTAATACTTCATTATGTAAATAGCACTTATTAACTTTTAAAAAGTCATGTGTACCTTCTCTATATAAACCAAAAGAAAGACCACCTTTAAATTCAACAACATATTGAATTTTATTACGATAGAATTCAGGTGTAGTGGGAATAATATCAATATCACTTAAATTAAATAATTTTTTAATATATTCTTTCTTTAAATTAATTTCTTTAGCATAATTAATATGTAAATATTGACAACCGCCACAATGATAAAAAGAAGGACAGATTACATTAACTCTATCCGGACTAGGATTAATTACTTTTTTTAATTCATAGTGCTTATTTTTTATTAACTCAACTTCTTCGCCTTTTAAAATTCCAGGAACAAAAATAGTTTTATTATCTATTTTAAAAATTCCATTACCCTTAAAATCATTATCTAAACATCTCATTTTATACCTCTATTCTTAGATATAGACTCTTGCCTGCTTTAAACAATAAAATAAAGCTTACAATAATTAAAACAATAATAGCTATTAAAGCTGCTAAAAAACCAGCCCATAAGCCAACAGTTGAAGATAATAAGATGCCTGCTATACAAATAGAAATTCCTATAGCCATACCACCAAAGCCCATTATGAGATTAGGTACACTATTTTTAATTTGTTTGAAATTAGACCACGTTAATTTTGGGAATAGTAAATTTAAAAACAATCCCAAACAACCTGTGAAAAATATAAACAATTGTGGCAAAACTATTATAGAAATACTAGCTAAAATATTAAATTTAGCAAAAATTATAATAATTATACTACTAACAAGCATCAATGAACCTTCTAAAATTTGTTGTTCTACTAATTTAGCCCAAAAATAAGTTTTGTTAGAAATAGGTAAAGTTTTAATTATCCAAAAATTCTTTCCTTCAAAAGTAATAGCAAATGCTGTATATGATGCCATACTTAAGAAAAATAAAGGGATGAATATAATTATACTAACAAGCATGTTATTAAGAGTTTCAGTTGCAGAAGGATCTATTGTGTTTGCATCTACTTGATATTTAAAAATAAAATAGAAAACAAGTGTTAATAAACCAGCTAAAATACCTGGAATTATAGCTGACATAAAAAACATTTGTTCATTAACTAATCTTTTTAAATCATTTTTAATAATAGTGACAAAATACTTATTAGATTTAATATTATCTTTAGTAAATTTTCGCTTCTTTGCAACATAATTTAATATATCAAAGAACTTGTCATAAAAGACTGTATATAAAACCACTACTAACACAAATGACAATATAGTAACTGCTATATAGCCTAATAAATAGAAAACATTATGAACTATAAACGTATTATATAAAACATTAAATGGGAATACTTCTAACATTGCTTTTATGCTAGAACCATCTACACTTGAAAATGAAGTATTAATCCATAATGACATTAAGCAACAACCAATAATAAATACCATATATAATATTGTGCCAAAATATTTCAAAACTGGTATTCTTGTTGTTAATAACTGTAATAAAAAACCAATAATAAATGCACATAATAAAGATATCATTGGTATAGTTAAAATTAAAATAAGACCATAAAATATATAACTTATATCATTTGCTGTATATAAGAAAAAACTTGGTATAAAAATTAATAAAGAAAATGCTAACTCTTCTAAATATGCCAATGCTATTTTAGCTATTATAATATCTTTTTTCTTTATTGGTAAAGGAGTTAAGTTAACATTATCTTTTAAAGAAAAGATAGTACTTTTAGTCCTATATATTAAAGAAAAGAAGGTTAATACAAAAGTAGCCATAATTAATATTAGAGGATACATATATGAATATCCTATTGTTATAGTATACACAAAAAGATTAATTAAGATAGATATGGCAATACCACCTAAAACAATTAAAGCAATTATTATCTTTAAGGCATAATTTTTCTTATTGCTTTTATTATAAGAATCTTCTAATTCTAATTTAATTAAACTAATTATGTTTTTCATTTTCAGTTAACTCCAAGAAGAAATCTTCTAATGATTTATCAGCATTTATTTTACTAAATGAACCATCATAAACAATCTTACCAGCATTAATTATACCTATATGATCACATAATTTTTCTACTACTTCTAAAACATGACTTGAGAAGAAAATTATTCTTCCTTCCGCTACAAACTCTTGCATTATTTGCTTTAAATCATAACTACTCTTAGGATCTAAACCAACAAAAGGTTCATCCATAATTAATAATTTAGGTTCATGAATTAATGCTGATATAATGGCTAATTTTTGTTTCATACCATGAGAGAAAGATTTAATTGGCATATTTAAACTATCCCTAATTTCAAATAAATCAGCATACTTAAATATTAAATTAGTTCTTTTTTCTTTATCGATATCAAAAACATCTGCAATAAAATTTAGGTAATTAATAGCCTTAACATTTTCATATAAATCAGGATTATCCGGAATATATGCTATCTTCTTTTTAAAATCAATTTGATTATCTTTTAATGTTAAATTATCTAATTTAATACTGCCACTATCAAAACTATGTAAACCTACTATTGATTTAATTAAAGTTGATTTACCTGCCCCATTAGGACCAATAAAACCATAAATTTCCCCATCATTAACTCTTATAGAAATATTATCATTAGCTAATGCTCCATTTTTATATTTCTTTGTTACATTTAAAATTTCTAGCATCTATTATTCCTCCTATAAAGATTAAACTATCTTAGTACTATAATCTTCTAAATTAATAATTTCATCAACTAAACCATCATAAAATTCTTTTTCATGACAAACTAAAACTATAGTACCTTTATATTCTTTAAGAGCTTCCTTTAAGGCTTCTTTAGCTAAAGCATCTAAATGATTTGTAGGTTCGTCTAATATCAAAGTATTAGTTTCTTCATTACCTAAAACTCCAAGTCTAACCCGAGCTTTTTCTCCACCTGATAAAACCGGCATTAAACTTTCAGCCTTATCCTTATTAATTCCTACCCCGGCAAGTAATCCTCTAACCTCTTTATTCGTAAGATGAGGATAAAACTGCCAAACATAATCTATAGCTGTAATATATTCAAATTCTTGTTCTTGTTCATAATAGGCATAATGAATATTATAATCTACTTCTCTCTTACCACTTATAGGATTTATTTTACCTAATAATGTTTTAAGTAAAGTAGTTTTACCAATACCATTAACCCCCTTAATTAAAACTTTTTTATTTCTTTCAATATTAAATGTTAGAGGTTTAGATAATGGCTCATTATAGCCAATAACTAAATTTTCACAACTTAAAACAAATTTACCTGAAGAAGGTCCTTTTTTAAAAATAAAAGTTGGTTTTACTAACTCTTTAGCTTTATCAATAATTTCCATTTTATCTAAAACTCTTTGTCTTGATTTAGCTAAATTTGTAGTAGCTACCCTAGCTTTATTCTTAGCTATGAAAGTCTCTAATTTTTGAATTTCTTTTTGTTGTCTTTCATAAGCTTGATTTTGATTTCTTCTTTTTATTTGATACATTTCATCAAATTTATCAAGATTACCTGTATAACGAGTTAAAACACTATCTTCTATATGATATACAACATTTATAACATCGTTTAAAAAAGGTCTATCATGACTTACTAAAATAAAGGCATTCGGATAATTTATTAAATAATCATGTAACCATTTAACTTGTTCTTCATCTAAAAAGTTAGTAGGCTCATCTAAAATCATAATCGTAGGTTGTTCAAGTAGTAATTTAGTTAATAATACTTTACTGCGTTGCCCACCTGATAACATTGAAACATCCTTATCAAGTCCCACTTCTTTTAAACCTAAACCATAAGCAACTTCCGTAATTTTATTATCTAAGTTATAAAAATCACTCTGTTCTAGTTCTGATTGTATTTCCCCAATTTCTTCTAAAACTTCTGTTTGTTCATCCTCACTTAAATTAACTAATTCTTCATATAATTTATACATTTTTTGTTCTTTATCAAACATTCCCTTAAAAGCATCTTGTAATACTTCTTTAATTGTTTTACCCGGACTTAAGGTTAAATATTGATCTAAATAACCTGTTGTTAAATTCTTAGCCCACACAATCTTACCTTCATCCGGGCTAATTTGATGAGTTATTAATTTAATAAAGGTTGATTTACCTTCCCCATTCATCCCAACTAGACCGATATGCTCACCTTTTTGCATAACAAAGTTTGCATCTTCAAGGATAATTTTATTACCAAATGAAAAAGTTAGATTAGTAACTTCTAAAACACTCATTTATTTCACCATTTTTTCTAAATTATTCTTATCAATTCTTTCTAATAACCATTCTTTATGTGGATTAGCTCCAATTTTTTTATAAAAATTTTGAGCATTAACATTCCAATCTAAACATACAAAATCCATTCTCTCGCAGCCATAATCTAAAGCTTTTTTAGCAAGATATTTAAAACAAAAGCTACCAAAACCTTGATGTCTGTAATCTTCTCTAATATAAATATCTTCTAAATATAAGCTAGGTGTGCCTGTAAAAGATGAAAAAGTATAATAATACATCAAATATCCTACTAACTTATCATTTAATCTTAACAAATCAACCTTAACTATCTTTTCTTCAAAAATATATTTATAAAGTTTATTTTCCGTTAAAGTCAATTCTTTTTCTAAATGTTCAAAACTAGCCATTTCTAATATCAAATTATATAAAGTTTTAATCTCATCAATTTTAAGTTGTTCTATTTTTAACATATTTACCTCTTATTCTATAACTTTAATACCCATAAATTTATCAAAATCATCTACTTCTTCAGGTTTTAAAAAACAATCTTTTAATGCTAAATTTTGTCTTTTTACTTCCTCTACAAATAAACTAGCAACCATTATTGCCCCTTCAAACCTTAAATGTGTATGATCATTTAAACCATCTAAATAATTAGGAAAAATATTAGGTCCGAAAATCATATGAAACTTTTTACTTTCTTCCTCACCTAATTTATTATATAAATTACGAGTTAAACTATCTAAATCAACTAAAGTATAATTATTCTCTTGGCATAATTTAATCATTGCTTTAGAATATTCACCATGAGATTCAATACAAACTCCATTTACAAAGTTATGTTTAGTAATAGGAGTAGCAAAAATAATATTTGCTCCTTTTTTCATAACTTCTTCAGCAAAATATTTTAAATTAGCTGTGTAATCTTCATAAGGACTAGTATATTTAATTGGATTATCTTTTACAGCATCATTATGACCAAATTGACAAATTACATAATCACCAGCATCTAAACGTTCTAATAAATCTGCAAATCGACCTTGTTTTAAATAACTTTTTGTACTTCTACCATTACGGGCTAAATCTAAAACCTCATAACAAGGTTTTAAAAAGATTGGTAAAACTTGGGCCCAACCAAATTGTGGGTAACGATAAATATTATTATATTGCATTGTAGAATCTCCCATGCAAACAATCTTCATATTATAACCTCCATATACAAGAAAAGAGGGCCTAAGCCCTCTTATCACATTCCTACTTATATTTTTTGCGAGCCTCTTGACGTTTTTGTTTACGTACATCACTAGGTTTTAGATAATATTGACGTTTCTTCGCCTCTTGTAAGTTACCAGATCTTGAAACATCGCGTTTAAAACGACGTAGGGCATCTTCAATACTCTCTTTTTCATGAACCACAGTCTTTGGCATACTAAGCCTCCTTCCAAGGACGAATTCCGATGTATATTATACATAAATAAATATAAAATGTAAATACTTTTTTTGTTTTCAATAATAAAAGTTAGCTATTAAAAAAATTAATATACTATGATTATTCTCCGTCTACTAATATTGCCTCTACTAAATCAGCATCTATTCTAATCAACTTAACTAGTTTTATTTCTTTAATATAATCTAAATTTGTTTTAACTCTAACTTTAATAAAATTAGACGTATGACCAATTAAATAATCACCATCTCTTTGTTCAAATAATACTTCTTCAACATTATTAATATTACTATCATAATAATTTAATTGTAATAACTTACTAACTGTATTTAAATCCACTGATCTAATCTTTTTAATTAAACCATTAATTTGTGGCATACTAGCTGCCTTTGTACCATTCCTTTTACTATATGGAAATACATGTAAATAAGCAAATCCAACATCTTTAACAAACTTCTTAGTTTCTAAAAATAATTCTTCTGTTTCATATGGAAAGCCAACTATAACATCAGTAGTTAAGGCAATATTTGGCCTAATAGAGCGAATTTTATTCACTTTATCTATAAAGTATTTTGTGTCATATGGTCTATTCATTAACTTTAAAATAGTATCACTTCCACTTTGTAAAGGTAAATGAAGATGATTGGCTAAAACATTAGATTTAGCCATTAAATCTAATAATTTATCATCTATTTCATTGATTTCAATTGATGATAGACGTAATCTTTTCAATTTAGTTTCATTTAAAATTCTTTCTATTAAATCACTTAGCTTTATACCATTATCATTATACTTACCTGTATGAATACCTGATAAAACAACCTCATTAAAACCATTATCAACAATATCATTTATTTCTTTAATTACTGTATCAGCCTTCTTTGATCTAATAGGTCCTCTAGCATAAGGAATAATACAATACGCACAAAACTGATTACAACCATCTTCAATTTTAACAAAAGCTCTAGCGTGATCGTAAGTAGATACTAATAAATTATCATAATCCTTCTTTTGCATAATATCAATTATATTAACTTTTTTACTTCTTTTTTCTAAAACTTCATTTAATAATGGTATTAATTCTTCTTTATTGCCATTACCTAAGATTATATCTGCATCTAAATCTATATTTTTACTAGTTTGAATGTAACAACCCATCATAACTATAATCGCATTACTATTCATTTTTCGACATTTACTTAACATTTGTCTTGATTTTTGATCAGCTGTATTAGTAACTGAGCAGGTATTAATAATAAAAATATCACAAGCACTAGAAGGTTCGATTATGCTATAACCATTATTAACTAATAATTCTTCTAAAGCATTAGATTCATAAATATTAACCTTACAACCTAAGGTTATAAAACCAACTTTATACATTATTTCAACTCTCTTTCATAAGATACAGCACTTAAACAATATAATGGTGCCGTTTCTGTTCTTAATATTCTTTTACCTAAACTAATAAAATAAGTATTTTTAATATTTTTTAAATAATTAATTTCTTTATCACTTATACCACCTTCAGGTCCGATGATAAAAGCAATGTTACTTTTACTTTTTAATTCTTTTAAAACATTTTTTAAACCTTGTAATTTACCATTTTTAGCCTCTTCTTCATAACAAACAAAAATAGCATCATAACAAGATAAATCAATATTATTTAAATAAGAAAAAGATAGAACTTTAGGAACTATATTCCTAAAACTTTGTTCACTTGCTTCTTTAACTATTTTATTAAATCTTATAAGTTTATTTTCTTGTCTTTTATCATCCATTTTAAATTGAGTTCTATCCATAATTAATGGTATAAAATAACTAGCACCTAATTCTGTTCCATGTTTAATTATATCTTCAAATTTATCACCTTTAGGATAACCTTGAATTATAGTGACATAAAGATCTAACTCATTATTTATATCTAATTTTTCTACTATTTCATATTTTAATTCTTTTAAAGAAATATTTTTTATTTTAACTAAATAATTTTCTTCCTTAACTCCAATAATAAATTTATCATCAGTTTTATAACGTAACACCTTATAAGCCTGATAAATTAAGTCCTCTGGTAAAGTTAAATCATTAAAATATGCTTCTTCAATAAAAAACTTTTGCATAAAATCACCTTAAAAGATTATACTAAAATTACATATAAAAATAAAGAAAAAACACCACCTAAGTGATGTTTAGACCATCAGCTTATTACTCTTAGACCTATTACACTTCCAACATAAAGTTTGCAAATTGTCTTCCGTTGTCTTACCACCCTTAGAAACGGGAATGATATGGTCTATCTCTAAAAGTAAATTAGGTTCTTTTTCAATAGAGTTACCACAAACACAACAAGTATAATGATCACGTTTCTTAATTTGTTCCCTTAATTTCTGAGTCATTAGAACTCTTTGTTCTTTAACAAAGTATGCATTAGTCATTTTATTTTCTAAAGCCTTAATTAACTCAATTATATTATCTTCTGTCATAGGAAAAGTAAATCCTCTTTTAGCAAAACCACCATCAGAAGTATAAGAAAATTTATATTCTATTTCTAAATCACTATCTTCAATATGTGCAAAACCTAAACGGGAATAGAACCCAACTTCATCATTGTCTAAAACAAACTTTGGAACATTATTAAGATATTTCTTATATTCTAATTTATAGTTTTCAATAATCTTTTTTGCATCTTTTAATGTTTCTAATTCTTCAATTAATAAATAAAGATTAGAAATTTGTTCTTTGTAAGAACTTTTATTTGGATAAAAATATTTAATAATATATTCTAAAGGATTATTCTCAGCACTTCCAAATACTGTAGCCGAAACTTCAGCTGTAAAAGGATTAATATCTTTCTTATATGGTCTAATATAATTATATTCATCCTTATTAATAGTTTCATTTCTTACGATTTTAGTCCCAAATAATTTAACTAAAGACTTAACTTTACTTTCAATATATTCATTAAAATCTTTTTGACTATTCATTAAAGATGAACATGTTTCTTTAATCCTTTTAAAATCATAAGAATTATAATACTTTAAAATTTTATCGTTATCATCAATGATTTTATTTACATCACTTTCAATGCCACTAATAATTTTATCTAAACTAGTCCACTCCTCACTTTCTAGTTTTTTAACCTTAGAAATATTTTTAACTACCTTATCATATAAATCATAAATCTTATCATCTAATTCTTTTTTACTATCTTTAATAATTAAATAATCCTTTTTAGCATTAGCTAAATCAATAATCTTATTTATCCTATCAATAAAATATTTTTGCTTGTTTTCTAATTTTTCTTTTTCTTGTTGCTTAAAATATTGATTATAATCAGATTTATTCATTAACAAATATGGTTTTTCTTTGTATTTTTCTATATCTTCTAAAGATATAATTAAGATCTTATTATCTAAATGATTGCCTGCTCTTGTAACATAATCAACAAAAACTCTATAATTTTTAGAATTATTAATTTCGTTCTTTAGCTTTTTTTCAACATTATAATAAAATAGTTTATTTTTATATTGATTATTAGCAATAAAATTCTTAACTTTAGTAGCTCGTTCTTTTTTATTTTTCAATTTTATTTCAGTCATACTAAGTCTATTAGAATCATCTTTTAAATATTTAATAACATCATATTTTTCTAAAGTTTGTCGACTTTTAGCAATAATTGTATCGTCATATTTTGCTATAAACTCAAATTTTTTGTAACCCAATTCTTCTAATACTTTTCTACTTAAACTTTTATATAAAGCATATAATATTAAACAAATTACTAGTATAATCATTGCCAAAATCATTATAACTAAAAATATAATCATAAGTATTTCTCTCCTTGTTTCCGTATTATTATAGACTATTATTTAAAAATTTTATAGATAAAAATAAAGAAAAAACACCACCTAAGTGATGTTTAAACTCTTATTTAAATAGATTTTTAAATCCTTCTTTAAAATTATCCCAAGCTGATTTCTTTTCTACTTTTTCAACACTTTCTAACTTCTTAAACAATTCAGTTTCTTCTTTAGATAAGTTAGTTGGAGTTTTTACCTTAACTGTAACGTATTGATCTCCACGACCCATACCTTTAGGATTTTTAACTCCTTTACCTCTTAATTTAAAGACTGTTTCACTTTGAGTGCCTGCAGGAATTTTTAATTTTTCTGCTTCCCATAAAGTAGGAACTTCAATTGAATCACCTAAAGCAGCTTGTGTAAAACTAATAGGGATTTCTAAATATATATCATTACCTTGACGTTTAAATGTTTTGTGAGGTAAGACATTAAAAGTAATATATAAGTCACCATTAGGTCCCCCATTATGTCCTGCTCCTCCATAACCTTCTAAACGTAAAGACATACCTGTTTGTATACCTTCAGGAATTTTAAGTTCAATATCTTTAGTTTTTCTTACATGACCAGTACCGCCACATACATCACACTTACGCGTAATTTCTTTACCTGTACCATGGCATCTCGGACATACAGTTTGAGTTTGTGTCATACCAAAAATAGTTTGTTGACGACGTAAAATATAACCAGTACCGTGACAATCAGGACATGTATGAATATCGTTTTTAGAATAAGCTCCTGTACCTCCACAAGCAGTACAAGCCTCATCTACTGATACTCTTATTTTTTTAGTAGCACCATAAACAGCATCTTCAAAAGATATATTCATTTGTTTTTCTATATCTTCTCCAGCCATTTGAGCATTAGGATTAGATCTTCTTCCACCACCAAAGAATGAATTAAAGATATCCTCAAAGCCACCAAAACCACCACTAGAGAAACCACTAAATCCTTGGCCACCACCAAATCCTCCTTGTGGACCTGAAAAACCAAATTGATCATATTGGGCTCTTTTTTGTTCATCTGATAAGGTTTCATATGCTTCATTGATTTCTTTAAATTTCTCTTCAGCTCCTGGCTCTTTATTAATATCAGGGTGATACTTTTTAGCTAAGGTACGATATGCTTTTTTTATTTCATCAGCCGTTGCTGTTTTAGAAACACCTAAGACTTCATAATAATCTCTTTTATTAGCCATTATTTTATCTCCTTTCTAAACAAATTAAAGGGGCGCACAAACGCCTCTTTAATTACTTAACGTCTGAGAAATCAGCATCTACAGAACCGTCTTTTTTATTGCCTGTATTGCCTTGTTCACCTTGAGCTGCTTGAGCTTGTTGATATGCCTTAACAGCAATATTTTGGGCAACCTTTTCTAATTCTTCTTTTTTAGATTTAATTAAAGTTAAATCATGAGCGTCTACAGCTTTTTGTAATTCATCACATAATCTTTCAGCTTCAGATTTTTCATTAGCATCAACATTTTGTAACTCTGATAAACTCTTCTTAGTTTGGAAAATTAAGTTATTAGCATCATTTACTAAATCTGCTTCTTCCTTACGTTTCTTATCACTTTCAGCATTTTCTTCAGCTTCTCTTACCATACGTTTAATATCTTCTTCTGATAATGAGCTACCACCTTGAATAGTAATAGATTGTGATTTACCAGTACCTAAATCTTTAGCAGATACGTTAACAATACCATTAGCATCAATATCAAATTTAACTTCAATTTGAGGAACACCACGAGGTGCAGGTGGAATGTCAGATAATTGGAAGTGACCTAAAGTCTTATTATCTGCAGCCATTGGTCTTTCACCTTGTAATACATGGATATCAACAGCAGGTTGATTATCAGCGGCTGTAGAGAATATTTGTGATTTTGAACATGGGATTGTAGTGTTACGATCAATTAATTTTGTAAATACACCACCTAAAGTTTCAATACCTAAAGAAAGTGGAGTAACATCTAGTAATAATACATCCTTAACATCACCTGTTAAAACACCACCTTGAATAGCCGCACCCATAGCAACTACTTCATCTGGGTTAACTGATTTGTTAGGTTCTTTACCTAATTCTTTCTTAACTAATTCTTGAACAGCAGGGATACGTGTTGAACCACCTACTAATAAAACTTGATCAATATCTTTAGCCGTTAATTTAGCATCTGATAAAGCTCTTCTAACTGGGCCTACACAACGATCTACTAAATGAGCAGTTAATTCATTAAATTTTGCACGTGTTAATGTTTTATTTAAGTGAAGTGGACCAGCTGCACCCATTGAAATGAATGGTAAACTAATTTCTACAGTAGTTACACCTGATAAGTCTTTTTTGGCTTTTTCAGCAGAATCTTTTAAACGTTGTAAAGCCATCTTATCTTGATGTAAATCAATACCATTTTCTTTCTTGAATTCATCACATAACCAATCCATTATGCATTTATCGAAATCATCACCACCAAGAACATTATCACCAGCAGTTGCTAATACTTCAAATGTTCCATCGGCTAAACTTAAGATAGATACATCAAATGTACCACCACCAAGGTCAAATACTAATACAGTTTGTTCTTTATCCATCTTATCAATACCATATGCTAAAGCAGCGGCTGTAGGTTCATTTATAATACGCATTACTTCTAAACCAGCAATTTTACCTGCATCTTTTGTTGCTTGACGTTGAGCATCATTGAAATAAGCAGGAACTGTAATAACTGCTTTATCTACGCTTTCACCTAAATAAGATTCAGCTGTTTTCTTTAAATTTTGTAAAATCATAGCTGATATTTCTTGTGGTGTATATTTTTTACCATTAATATCAACACGATAATTTGCATCACCCATATGACGTTTAATAGATGAAACAGTATTTGGATTAGTGATAGCTTGACGTTTTGCTACTTCACCAACCATTATTTCATCACCTTTAAATGCTACAACTGATGGAGTTGTTCTTACACCTTCAGCATTAGGAATAACTTTAGCTTCACCAGCTTCCATAACAGATACACATGAATTTGTTGTACCTAAATCAATACCAATAATTTTATTACTTGCCATAATTAATCATTCTCCTTTTCTTCTGTTTCTGTATTTTCTGCTAATTTATTTTCAACTTTTTGTGGAATAGCAACATTAACCATAACTGGTTTTAAAACTCTATCTTTAAACATATAACCTTTTTGTAAAACTCTAGTGATTTTACTTTGAGTTATATTTGGATCTTCAACACTCTCTAATGCTTGCATCAAGCTAGGGTTAAATTCCTCACCTTCCTCGCAAGGAATAGGTTTTAAACCTTCTTTTTCCAAAATTGAAACAAGTTGAGTAGCAATCATCTTAAAACCAATTTGATAATTTTTAATTTCTTCACTAGGTGCTTCACTATTAACTACGCTAAGTAGCATATCGATAGGAGCAATTAGTTCCTCAACAACACCCATTGAAGCATATTTGCGATTATTTATTTCAGCTTCTTTAAGACGTCTTTTAGTAGTTTGCATTTCTGCAATCTCTCTTAAATTTTTATCTTTTTCATCTTTTAAAGCTTTCTCTAATCTTGCTATTTCTTCTTTAAGTTTATCTTCTTTACTAATTTTCTTTTCTTTTTTAGTTTCTTTAACTTCTTCTTTTACATTTTTTTGTTCTTTTTCTTCATTCTTTATATCTTTATTTTCTTCTTGTGCCACTTAAAATACCTCCTATTTATATAATTTAGGTAAACTATTAGATAAATACTCTAAGATTGGAACAATTAACTGATAATTAGTTCTAACCGGACCTACCGCGATAATTTGCCCATATTCATTTAAATCTAAATAATAAGGAATACTAATGATAGCACAATCAGCTAAGCCTAAGGCTTCATTTTCCTTACCAATCTTAATGCTTAACATTTTTTTATTATTATAAATCAAATTTGATACCTCAGTATTATCAAGAGCACTGACAAATCTTTGCATAACCTTATAATCTTTAAATTCAGGTTGAGCAAATAAAGGCGACATACTTGATTTATAACACTCATTATTTAAGAAACTAGCAAATCCCTTAATCATGAAATTCAATATATCATCACGATAATCTACAATTTCTCTAATTCTAGGTTTACTTGCTTCTTTTTCTAAAATATCTCTAATTTCATAAATATACTGATCATACATAGCAACATCAAACATTGACATAATTCTAAGTAGATCTTCCATTTTGAAATCTTTAGGGACATTAATTCTTTGACTTCTAACAACACCTGAATTAGTAACTATTAAAAGTAAAGCATCACGCTCATTAAGGGGAACAATCTCCATTTTCTTAACTTTAGCATAACAGGCATTAGAACCTACAACTGCAACAAAACAACCAGTAACTTTAGCTACATAATTAATTAATTCATTAATTATTTGTTCTTTAGTTAAATACTTATCATTTATAATAATTTCAATATTTTCATAATAATTTTTAACTGATTCATCTCTAGTTAAAAGATTTTCAACATAAAATCTTAAACCAACTTCTGAAGGAACACGGCCACTAGAAGTGTGGGTTTTTTCTAAATAACCTGTTTCCTCTAAGTGTTGCATATCATAACGCAATGTTGCTGAACTAAATTTAAGATATGGTTTACTAGTTAAAAGTTTTGATCCTACTGGTTCATTGGTAATAACATATTCTTCTACTATAGCCTTAAGGATTAACTTTTGCCTATCTGATATCATTGTTTCACCCACCTTGCACTCTTCTACCCGATGTGCGAACTTATTATATACTTTTATTTTGGCACTGTCAATACATTAGTGCCAAAAAATTAAACCTTTTGTTGTTTGTAATTTTAAACTGTCTATAGTTAAGAATAATTTTATTATTAACTTTATAAAGTTAAATAAAAAAGGTCCTAAGACCTTTTGTTACTTATGTTGTGATGCCCCCTCAACAGCTTCAGTTTTAGCTTTTAAATCTTCGCATAAATTTAATTTAGTAAATTCAATATTATTTGGTAGTATTATTTCATAATTACGTTGTTCATTTAATTTAAAGAAGATCTCTGCACTACTTAAACCAAGAATATGACCACCCTTTGTCAAATCTTTACTTAAAAAATGGAAATGCCAACCTGGTAAATTAATTCCTTCTACATAATTAGGGCAATAGATTGCTATTACATAACCAGGAATATTTTCATACTTATACTCTCTTTGGCATGAAGCTACTTCAGCTAAAGTTTTATAAGGTTTTTCTTCTTGTTTATAACAAGCTCTTACATGCATTGTTTTAAAGACACCTTCACTTTTTATAACATAAAATTGATTTAAATTATGATTAATATAAGGTGCTAAAGCTTCCTTGAAATCAGCTAATGATTTTATATCTCTAACAATATTTGTTTTAACTGATTCGTCAAATTTAGTAACATTACCAAATGCTACATTATCATTTAAATTCATTTCAACAACTGTACCATCAGCAGTACCTTTATAAGCTCTACCATTAAAAAATATTGCTTCCCCATCAAGTCCTTCATAAGTACCAATACCAGTATCTCCGCGTTTTAACATTTCTGCAACAGATACAGTCTTATCATAATTACCTAACATTAATGCATTTAATGTTGATGCTTGAAACATTTTATTCATAATAATTACCTCTATTCTTTAATTTCTTCATTTAATTCTGGCCAAATTTCTTTAGCACGTTCAGGATGCTTTTTTTGATAATATTTATTATTCCATCTAGTTAAGAAAGGACATAATATATTTGTTATAGCTAGCACAAAAGCTAAAATAGCAATTGCATTTGTCACATAAGAACCAAATGTAACTTGATCTACCATTGAAGGAATAGACAATGCAACCCCAGCTAAACTACCTGATGCCACACTAGCATAACCAGGACGTTTCATAATAAATCTTTCTACTAAATATGATGGAACAATTACAATAATAAAGAAAATAACACTTAATAATAAGCCTTGTGGTATTTTCTTTACTGCTTCAACAAGATTAATAGTTGAACCAAATTCAAAACCTAAAAATGGTAAAATGATTGCATTACCACCAGCAAATACCTTTTTAATATCCTTATCTAAATTACCTAAGATCATACCTAAAACAAATGGAATTAATAAAGATACAACTTGCATAATATTAGCTGTAGTTATACCGCCATTGCTATAAAAAGCAAAGAATAATAATGGTAACATAGGCATTGAGAATATTAACATAATACCAAAACTTGCCTTATCAGAATTATCCCCAAATGGTGAGATTATTCCCATATATAAAGCAGCATTTGCTGAAGTTACAGCACAAGTGAATACTAAGAATGAAATACCCCAAAAACCATCAAGGCCAAAGATTAAATAAAATAATGCACATAATAAATACGCTACTACTAAACGTACAATTATTAATACAACTCCTCTTCTTAAGGCATCCTTTAATTCCCCTAGTTTTAATTGTGTACCTGTACAAAATAACATTAACCCAATTAATAACATTTGTCCGGTTGATGAAAACATATCTTTCATCGGGTTACCTAATGAACCCCATAAATCGTAGTTACAAAAACCTTTAGCAATAGTAGTAATAATAGCCCCAATTATTAATGGAACAAACATAGTACCTGCTGGTAGTTTTTGTAAAAACTTCCAAATATTAACATTGCGACTTTTCTTCTCTTCGCTCATTTTTTACTCCTCCTATTAACGCCTAATATTATAGAAATATTTTATTGTTTATTCACTCCAACAAGAGTATAATAATTACAAAAAATATTGTGCTAATAGCACAAAGGAGTATTTATGGAAAATTTAATTAAAATAATCAGTCAAACTAATGATTTATTAAAAATAACTAAAGAAATATCAAACTATTTCAACAACCCTTGTATGTTAATAAATGCCAATTATAAAGTAATTAGTTATGCAATTACTAATACCTTCCATGATGATGTTTTTAATAGTGCTATTAATAGACAAGAAATGACCTATGAATTTGTATCTCAATTTGAAAAAGATGATAAAGATTACTACTATTTAAACATAGATAAAAGTCCTTATAAACGAAGAATATCACGTTTAATATGTGAAGGATTAATTGTAGGTTATTTATTAATTGTTGATGAAACTAAAGACTTACTAGATAAATTTTCTTTAGAACAATTTCAAATTATTGAAGGTTTATTAGCTAAACAAATAGTTTTTAGTGAACAAAAAGGTAATATTTTCACTAATAGTATTGATCAGTTCTTATTATCTATTTTAAATTCTAATATAAATGATGAAAAAATATTAAATTTAAAAATACATCAACTATTTAAAAAAAATAATTATCCTAATGCTTTAGCTATTATAGATATTCATAATTATCATAATCTTGATTTCTTAAATGATTCATTGAAAAGAGATATCAGTTACCATATTAGTAATAGTCACGCTATGATTTATGAAGGAAATATTCTAGTCTTCTTCCCTTATGAAGGGAAAAACTTCTTCTTTACTTTAGCAGAACATTATAGTTTAAATATTATGTGTTCTGATCCAATCTTAAAAATACAAGATATAAAAAACACCTACTTATTTACTAAACAAGCTTTAAACTTAGCTAAAGAAATACATAAAACCTGTTTTGTCGATGATGTAAAACGTTATTCATTACTTATTACATATAATAATCTAACCAATAATAATCCTTATATTAGCAAAGAAATAATAAATATCAAAAACTATGATTTAATAAATAAAACAAACTATTTAGAATTATTATATCTATATTTAAAAAATGGCAAATCATTACAAAAAACTTGTGAAGATATGTTTATTCATCGCAATACCGTTTTATATCGATTAAACAACTTAAAAGACAAATTTAATTTAGATTTAGATAACACTAATAAAATAATTATGTATACAATACAATCTGGTATCTTACTATATCAAAATAAACATTATGATTTATTTTTAATATAATCATAAGCAACCTATCTTAAGCTTATAAATAATAATTAAAAAGATTTTAACATCTTGTCAATACACTTCTTCTTTTGTTCCTTGTTAGAACATATAAATTTAATGTTGTAGATATATCTAATATAACACTCACAATTATAGTAAAAACAAGTTTCAAACGAAAGAGTCTATTCCGAATTTTTGGGCAAATGACCATTTTTTCGGCGTGAAAATTAATTTTTTTATATTGTAATTTTTTAATTTAGATTTATAATAAGTTCAGGTGATGATTAGATGAACACTACTGAATTTGCTGAAGTTAAATTATATAAAAAAGCAATTATTACTGCACTTATTATTGATTTAGCTATTGTTTGCATCATATTATTCACTTATTTTATTTCAAAAAGCAAAAGTTATTTATACTTTATTTTACTCATTCTCTTTACTATACCTGGAATTTTATATTATCTATATCGGTATTATACTGTTAAAAATGACATTAAAAATTATGAAATTTATACTACTACTTTTAAAGAGCCAATAACTTCTTTTATTCATGGCCGTTTTTTATCTTTTAAGTTTAATATAACTGTTGATGGGATAGTTATAACAAGAAAGACCCGCGCCTTCTTTTCTACTTCATCTATAAATGGTCTAAAGATTGTTGAATATGTACAAAAAGAAGTCTTAATAGCTTATAATAAAAATACTGATGATGTGGTTGTTGTAGGTCCTAAATATTAGGACTTTTTTTAATAAAAAAGATTGACATCTATAATCGACATCAATCCTATATAATTGTTTATTAAATTTCAATATATAAATAATTCTTTAAATTATGATATTTTAATTCATAATTATTTAATATTTCATCATTAAAATTATATTTTTTTAATTTATCTGTAAAATAATTAATTTTATCAGTACTTAAATTATTATTAACTTTAATATAAAAAGGTAATGTATTTTCAAAAACATCAAATTTTTGTTTAAAGTCTTTATTATCTTGATTAAAAGTATACATACCTACATTAACTAAATTATCCCCCATATAATATGGGTCATTTTTTAAAACGGATCCTACCTTTAATACTGGAAAATTAACTTCATTTTTTAAAACAAATATTGTTTCAATATGTTCTAAACAAGCTTTTACATTTTTATATTTAAAAAATGTTTGTCTTACCTTATGGGCTTCTAATTTATCATCTATTCTTAATAATCCTGCATTAGCAAATTTAGGAATAAATAATTGATAATTATTATCTTTATTGTAAGCATATAAAATAATATATGATGTTGTATCTGCTTTATTTAAATATAACAATACTCGATCAGCAAGAAGGCTATTAGTTCTATTATCAACATTACCATAAACTAATTTAGAATTAGTTAAATCAAAATTAGAATTATCAAGTGGATTAACTAACTTGATATTACTTAAATCTTCTAAAACATAATTATTATCCTTTAAAACAAAATTATATTGTTTAATAAAATCTTCAGGATTAAATTTATCTACAACAATATTTAAAATATCATCTGTTAACTCATTTATTTTAGCAATATAATTAATTTTTTCTTCAACTACTTCTGATTTATTAGTTTTATATTTATTCAAGAAATCAGTTAATTCAATTAGTTTAGCAACAATAACAGGATCTTCTAATTCCTTTTCATTATATTTAGTTAATTCTTGAAATAATTTAGTTACATAAGGATTCTTAATTTCTACTTTGTTTACTTCAATATTAAATAAATCTGCTAAATTAACATCTTCTAATTTACTTGATAAACTATTAGATAAATCCTTAAATTTATCAAGCATATCATCAGGCATATCTGCCATAAATTTATTTAACTCATTATAAATCTCTGAAGTATTATCAGCACTAAAATTTATTTCTGGCTTGCTTGGCTTAGCTTTTTTAGGCTCATTATCAGTAAATAATGAATCATCTAAGTTCTTTATTGGCATAATTACTCCTTATTTATTTCAGCAATAAAATCATTTAATACCTTATCATTTTTCTTAACAGGTTTTCTAATCGCATCTATTAAACCAAATTCTAAAGCTTCTTCTGAATTCATCCAAAAATCATAAGTAGCTATTTTCATTAATTCTTCTTCAGACTTACCTGTCTTTTTGCTTAGAATAGCAAATAATCTTTTATTTAATTTTTCATCAAACTCTATACTATTCTTTAATACTCTAAATTTACCTTCTACACCTGTAGCTAATTCATGAATCATAAATTGAGCATTAACAGAGCCATAGGCATAATCACAAACTGAACTAATAATTGTAGCCATTGAAGCACATAAACCTGTATTAAATGCTACAACTGGATTTGGTATTTCTCTAATTTTATCTACAATAGCAAAACCATCTAAAACACTACCGCCACCTGAACATATTTCAAGTTTAATAACCGCATTAGGATCATCATTAGCTAAAACATCTAAATATGATGTAACTCTTTGAGCCATTTGCGTATTAATTTCACCATCTATCTTAATAATTCTTGATTGTAATAATTGTTCCTCTATATTCCAAACATTTAATTTAGTTTCTTCCATTTTTTTCTTCCTCCTTTAAAACCTTATTTAAGAATGCTAGTTTAACCACATGATCTAAATTACGGGCACCAAAATCATGAATATTAGCATCTTCTTTAATTTTATTAATATCACCACTAGTGAAATGTATTTTATGACCTGATAATTTTTCATACTTTTCTTGATAACGTTTAATTAGTTCATTACTTACCTTTTCTGTTAAACGATTAAAGACAATAATCTTATCCAGTCTACCTAAAAATTCAGGTGAGAAATGACGGTTAATCGCATCAATTGCGGCTTCATTATCGGATTTTCCACTACTCATAAAAGCTGTACCTTTTTTATTATTTGTCCCAAAACCTAAGTTAGTAGTAAAGATAATAATCGCATTTCTAAAGCTTACTTTATTACCACCTTTATCTGTTGCATAACCTTCATCTAAAATATTTAATAATGATTTAAATACACTACTATGAGCCTTTTCTATCTCATCAAATAAAACAACACAATTAGGATTTTGTTTTACCTTAGCTAAGAAATCACTAGTTTGTTTAAAACCAACATAGCCTGGATCACTACCAAATAAATAATTAACTGCTGTTTCTTGTTGAAGCTGTGAACCTTCAACAACAATTAAATTTTTTTCACTACCTGTAAAGTTTTTAGCTATTAATTTAGAAGTAAAAGTTTTACCTGTACCACTAGGTCCGGCAAATAATAGATTGCATTTTGGTTTTTCTGGATCAACTATATTATATTCAATCATATTTAAGTATTCTAATACTTCTTTTAAAGGTTTATCTTGACCTAATACGTTTTTTTCTAATTCTTCTTTAGTATCTTTAACCTTAGTATCAGACATATTAATATTAAATTGAACTCTAATTGATTCAATTACATCATCAATAACAATTTCTTTATTATTTTCTTTACATACTCTTGAATAAGCAAAGGCACTCTCAAGCATTGTTAATGCTTTATCCGGATTAGCTGAATGCATATTATATTGTAAAGATAAATCATATATTTTTTCAATTAATTCTTCACCTAAAGTTTTACCAAAGAAAGCTTCATTAGCTTTTAAAGTTTCTCGCATTATTTCAATGGTTTCTTCTTTAGAAGGTTCTTCAACTAATACTTTAACAAAACGTCTAGAAATAGCCTTATCTTTTTCTAAATATTCATTAAACTCATCATTTGTTGTAGCACCAATAACTTGAATATCGCCTCTTGATAAATACGGTTTTATTATATTAGCTGCTGTTAAATCACCTTCATTGCCACCTGAACGAACTAAAGTATGCATTTCATCAATAAATAAAATAACATTGTCTAATTTAGAAACCGTATCTAAAATATTTAATATTCTTTGTTCAAATTGACCTCTAAATTGACTACCTGCAACTAAAGCATCTAAATGCATTTCATAAATTATTTTATTTTTTAAATTAGAAGCTAATTCTTTACTATTTTTATTAATAGCATCGGCTAACATATAAACTAAAGTAGTCTTACCAGTTCCAGCCGGGCCTACTAAAACCGCACTTCTTTTAGTTCTTCCTGATAATGCTACTTCTAAGGCTAAAAACTCTTGTTTCATACCTATAAAGCATAAATCTTTATGTTTTAAAACATATTTATTAATGTTAGTTAAATATTTCTTTAATTTATCATCTTCTAATGACTTTACTTCTCTAATACTATATTTAACCATTTCTTCTGTAAATTCTTGATACAAGGCTACTACCGAAAAACCATTTTCTGGCAAATCCTTATCTTCAACATGATTTTTAACTGCTTCTTCATATTCATGTTGTTTCATCAAATTAACTTTATCTAAAACATTAAATAACTCATACTCAACATTTAAAAATAAGGTATAAATTAAATCTGTTAACTCCATTGTTCTTTCTTCAGTTTTAGCTTTGTTTTTTAATTGTTCTATAACATTTAAAGCATCAGGAGCTAAATTAGTATCAACTTCAAAAGATAATTTTTCTTTATTAGGATGTAATTCATTATAAGCTTTATCAATATTTATATAATTTAAATCATAACGTTCTAAAATCTTAAACACATCAGTTTTTATATCAAAATAATCTTTATTCTTAGAATTATTTAAAAAATTAATAATTGCTAAAAAGATAATTCCTGTATCAATATTAGTTAAGCCTTTATTTAAAGTAATCATACTAGCTTCATCTAAAATCTTATTTATATCATCATGTAGTATCTTCATATATACCTCCGCCGTTTATTATAGCAAAATAATAGATAAAAAAGAAGTCTAAGACTTCTTATAATAAGGATTATTTTCTTTCTCTATTTTAATAGAAGTCACTTCATCGTGTCCCGGATAGACCTTTATTTGATTTGGCAAATTAAATATTTTCTTTAAACTTGCCCGCATATCTAGCACATTGCCAGTAGGAAAATCAGTTCTACCGATTCCCATAGCAAATAAAGTATCCCCACTAAATAAAATATCATCCATTAAATAACAAACTGAACCATCTGTATGACCAGGTGTAGCCATAACCTTAATTTTATAATCTAATAAATTTAAGATATCACCATCATTAACATAAATTAAATTTAAGTCTTCCTTTTTAAAAGGAATAGTCATATCCATCATTTTAAACAAACTAAGATCTGGTTTATCTAGCTTTAAAGAGTCTTTTAAACTAATATAACAAGGAATACCCTTTAAATCCTTAAGCCCATAAATATGATCAACATGGGCATGAGTTATTAAAACTCCTCTAACCTTATAATTATTAAAAATGTCATCAAAATCTAGAGCCATTCCCGGATCTACAATTAGACATTCATTGCCTTTAATAATTAAATAAGAATTAACAGCTAGAATCCCATTAACAATCTTTTTAACCATTAAATAAAGAAAAAAGCTTTCTTAAAAGCTTACTTCTTTTCTCTATGAATTGTATGTTTGCGGCAATGAGGACAATACTTTTTAAATTCAATACGTTCAGGTGTTGTCTTCTTGTTTTTATCTGTATAATAATTCTCATTTTTACATTCAGTACAAACTAATTTAACTAAATCTCTCATAATATCCCTCCAGACATTACATTTTTTCGCTTGTTAATTATAGCAAATATTAATTTGTTATGCAATACCTTTTACTTAAATCTTATTAAATAATGTTAATTGTAAAAGTAAATTCCGCTGAAAGAAGTCATATCTTTAAAATAATAATTTGAATATTTAATTACCTATATATACTTGTAATTCATATTCCCACTTTAAAATACCTGTAACTACTATTATTTCGATTACATAATTAGATACTATTTTATATTTATCCTTTACATAATTCATTAATTCATTTAAAACCTTATCTTTTTCTTCTACTTGACAACTTCTACAAATATACTTACCTTCTGGTAGTTCTTTAAGATTATCTATACTAACAAACTTATTACATACAGCAAATAATCTTGTAAAATTAGAGCTAACATAAACTCCAGCTAAATCAGCAAATTCTAATTTGTCTATTCAATCCTCTATAAACCTGTATTTTCAAGGCATATCGCCTATTAAATGTTCAAACCTTATGTATTTTCCCTTGTTTTTGCCCTTATAAGCCGAAACAAGGGAAATTTTTATTCTCCGCCGATTACCTTATCCAGCAGTCTTGCGGAAGTACGCTTCGCTTCCCT
>CALUXI010000004.1 GCA_944324705.1 uncultured Acholeplasmatales bacterium
CGAGTATTAAAATTATTCAATAAGTACATAATATAAGTACATATTTTTCAAAAGAAAAAACTAAGCTTTGAGACGATTAAATTGTTTCGTGCTTAGTTTTTTTATTCTGATATTCAATATTAAGTGGCAAATTTCAATTATATCATAATCTACTAAATTTTTAAAGATCACAATAAATTTATGGGCATTTATGTTTAAGCTAATAGTGTGTACTTTTTAAAAACAATATAGTTAATTTATTAAAACCAAATATTCAAAAATTATATTCATTTTTAAATAAAAAATAATCCAACTAAAATTTGATAAGCTGGGTATAGTAAATGATTATTTTATAAAAACTTTATCTGCTGCAGAAAAATTCATATTTTTCATTTCTTCAATAGTTTTCCAAGCTTTTTCTACATGTTCAGTTAATTCTAGATTGCCTTTTATTAGCTTACATCTATAAGCATACATAGTAATACTAAAGCCTTTATAAGGTGGCATATCAGGGTAGTTATAATTAGAGACTCCTATATATTCTAGAGGAACAATATCTGACTTTAATTCTTCTTTAATGTCTCTTACGATTGTTTCTTCATGAGTTTCGTGAGCTTCAACTTTGCCACCTGGAAATTCCCAATATTCTTCAAGTGCTCGACCTGGACCTCTTTTACAACAAAATATTTTGCCTTCTTCATTTTCAATTAAAGCACAAACAACTTCGATATGTTTAATTTATGTACACCTCTACTTATTA
Organism: uncultured Acholeplasmatales bacterium; assembly: GCA_944324705.1. Classification (GTDB taxonomy): domain Bacteria; phylum Bacillota_I; class Bacilli_A; order Acholeplasmatales; family Anaeroplasmataceae; genus CALUXS01. The sequence continues at coordinate 740 of CALUXI010000004.1, forward strand.
ACAAAGCAATTATTTTAATAGCCAGTCTACTATATTAACGATATTTATACCTTCATAGTTTCCTAAACCTATATAATCATCAGTAATAACAAACTTTGGATAATTGTCCTTAATTATTTTTAATGGTTCCATTTCTCTATTAAAAGTAGATTCATCTAGCATGGTTAAAGTAACCTGATAATATTCAAATATACCATCCTTAAAAGCTACAAAATCTACTTCTTTATCATTAATCTTACCTACATTAACCTTATAACCTCTTCTAAGTAATTCTAAGTATACAACGTTCTCTAGTGAAAAACCAACATCATATTTCTGCTTAGGAAGAATATACTTTCTAAAACCTAAATCTACCATATAATATTTATAATTTGTTTTTAAAAGACTCTTACCGCTTACATTTATTCTTTCTGCTTTGTAATATAGATATGATTCTTCTAAAGCGTCAACATAAGCACCAACGGTTACATGGGAAGTTTTTCTCCCATTAGAAGATAAATAGTTAGCTATATTATTCATAGAAACTGGACTGCCAATAATGCTAGATAAATATTTTGAAATATCCTTTAATAATTGAATATCTGTAATTTTAAGATCATTAGAAGCTAACTCTTTTCTTTTTTGTCTTTCCTCAATATCTTTAACAAAAACAGTATTATAGATACCTTCAATATAACCAAGATCATCACCTAAATTACTCTTTCTAATTAAAGCAGCATAAGGTAGTCCACCATTGATAAGATAGTCAGAAAAAAGTTTATTATTATCAAAATCACCCATAAATTCTTTATATTCTTTAAAAGATAAAGGCAATAAATTAATTTCGATATATCTTCCCGATAACAATGTTCCTAATTCACTAGATAATAAATAAGCATTTGAACCCGTTATATATATATCAATATTTTCTTTAACATACAAACTATCAATTACTTTTTCAAAATACTTAACTTGTTGAATTTCATCTAAGAAAAAATAGGTATATCTTCCACTAACAATTTTAGATTTTAAATATTCATATAGCTTTTTATAATCTAATAATTCTTCATTTTCTAATTCCTCAAAATTTAAACTAACAATTTGATTATCATTAATTCCAGCCTCTAACAACTTATCTTGAAATTGTTTTAATAATGTTGATTTGCCACATCGTCTAATACCCGTAATAACCTTGATTAATTCTAATTCTTTTAATTGCCATAATCTATCAATGTATTCTTTTCTAATAATCATAAATATCACCACCATCCAGTGTAATTTTAAAACAAAGGTTTGCTTTTTTCAACAGTTTTGTTCGAAATCAAACAAAACTGTTTTGTTAGGCTTTAAGATATATAAAAAACCTAACTTACATTTTAGTATTAAATTACGTGATGTATATTGTAGAAAAATAATCCTCTTCGCATAATAATATTTAGGAAGACATTCACACAAAGGAAGAATCATTTCTAATTTTGAATTCATCAAACGAGATGACTTGAACTGTATTATAAATATGAAGAAAATCATATAATTTCTTTAATACTAAGCCAATAATCATACCATAATTGTTAACTTATTAAAATGTGATTCTTACATTTGCTTTCGTTAAAAATGGAGTGATACATTTGAATTAAAATGGTACCACTCCATTTCACTTTACAGTTCTATATACATCAAGGATTTTAAATAACCCAATTTTTGCAAGTCAGACTACTGCCTTATTATATATTAAATTATAAAAACTTTATCGGCTTCAGCAAAATTCATATTTTTCATTTCTTCTATAGTTTTCCAAGCTTTTTCTACATGCTCAGTTAAATCTAGATTGCCTTTTACTAGCTTACACCTATAAGCATACATAGTAATACTAAAGCCTTTATAAGGTGGCATATCAGGATAAGTATAATTAGAGACTCCTATATATTCTAGAGGAATAATATCTGACTTTAATTCTTCTTTAATTTCTCTTACGATTGTTTCTTCATGAGTTTCGTGAGCTTCAACTTTGCCACCAGGAAATTCCCAATATCCTTCAAGAGCTCGACCTGGACCTCTTTTACAACAAAATATTTTGCCTTCTTCATTTTCAATTAAAGCACAAACAACTTCTATATGTTTCATTTATGTATACCTCTATTTATTTACAATATAATCAAAAATATCTTCTCTAACTGGAGTTTCTAATAAAAACTCAAAATTTACAGCATGATCACCTGATGCCATAGTTGTTTCCTTAGGCTCAGAAATAGGACTTATCTCACCTAAGAAATAGAATTCTTTGAAATTTTCTTCATCCTTTTTATTTTTACGAACAAATAATAGCATTTTTGTTTCATTAATTTTAGCTGCAGTAATATTTTTCACATCTGGTGAACTTAAATAACGTTTATTCTTAGATATCCATGATAAGACATTCCTGGATATAAAATAGTCATTATATTTGATAGACTCAGCAATATCATCATCCTTATGATAATTAACAAAAATCGGTAATGTATTAGTTTTAGCATCATATTTATAGCCACCAATATTAGTTGCTACCGCATTTTTATCCCAGTCTAATAATTTACATACATCATCATAACTATACTTTTGATAAAGGGAGAACGCTAAATCCTCATAATTATTATCAAAATTTTTAGAGTATGTATGTAATCCAAAGTCAATGATTTCATCAATTTCTTTTCTAAAATTTTCACTCTGTAACATATTTTTAAAAGTTGGATCTATTGTAAGCTTATTGCCATTGCATGAGGCAAACTTCACTTTATTATATTGTGGAGCTTCGCTACCAACTAAGTAGTTTCCAGTAAACTGATTAATTAAATTATCAATTGTATTTTGATTAAGCGCTATACGAGAATATTTATTAGACATATTTTCTCTAAATGACATTAGATCAACTTCATTATTATCTATCAATTGTAGTAATAATTCTAGTTCAAAAGGGCGTTTACACTTTATATATTTTTGGGACAGTAATTTTAAATATAATTCTTCGAGGTAATTATACTTAATATGATAATCAGCTTCATATTTGGTTAAAAATTCATGATAGCTATCAAATTTATCAAAAAATTTAAAGACTTCTATTGAACCATATTTTTCATAATCAAAATAGTTAGGAATTCTACCAATTTTATACTTTAATTCTAGATAAGAATCTTTTAAGATTTTGGTTGTATTTAAACGAGCCTTATCAATTTTGTCAAAGATATTTTGTTCTACTACTCTTTCAAAGTTAATGGTTGATTCACCAGGAATTGTATTGTTACCCTCACTTATAAAACGTCTTATATTATCTTTGTTATAACTGCGATCTCCTGATAGGGCAATTGGAATTAAAAAGTTATTATCATAATTGCCTATAAAATCTAGAACTACTAAGTATTCCTTATCAATATATTTTCTCAGTCCTCTACCTAATTGTTGAACAAAAATTATGGCTGATTCAGTTGGCCTTAGCATAATTATTTGATTAATACACCTAATATCTATACCTTCATTAAATATATCTCTGGTAAAGATATAATCTAAATAATTTTCTTTATCATCTGACTCAAGCAATTGAATTGCTTTTTCTCTTTCTTGTTGTGAATTTTCGCCTGATAAAGCCGTTGTTTTAAAACCATATTTATTAAATTCTTGTGATAAAACTTTAGCTTCTTCAAGCCTACTTACAAAGACTAATCCTTTTACTTTAGAACCACAAAATCCATAATATTGGGCTTGATTAATAACATGCTCAACTCGATCTTTTGACACCAATTTATTAAATTCAGTTTTATCGTCTACCATTTTGCCATCAGCCATAAAATCTGATATGGCATAATAATGGAATGGACAAATTAAATCTTCTTTCATTGCATCTTGTAATCTAATATTACAAGCAATATTATAATTAAATAATTGATAGATATCATAGCCATCTGTACGTTCCGGTGTTGCTGTCATACCTAAAACAAATTTAGGCTTAAAATAATTAAAAACCTTCAATGTACCTGAGGCTCCCAGATGGTGAACTTCGTCAAAAACAATATAATCAAATTCAGTCGGTTTAAAATAATTTAAAATGTTATCTTTAGATAAAGTTTGAACCATAGCAAAAATGTAATCTGCATCCTCTTTATGTCCACCACCTAAAATACAAGCATTTATGTCATTACCAATAACTCTCTTATACGTTTCAAGAGCATCTTTAGCAATTTGTTCCCTATGAACTACAAACAAAAATTTTTTTGGTTTAAATGCCTTAACATCTAATGCTGATAGGATAGTCTTACCAGTACCTGTACTAGAAATGCAAAGTGCTCTTGTTTGATTTGCTTCTCTCAGAAGTTTTAAATTTTCTAGAGCCTCCTCTTGCATTTTATTAGGTCTTATGGTCATTGGTACTATTTCAATATTTTGTTGTTGACGCTTCTTTTGGTTATAGATTTTTTTATATTCATTTATAAAATCATCATCGACTTTAATTGATTGAGCTAATAAACTTTTAAATTCATCAATTACCTTAATAGCATACGAACCATCGTTTGTGGAAGTTAATTTAACATTCCATTCCTTATTAACACTTAAAGCATCAGCAGTTAAATTACTACTACCAACTATAATTTTAATATCTTGGTTAGCTTTAAATATATATCCTTTTGAATGCATTTTAACAATATCTTCTGTAACTATTCTTAAATCAATATTAGGAAATTTATCTATGATATTTTTTAAAGCCTGAGGATCCGTAAAATTTTGATATTGAGAAACAATAATTTGTCCTTTAATGTTTTTTTCTTTTAGTTCATTAAAGGTATTAAATAATTGTTGATAACCACCCATTGTTAAAAAGGCGACACAAAATAAAAATTCATCACATGATTTTAACTCTTTTATAATATCAGTTAATACTTTTTCTCCATCATCAGGATTATTAACTAATAATCTTGGCACGTAATCAATATTTGCTAAATATTTAGAATCTATTAATCCTTTTTCAATACCGTCAAATATTTTTTTTGTTCTTTCATCTAAAATATCGATATTTTCCATAAGTATACCCTCGTGTAATATCATTTATTGCATCGTATTTTTTTAATCTAATTCATCTAAAGTTAGAAATTTATCTAATTTAATATGTCTAACTGTACTAGTTGAAAAATCAATATCATCATTGGTTATAATAATCTTTTGATTAGAATTATCCAAATTATTAAATGCACCAAATTCTCTCTGATAAGCCTTTTCATCTACAACACTATATGCTACCTGAATTAGATAAGTTTTATTATTTTTTTGTGCTATAAAATCTATTTCTTTTCCATCATTATCATATAACTTTACAGTGTATCCCATGTACAATAATTCATTATATATAATATTTTCTAAATTGTGATCAATATCAAATCTATTATTACTAATATGCAATGAATTAAAACATACATCAGAATCATAAATTTTACCATAATATGCTAATTCTCTTTTTGCCTTTAGACTATATTGCGGTATTTCATCAATAATATAAGCTTCTTTTAGATATTCTATATATTTAATTACTGTATTTAATGAAATATTTTCACATTGTGTTTTAATATTTTTATGTATTGTTCTAGCTGAATAAACTCTTGAATTATTCATTAAAATATAACTTACTATTTTTTTGAATGGCACAGTTTTTTTAATTTTGTATCTTTTTATCAAATCATTAAACACTATAGTGTTTTCTAAGTCTTCTAGATATAATTTAGTAGATTCAATATCGTTAATATTAAAACGAGCTGGAAAACCACCCCATATTAAATAATCAGAAACTGTAGTCGTTTTACCAATTTCATCACAATATTCAAGTATTTCTTTATAAACAAAAGGTCTAATTCTAAATGAAACAAATCGACCACTTAATAGTGTCAATAGTTCACTAGATAATAGTTTTGAATTACTTCCCGTAATAAATATTGAATTATTATTATCTAGACGTAAATCTTTAACAGCTATTTGCCAATTATCTACCTCTTGAATTTCATCTAAAAATATATAGCATTTACCATTTTTTTTATTTTTTTCAATATATTTAACCAAATCAATCTCATTTGAAGCTTTCATCAGATCATTTGTTTTTTCAAAATTCAAGTATATAATATTGTCTGTTTTTTCCTTCAATTCTTCCATTATTGATTGAAGAATTACTGATTTACCGCATCTTCTTATTCCAACAATAACTTTAATTAAATCACTGTCGTAAAAATTTCTTATTTGACTAATGTACTTTTCTCGTTTTATCATAATGAAACACTCCAATCATAAATAGTATAATATATATGAATATATTCATATATATTATACTGAACACTTTTTTATAATTCAAGAAAAATGTTAATTCACACTGAACACTTTTGTGTTTCAAAGTGAAAGTGTTCAGTATATATTCAAAATAAACTAAAATCTAATCAAAACATCTCGATGCCTCATCTCTTTATACTAAATTCTTATTAAACCTATTTAAAGCACCCTCAATAACGTTTAATTGTATATCTAAGGCCTGTAAAATAGCCTTTTCTTTTTTGGTATAAGGTGTTTTCTTACTATATTTACCATCTTTGTCTCTTGTAGCTTGAATACAACTAAGTTCATTTAATATTTCAGGAGTTGTATAGGTTTTTCTATCCTTACAATTGTTTCTTAAATTTTTAGTTCTAACAAATACTTCATTTCTTAATATTAATCCTACAAAAAGACATAAATTTTTAGATTTTAAATGTTTAACATCATGACATCTTACACAATCAAATTGTTCATACGTTTTCATCATCATAATTAATTTTTCTGTATAGTCTCTATTATGATAAACTTTATATGCTTCAGCTGGTGATGATATATTACTAGCTATAATAACAAAATAGCCATAGTATTTTGAATCAGTATCAACTTTAGTTTTATTAATAGCACATGATTCTAATTTATTATTTATGATTTCTAAATCAAGATATTTTTCATACTTTTTAATTTCACTAGCTGTTAAAGTTTTACCTAATAATTTCTTTACTTCCATAAACATTTTAGTTACTTTTAAATGAAGATTTTTAGTGGCTTCATTTTTAGCCTCTGAACTAAAGTAAACATGATAATATAAATTTTTATTAATCGATTCAAAAGGTTTATATGCTGTCCAAGCACCATATAAATCTAATTCTGGTATATAATTTTCTACACTATTAACCTTATCAATCATTCTATCTAATACGGTTTTTAGTTGATTATTATTCTTAGCCATCATAATAAAGCCATAATCCAATTCTAGTAAAGATTTCATTAAACCAGAAGAAAAATATCCCCTATCTAAAACAAAATTTATAGATTTTGGTTTACCATTTTTCAATATCTTAACTATCTTTTTACCCTCATTTAAGTCATGAATAGTTCCATTATATTCTTTATAATAAACAGGCGTATAATTTTGTTGTTCAGTAACTAAAGAAAAAGCAAATTGATTTTCAAAAGCTTTATTTTTACTATAAGCTATATCAACAAGTTCAATTATATTAGCTTCTGTTGAAACACTAGAACCATCTATAGATAAAACTAGATCTTTATCTTTACAAGTATGTTCAATCCAGTCATTTAAAAAACTATCTATATCAGCTTCTTCAATACTACCTAACATATTTTCTAAAGCTGTATCACTTTCTATTTTATTACCAAGTATTAAATGATTTCTAGCAAAATGGGGATAGCTAACAATTGATGAATTATTAGTAAGTATAAACTTAGTAGCTAGATTAATAATTGAATTACTTCTTAAATTATCATCTTCATCGAAGTTATTTTTTAATATTGGAAGTAATCCAATATTACTAGCTAGCTTATGTAAAACAGCAGTAACACCATAAGTAATCCCATCAGAAAAATTAAGTTTATTAGACAAAACATCACTGTTAGATTTTTCTTCATAAACTTCTGAAAAATACTTTTTAAAATTATCGTTTATATACATAGTATTAGTGTTTGGAATTTGAATACCAATGGTTACCCGAACATCAGAATTATTTTGTCTTTTCTTATCATATCTCTTTTCAACAACGTGATAAACATAGGTTTTATTACAATTTTTAGCTAAAATGGAACCCTTAGGAATTGGAACAATAAAATTTTTATCATAAGGCATAATACAGCACCCCTTTCTTTAGTATAATTATACTAAAAATATACTAAAAAATCAACAAAAAAATCGCGTAATTACATAGAAAAAACGTCGATGATTACATATCATTAGTCTTAATTTCAATTAACATAATATAAATATATATTAAATTTAAATCTAAATTTTCATTAAACTTTTGCCACTTATTGGTACTAAATATTCTAACCTTCATCTTATCTTTAATGAAAATTAGTAATATATAAAAGTAACATAAACTAATAATGAAAATTATATATTTTTCTAATAGTTTAAATTTAGCTAAAAACTTATTGGAATTTGTATTAAAAAAACAATTATCTCGCTTTGTGTCATCAAAGAAATTAATGCGTGAATACGCCATTTTATTTGGGGTGATTGTTAGAGTATCTATATGATAATTGGAATTATAGACACTAAAAACATATTCAGTCTAATAATAATTTTTACTTTTTAATATCATTAATCTGATTTTTAATATATTTAGAAAATGGTAATTCTTTAGTTTTTCTTGTCCATAATTTATTAATTTCAAAATTAACTGTTGCCAATTTATTTAAAATATTATTACAATGAATAAAATTGGTTTTGAATTCATCCAAGCCTTGGGTTTGAAACAATTGATGAATATTTTTAATTTGACAAGTAAATAATATTTCATCTTCAAAATTAGCAACTGATTGTATGTGAAAGATATTATTAAAACCATGTTTTTTTAGTACTTCTACATTCTCTATTAGTTTTGAATCATCTTTGACATCTATGTCATAAACTAAGATAATCGTTGCATGAGGACGAATTGATAATATTCGTTGTTTTGAAAGTTTATTTTGAATAACATTAAAAACATCAACTCTACCTGAAATTAAATAATTACAAGGTGGAGTTTTTAAGGCATTTATCAACTTCTCCTCACATTTTCCCTCTACAAAATATTGAAAGTACTTAGAGATAATTATTCTCCTAACTCAAAAATTTTATTCAAATCAGGTGCAGTAGCCAACATATCATTGTCCAAGATGCTTTTAGCAGAAACATTATTTCTATTTTCAATTAAACTTGCACAATAGCTTTTAATAATAGTCTTATTTTCTACTTTTTCTTTTTTCATAAAATTAAAGGCATGAAATGGATACTTAATTTCTAACACATTTGAATTATGAGTGGTAATAAATAACTGCTCATTAGGACCTAATAATGATACCATTGTGTTGATTAAAGCAACTTCTACATCTGAATTTACATATGAAAATTGTTCATCTACTATATATATACCATTATTATGATTTTTTATAAAAAAAATAATATTAGCAATATTGATTCCATATTTTGTTCCACTAGATAAAAAATTAATATTAGCAATTTTGTAACCACTCTGAATAATAATTTTACCTGTATTTTCATGTTCAATAACATAGGCATCTTCACTATCTAAGCTTGGTATTACTCTAATGATAGCTGGATCTAGAGTTTTTAAAACGTCATTTAGAATTTTTAAATACTCTTGTTTTTCAGCATTATTTCTAGTTTCACAAAATCTAACGATATCAAAGCCTTCTTCAGTTGCTGGTAAGGCTGTATACCAACCAATATTTAAACTGTTTTTGGTTAAACAATTAACATAATTTTCAAAAGTATATTCTTGACTATCTAAATCCTTAGCACAAGATTCATAGGAGTCTCCATTTTCTAAATCAATTTTACCAATAGCTACTAAAATATTATTATCCTTATTGTCAATTTTTATTTTTACCCGTAATAATTTAGGTGTTTGATTAGCAGTATCTTCTACTAAATCTAACTCAATATATGAATCGTCAAATAGTTTATTAGAGATGCTATCTATAAGTGTTCTTTCTTTATTTTTCAAAAATATTAAGCAGTGCCAAATACATTTCATAAGTGATGTCTTACCGGTTGCATTAGCACCTATGAAAATATTAACCTTCTTATATCTAAATGATGTAATTGAACTTAAAAATTCATTATCAATAGTAGACTTGCGTAATTTCATTGGGTAAGAAAAATTGATTTCAAAATCACTAAAAGCTAGTATATTTTTTAATTTTAAATTCATTAAAATCATAATATCACTCCTTAATATGCTAAGTTTATTATATCTCTTTTAAGTCAACTATCCAATATTTTTGAATAGTTAAATGCTATTTATATAATGATTAGTACATGACACTACCATTTATTAGTATAAAAACATAACTAATAATTTGATTCCTGTTTCATTGGAAACACCTAATATACTTCAAATTGAGTTATTTTATAAAATATTAATTTTTTTCCTTATGTATATAAAAATTATACTGAACACTTTTGCTATTTTTTAAAAAAGTGTTCAGTACGAATTAAAATACTTTTTATCATAATATAGTGTTATACTTAAATATTTTTTAATGACCATCTAGTTTTTAAGTTTTACCTATTATAATTATATTTTTAGAGTTCTATTAATTATTTTTAATCTTTAAACTAAACTCGTCTATTACTTCTAGCATTTCTTTAGTTAATTTAGATCTCACATTTTTCACTAAGTTTAAATCAATATTCTTGTAATAGGCCTCAGCAACTGCACAACTAATAGCAGATGTTGTATCACAATCACCACCAATACTGATAGTTGTTCTTAAAGTGTCTTCAAAGCTAGTTGATATTAAAAAACAGTAGATTGCTTCCGGAACTGTTACCTCGCATATTTCTGCACCGTGAACATATGTTTTTCTTAAGGTTTCATAGTCTAAATCCTTTATTTTAGGATATTCACTAATCGCATAGTTTTTAAGTTCCTCTTTAGAAGAGTTATGAAGAGCCATATATACTAATTTAGCTGTTACATAAGCTCCCTTTAGACCTTCTTTGTGATTATGTGTAACTTCGGTAATAGTTTTAGTTAATGCATATAGTTCTTCTTCATCTTTTGCAAACCAGCCAACTGCACTTATTCGCATAGCTGAGCCATTTCCACATGAGTTATATGGTTTAGGATTTGCCAAATTCATCCAAGTAATAAAGCTTGTACCATAACCAGCATCAGGATATTTTCTAGCCCATTTTTGTAAGAAACTGGCAGCTTCATTTAAATCACTTTTATCTTTAGCATGTAATAACCAATCCGTTACCGCAATTGTTAAAACTGTATCATCCGTATAACAAGATTCATTTGTTATTAACGTAAATTTCTTTGTTTTAATGTTATTAAATTCAAATCTTGAACCAACCACATCACCTATAATTGCCCCTAACAAAATATAACCTCCTACAGATTAAGTTTATATATTTTTAAGGTGTAACCAGCTAGTTTTTTAATAAAAGTCTCTTTGACTATTTCCCAGTTACCACTAGCTATACCACAGCCATATTTATAAGGTATTGCTACACTATCTAAATTATGACTTTTTAAATAAGCTACTACTTTATCTAGACATTTACCTAAAGCTTCATAATCCGTTCTAAAGTCATTTCTTTGACTAAAGCAATTAGCTATTACATAGTTCTTGGTTTTAGCAAAACAAACAGCTCCTAATTCTTTAGGTTTAAAGCTTTGATATTCTTTTTCTACATTGGGATATTTAGTAGCTATACTAAGTGCTATACCTCCACCCATAACACCAGCTAAATTAACTTGATGACATAAGACATCACAATCATTTTGAAGGGCGTCACCAACAAGTTCAACAACTTTACAATCTATCACATTATTCACCGATTCATTTTAACTATTTTTAAAATTTCGTTGCCATACAATTCAACTTTTTTATTACCGATACCATTAATTTTAAGTAACTCTTCTTTGGTACTTGGGCATTTTTCAACAATATCTATTAATTCAGCATTGGTAAAAATATAGTATTGGGGAATATTTTCTTCGTTAGCTTTAGCATATCTAAAGGCTTTTAGTTTTTGATAGAGGGGAGATGCTTCTAATTTACTCTTTTTTTCAAACTCTATTTTGGAATGTTTAATAATAATATCTAAAATATCTTGGCCATATAGTTCATATTGTTTGGCGTTTAATATCTTACTCTTAGACAACTCATTTAAATCTAATGGCCTTTTTAAGATAAGTTTCTCCAGTTGTTCATTATTGAAAATATAGTAAGGTTTATAATTTAATTCTTCTGATTTGGTTTTACGATACTTTCTTAGCTCCTCATATAAATCATCATTTTGAGGAACTTCTACAACAACCTCTTCTCTTACTATTTCTTTAGTATTAGGCGCTGTTTCAATTGTTTTTTCTTCAAATTTAGTCGCCATTAGTTTTAATTTTAATTTACTTACATAATCGATATCACGTTCAACAATATGATCAGATATATAATCGATGATATTCATCATTTGTTTCTTCTTGATTTCAAAATCACTTAAACTATTATAATAAACTAATAGCTTATTTGCTAATTGATCGGTTTTAATTACAATCTCTTGTATTTCTCTTGGCGCATAAGCTTTCTTTATTATAGCCTTACTATTTGAACAACAAATTAAAGATAAGATTGGAAAATTCTTAATAAGTTTATTTGATGTAAGTAATTGTTCTAATAAATTACAATGTTTTTTATTTTGTTCAACTGGAGAATCCATACCTTCTTTTTTGTATACATTGCCTTTAGCATCAATAAAAGTTCTAATAAAATTACCTTCTTTATCAATATCAATATTCCCATTTAGTTTCTTAGCTTCAATTACACAAATAAATCTTTGAGTAACAATTATGAAATCATATTGTAAGGTAATCTCATTATACTTTAAGCAAACATCATGGAAGACAAATCCGTATAAAGAATAGATGTTTTCTAATTCATAAGCAACCTTAGATTCACCAGCTAATCCAATATTTACTTTATTTAATTCACGTTCCACAACTTCCTTTTGATCATCACCTACTTTTAACAGTAAATCTTCTAATTGTTCTTTTTGGCGACAATTATCCTTTTCAAAGGGCTTTACAAAATATAGTTTTTTTGTCTCTTCTGAACCAAAAATCTTATCTATTATTCCCATATGATATTCCTCCAAAATATTATTAATTTTTACATACATTCTTTTATTTAGTATAGCAAATTTTAGTTATCTTTTAAATAATTAAAAGGCAAAAAAGCTAGCTAGAATCAAATCTAACTAGCTTCAGCTATATGGTAATCGATATCTTTAACTTCAGCACTATTAACTTTTACTAAAATAGTATCAGCTAAATTATTTAAAATAATCTTTTTACCCCCTTTATCTCCCATAAGGGCTAAAAGATCATTATAGTATTTTTGACCAAATAGACAGGGATTTGCCGTTTGACCGGTTTCATCAATTAAGGTAGCTAAATTTTTATCACTATTATGATAAGCTAAGACTAACTTAACCAGTGTATCACAGGTTAAATAAGGTTCATCAGCTACCATAAAAAGAAGATCATTTTGGCTATTTTTAACCCCTAAATGAATAGATGTAGAAATACCTTTAGAACTATTTACATTTTCAATATATTTATAGTTATATTTTAAAGCTAGAGCTTTAACTTCTTCGTAACAAGACACGATAAGTAAATTAGATATTAAATTTGGTAAAGCAGCCTTTAAATTAGCCCCTAATAAAAGAGCTCTTTCAATTAGGCTTTTTCCTGCAATTTTTACTAAAAGCTTATTTTCTTTACCATAACGTTTTGAACTACCAGCAGCTAAAATAACTACATCAATCTTCATTTTTTAATAAACCAAAATAAACTTTTTCAGGCGTAATAGGTAGTTCTCTAATTCTTACCTTACAAGCATTATAAATAGCATTAGCAATGGCAGGAGCTGGGGTATTAATAACAATTTCGCCGATTGATTTAGCTCCAAAAGGACCCGTTGGTTCGTAAGAACTTCTAAAATCAACCTCAATATTACCAATATCTTGACGAGTTGGAATCTTATATTGCATAAAGGAATTATTTCTTAAACGACCAAAAGAATCATAATTAATGTCTTCAAATAAAGCCATACCAATTCCTTGAACTAGACCGCCTTCCGTTTGGACGCGCGCTAAATTAGGATTAATAACCGTACCGCAATCAACAACGGCTTTGTAGTTAATTAAATCTACCTTACCTGTTTCTAAATCTACTTCAACTTCGGCCATTCCAACCATAAATGGTGGCGGAGAAACTGGTGAAGAATGAGATTCGGAAGCATATAAGGCATTACTATTATTACACATTGAAGAATTGGCAATATCCTTTAGACTTATCTTTTTTGTTTTATCAAGCTTATAAATATAAGACCCATCAAAATCAACTTCCTCTTCTGTTAAGTTTAAAAGCGAAGCACCATATTTCTTAATCTTACTAATAAGACTAGCTGCGGTTTTAACAACTGCCATACCAGTTAAATAAGTAGTTGAAGAAGCATAAGAACCTGAATCATAAGGTGAAGTATCCGTGTTTACACCTGAAACAATGATATTATCAACATCACATAAAAGACAATCAGCAGCCATTTGGGCTAAAATGGTATCACAACCGGTACCCATATCAGAAGCCCCAATCATCAAACTATAAAAGCCATCGTCATTAACCTTTAAGGCAACAGAAGCCACATCTACATTAGATATTGCTGAGCCCTGCATAGCAAGAGCCATACCTACCCCTCTAACCTTTGTTTTACTAATCATTTTATAAGGGTATTTAGCATCCCAATTCATCATTTCCTTACAACGAGCTAGGCATTTATCAAGGTTACAGCTATTAGCTGTTAGCGCTAAAATAAGAATGTACAAATGATTTTCTTTAGCAGCATTACTAAAGAGCTTTTTCTTTGGCATAATCTGTTCTCCTTCTTTTAATTATAAAAAGTAATCGAAGTTTCCCATTTCTGCAAAAAAGCGAAAAAGAGTTGTCCAATTCGTAGTGCTATAGATAGGCCATAGCGTAGAGACTTTCCCACCATTTTAGGGCAATTATACGAATTGCTTTTCACAAGCGCGATTATAACATACTACTATTAAAACAATCACTTTTATAGATAAATCCGCTTTTCATTTTTTAACTAAAGTAAAAACACATCATAATTGTAAAAATAAGACTTAGCTAAACGGGAAAAGCGGTCATGAATATAATTCATTTTGTCATCATTAAAGATGGTTTTTAACTCATCAATTATATCTTCTCTAACGTTACCGTATAACAAAACTAAATATTTTTTAGTAACATTTATTTTACTAAGCTCTTCTTTAGCTTGAATTAATCTAGCAAATTCCTTTTGATAATCAATGGCAACTAAATCATATTTGGCTGTAGCAAATTCTACTACACTATAAGTCATAGTATAATTTCCATTAGTATAAATATTACCCGTTTTCTTAAAACCCGTTCTAAGAATATTATTATCGATATAATACTTAAGATTTGCCAAATATTTACTATAGGTAGTTTTAGCATTTAAAGGATGGTCATAATAAAAATTACAAATACTACCTTTAATATTTAAAATGAGTGGATCCTTATCTTCTAAGGCATCAATTAACTCATATAAATCACTTCTAATACTTATTTTCATGGCTTCATCATATATTATATAAAAAGGGGAATATTTACGACAAAAATCAAAGATTAAATCATAAGGTGCCTTAATATCAGCTAGTAAACCATTACTGGTATTTCTTAACTGATAATTTACAAAGACTTCATCAATAAATTCAATTGACCAGTCATAAATAATTCCTAAAGTAATTTGATAGTCTAAATCAATTTTTGTATAGGGTATTTGATCAACCTTATCTAAAAGTTGAATATTTTTCATATATTTAATTTTTATTCCACAATAAGATAAAGGCCAGGCTTTATCATAAGTCATTAAATAATACATGTTATACATATATTTTATGGCGAAAGGAATTACATAATAAGTTACCCTAACCGGCTTAAACTTGCCATTCTTATTAAAAATTAAATATTCGTAGCTAATTGTGCGATGATTTCTAATAGCCTCATTTAAAATATTTAAGTTATTAATTAGATTATAATGTTCAGACTCTGCATAAATTTTCCCTTGATATCTTTCATCTAATTTGAAATATTTTTCTTTTAGTCCTATTGATGTATCAATGGTCAAGAAATTATAAATATGATTAGTCGTTGCCATGTCTAAAGTTTTTTCACTATTTAAAGCGTTAAATAAAACATTACGTTCATTTTCATCAATGATTCTTTTTTTGACATAATAACCTTTATTATATTCATGACCAATTTGAATATCCAATTCTAATTCCATTAAAGTATTTAGATAATCTAAAATTGTCTTATAGTCTAATTTGATACCAAATTCATTTAAAAGTTGTTCTCTAATATCTTGAACACGATAATAATCTAAACGGGCTGGGTTTTCTACCAGTAACCATAAAATATTAAACATAGCTCCTTTTTTGGCTATCGAAACTTTGGGCTTTTTCATATGCTACTCCTCTAAACTTTTTAAAATTATAACTTTATATTTAATTTTTTGCAATGGATATCCGGATTTTTCCAAATCTAGTTTGTTAAAATTCTAATGGGATGAGTTGACAAGAGGTTATGCTTACTAGTATAACCTTTTTATTTTTCCACACCTATAGATTATCTCTTACTTAATTTTGTGTTATTAAATCGCTCAACTTATATCTAACAATGGTATTAGTTTATATATTAATGCCGATAGAAATCCGTTTTTTTCCAATTTTAGTGTGCTATACTTTTATTACAATAGGTATAATATTGTCATACATTAAATATTAAAACGCCTACTATAAATAAATCAAGTAAAAAAATAAAAAAAATATAAAATTATTTATAGGAAGCGTAAAAAGGGCCTTTCACCCTTAATTTTTAAAAATTAGTTTATGGTGTTATAGAAATAATCACCAGATTTGTAATATCTCTTGATCTTTGAAAATTTTATATGGTTAATTTTGTGGAATAAAAAGCACCTTATTTTTAAGGAGGGAAAAAATAACTCTTATTAGTTTTTTGTCAATATGGCCAATCGTTACATAATGATGCCTTCCTTCTTGAATCTTCTTATCATAATATGCTTTAAATGTTTTATCCCATTTCCAAATACTTGATGAAACCTGGTGAATAGCCCATCTTAAGTACTTAGAACCACGTTTAGATGGTTTGTTATTTGATGATGAAAAATTACCGGACTCATAAACACTAGGATCTAAACCTGCAAAAGCCAATAATTGATGAGTATTATTAAAATTATTAATATCTCCTATTTCTGAAATAATCATTGCACCAGTAATGACACCAACACCAGAAATAGATGTAATAATTGAACCATATTCAGTTTGCATTAATTCGTGTTCAATTTGTTTATTGTAAATTTCAATTTGAGATTGATAAAATCTTATCATATCAATGGTGTGCTTTAATTCAAAAGCTAAATAATCTTCAGATTGACCGATAGATGACTTAGCTATTTCAATCAATTTACTTGCAGTAATGTTACTTTTATGATGAAGTATTTTATCTATACTAGAGATACGAGCTTTGGCTGATTTTTTAGAGAATACTTCACCTGTATTTCTCATAATAAAGCAGTCGTGTTTTTTAGAGGCCACGTCAATACCTACATAAATCATTGTATCTTGTCCTTTCTTAATTAACACTGGTGCTATCCACAATTTTTAATCCACGTTACCTCGCTTTTGATATACCAGTCACCAACGTGCTGTAACCTACTCATAACCATATAGAATTAAAAACTGTAGCTATTCCCTTTCTAAACCAGTCAAGGAACACTTGCTGTAGGGATTTGATTAAAATAGTCTACAGTGTTATCAATTATATATTAACATGTATTCAACAATGCTTGAATATAAAATAGATGTTTATGTGTTAGCATCATTAAATAATTAATACAAATAGATTATACGAGGAGAAGTATATGAAAATTAAAAAAGTTTGTGGAATCTTATTGATCTTGTTATTATTCTTTTTAGTGTCTTGTAATGAATTAATAAATGACAAAAATGAGATAAATCTTTCTCAAGATCAATTAGAATTACGGATGAATGATGGTCATATTGAATGGCGCTTAAATGATTCTGATGATTGGAAAATAGTCATTGATTCTGATGACTTCAAGGGGAAAGATGGAAGAGAAATCGAACTTGATGTGAATGCAGAAGATATCTTGTGGCATTACAAGGGAGATTCTGACTGGATTACCTTAATGCCGATTGATAAATTAGTTGGCCAAAGCGGAAAATCTGCCTATGATATTGCCGTCTCTTTAGGTTTTGTGGGAACTGCGGAAGAATGGCTTTCTTCTCTTAAGGGGACAAATGGTAGAGAGATTGAACTAAATGTCACAGCAGATACGATTGATTGGCGCTATAAAGGTGATACAACTTGGACTACACTTTTACCACTAAGTACCGTTGCTGGTCAAAATGGAAAATCAGCTTATGAAATTGCTGTTTCTTTAGGTTTTACCGGTTCTGCCGAAGAATGGCTTGACTCCCTTAAAGGTAATGACGGCCTTTCAGCCTATGAAATTTATCTAAAACACCACCCTGAATATAATAAGTCCGAAGAAGAATGGATTTATGAACTGGTAAATGGTGATTTATCAACTAAAGAAAGTTTTACTATAACATTTATAACTGGCTTTAATGATATTGTTGTACCAAGTCAAATAGTAACAAAGGGCTCTGAAATTGTTGAGCCGGATATAGAATCTATTCCAGGTTATGACTTCATTGGTTGGTATTGCGATGATACCAAATGGTTTTTTGAAGGCTTCATTCCTACCAAAGATTTAACGTTAGTAGCTAAATGGGAAAAAACAAAGTATAAGGTAACTCTTGACCTAGATGGTGGTACAATCGATGGCGAAGAAACTATTTATTTCACTAACGGACAAGAAATTGAACTTCCAACTCCTACAAAAGATAATTGTGCCTTTATGGGATGGTATATTGGAAATGAAGAATTTGATTATTCGACATATCCATATTATGAAAATATTGAACTTCAAGCAAAATGGTACGACACTACTAATACTATTGATGCAATAATTTTAACTGATTCAGAAACAGGTATAACTTATCGTCGATATGATTCAGCTAATTTACCTGATGGTACAGTACTTAATTTTGGAGATGTTCTACCAACATGGAAGGAAATTGGAAATAAATTTAATGTTACATTTAATGATGAAGGTAACTACATAGCTAATACAAATAATAATTCTATAGATCGTTGGAAATCTAATAATTACCATGGTGTTAATGGTAGAAATGTAGATTTAATAATGATCAATCAGCAAGTAAGTGAGTTAGCAAATAATGATAAATTAATTGCTTTATCAGATTACTTAGATTTAATGCCAAATTATAAACAATTTTTAGAGGAAAATCCTTCCATTGCTGCACAACTCAAACAAGCTGACGGAAAAATATACTCTACACCAATGTTCGATGGTTATAACTATATTGAAAAGACATTAATGTTGAATGCTGATTTTGTTACAAAACTTCTTGATTCTGATACAACAAGCTTTGACACTGATACCATAATTGATAGTTATTATACAGAATTTTATCCTAATATGAGTGGGGAAATTTTAACAGTTGTTAATAGTACACAATCTGGATCAATTGATATAACTATTGGAGAAACCAAAGCTTCTTCTGCTATCACTGCCCAAGAAAGCTTAGGTGTTTTAAATGGTTATAATACTGCAACTGCGCTAAGAGATTATATAGATGAAGCTTATCGGTATAATGACGAATTAAAAACATTATATCCAAAGCGTTCTGATGTATTCTTATCAGCTAGTGCTTGTTACAACGTAGATGATTTGGTAGCTTTATTTAGAGCCGTTAAGACAAATCCAAAATTTTTAATAAATAAAAATACTATCAATGTCTTCTTTACTAGAAATGGAATGGCTAATAGAGAAAAAGATTTAGCAGCTATTTCTGCCTTCTTTGGCGCCCGTGGTTTAGATAGTGAATATGATGAGCTATATTTTGATAATGATGGTAATCTTCATGATGCTAGAATTGAAGAAACAACCTACAAAGCCTTCCAAAAAATTCAACAAATATACCAAGAAGGCTTAATAGTTGAAGACTTTGATAAAGGATATGGTGGCGTTGAGAGTAGTGAATGGCGCAAGAATTTGTTAGAGGAAGGTTCTGCGTTTGCTACTTATGACTATTTTAACTCTACTGCATACTATTGTAGGGGGGGATAGTCTTACACCAAACCTAATTGCAACACTTCCTCCAGTTGTTAATTGGCAAGTCACTAATGCTCCAAATGGAACAAAATTAAACAATTTTTTCCATTTTTCTGAATCTAACCGTTCTGTCAAAATAAGTGGTTTTGCAATACCATATAATTATGATGCTGATTTAAAAACTCTTTTAGTAATACTTGATTTTATGTATACTGATGAAGGTTCCGATTTACAAAATTATGGTCCAAATACTATTTATTATCGTTCAGCAGTAACAACTTATGACGAGGACACTGGTAAACGTATTTTAGATGATAGTATTATGACTGCCGTTGACTATTCATTTGTTAAAATATCTGACTATGTTTTGAATGAAATGAATAATCGTAATCTTCAATGGAAAGAGTATTATAATAAATTTGTTGGTTCATGCTTTGGAATTGGACATATACGTTCATTTGGATTAGAATATCAAACCATGACAGTTCCTATGCAAAATGGTTTAAATAATATAAACTTGGCAATTAAATATAAAGCTATGTATTTAGCTAATAATAAAACAGAAAATATGGGAACATTCTTTGGCTCTGTACCTTTAACATTTGTCTTAACCAAAGATGAACAATCAAACATTGATAATTATTGTCAAAATATAATTAATCTATGGTCAAAAACTGGAAATAGTTGTGGTTATGTTGAGTTGTTAAAAAATGCAGATATGATATCAGATGAAGCTATTGCTAAAATACTTACTGAAGACAACATATATAATATAAATACCTATTATTTACCTGCTTACGAAAGAGCCTACCAATGGTCAATTAGTTCATAAAATTCCTGTTTAAAATTAATCATATAATAAAAAGGGCATTACTAGTTTATCAAAATACTATTAGTAATGCTCTTTTATTATGTAAGCGTCAAAAATGATACGTGAAAAGCCCCTATTTCTAGGGGTTGATATATAAGCAGCACTAAAAAGCTCATATCGAGCTTTTTATTTTTGAACCTTCAAATATTCAGGTAAATCAGGTGAATATGGTAATAACTTCCTTAAGTTATCCACATCATCGTTATTTATTTTTGGTAATGTATCGAATAAATGAACTAAGTATTCGTATACATTAAGTTTATTGGTGTTAACACCATAAAAAAACTAAGGGGTGATCACTCAAATAAACTAACTAGTAATTATTCCCCTTAGTTATATTTTTCCTGTTATTACTAATCCGTTATTGTTCTTCATAATAGGAGAAGGATAATATTCCTTTATTTCTATATATCCCATATAAGATACTTACCTTATATCCCCTTATATCCCAAATGTACTTCCGGAACTAAATCTGGCACAACCCCGTTGTTAGAATTGTTTACGTTGTTGTTGCTGACGTTACCATTGTTGTTGACATAGCGCGCATTATTGTCGTTGTTGTAGTTAGGACTACAATGATAAGCGTTTAATAATACTATCCTTATATCAACACAAATTATTGTGTTAATACCACTAAATTTTTTTTAGTGCTATTCATCCAAACTACTAATAATTTTAATGATTCAGCTATCGCTAATGAAATAACTTCATACTGATGAATTGTTATACAGTTTAATTCACACGCTAAATTCGCAAAATAATCAGTCATAGCTATTGATGATTTCGCCTTATCCTGTAATATTAATCTTCGATTGATATCTTTCTCACAATTAGCACGATAGATTAATTCAATACTATCAAGCGAAAAATTACAAAGTCTATTGCATAAGGAAAAGCGATATTTCTTTGGCGATTTTTCACATGCATCAAATA
This sequence comes from uncultured Acholeplasmatales bacterium, assembly GCA_944324705.1. Classification (GTDB taxonomy): domain Bacteria; phylum Bacillota_I; class Bacilli_A; order Acholeplasmatales; family Anaeroplasmataceae; genus CALUXS01. The sequence continues at coordinate 22,905 of CALUXI010000004.1, forward strand.
TATATTTACTAAGTTGTCTAACCTTAGTCATTACAGCTAATGTTGATTTTTTATTTCCCATAATAAACTCCAGGTTTTAGCTTAGCTATTCTAAAAGAATGACGCTAAGCTAAAACAGATATTAGATTGATAATCTTAAAGCTGGCACAACCCCGTAGTAAGAAAAGCCGACGTAGTCGGCGCTGTCGCCACCATCGCTGCGGACACCTCGCGCATAATTGCTGTAGTAGTAAGGACTACGTAACCACCAATATCCATTAGCATACTTATCTGTAGATACTCCTTTAAATGAAGCATAATCTGTTACTTGTTTTACTCTACTATTATCATTATCAAAACCATAAGAACCATTTTCAACATCTTTTACTGATAACAACCATAAATAATCATTTGTATCATTACAAATGAATTCATTACTACTATCAGTAGTTGATGCTAAACTATTATCTACTAATGATTTTTGAATCAATGCTTTTTCTTCACTACTAAATGCAATGTCATAAAATCCTTTGTTTGTATAATTTTCAACACCGTATTTTGTTCCATCATAACCATTTAAGAAAGCTCTTATTGTTGAATATTCGTAATTATTACCATAGATAGTATTTCCTTCAAGTAATCTTTCATCACCAGTATAGTTAAATTCCATTTGATCTAAAATATACTTGCTAAAAAGAAGACCATCACTATTAACTTGCCATAAAATTGGTTCAACAAGGAAATATTGATCCTCATAATTTCCTTCCTCAACCTTATATTCTTGATTTTTATATTCTAAATAACCATCACCATCTATATCTTTAGCCATTTCTAAGTTACTAATTAAGTACTCATCATCTATTTTGGCTTGAGGATATTTACCAAAATATAAATAATCACCTAATGTACTTAAATTATCACCAATATATTTAGCTTTTAATGTACATGTTTTATTTTCAGATAAAATGCTGATTACATATTCTACATTAAATAAACCGTCTTCATTTACAAGAATTTGATTTTCAAATTCATAGCTATAAAATTTATAACCACTTTTAGTTGGTAACTCAAATTTATAGCCGTGATAAATATCTTCATTTGTAATTTGAAGTATTGTACTAGATGATATGTTCCCACCATTTAAATCTAAAGTTAAATTGTATGTTTCTTTTTCAACCCATTTAGCTGCTAGCCAAATATCTTCTTTAAGTTTATATGTTCCTTCAAACTCAAAACGTTCTTCACCTAAATACCAACCAGCAAATACTAAACTACCTTTAGTTACATCTTTAGGTAAAGTGTATGCCTCATTTGGTTTTACTGTAATTTGGGTAGAACCCATAAATGTTCCACCATTTAGGTTTAGGTTTATTTTGTATTCTTTACTAACTTCATATTTAGCAACTAAAGTTATATCTTCATATTCATAACGTCCTTCATTAGGTATTAATTGATCATCTAAAAACCAACCTATAAAGTCATAACCTTTTTTTGTTATTGCAGTTGGCAATTTATATTCTTCACCATATCTATATGTTAAAGTTGTATCACCTTCATATAATCCACCATCTAGATCTAAGGTAATATTATATGTACCAACTTCATATTTGGCATATAAATCTAAATCTCTAAATACTGCGTCATATGAAGTGAATTTTTTATCATTAGGTCCTTCACCAGTATACCAACCTATAAAGTCATAACCAAATTTACTAGGAATAGGTAAGTCAAGTGTATCACCCCAATTAACTGTTTTATAACTATCATAATCACTAGGAAGATTTCCACCATTAGTATTAAAATAAACACTAAATGTTTCACCATAATGCGGTGGTGTTATTGCTTCTGCTCTTATGTTAGTATTTACACCATCAATATACCAATTACCATTTTCTCCAATTGTTATTACTGGTGTATGTCCGTCTTTTCCTGGTTCACCTTGAATTCCATCAACACCATTTTCACTATTTGTTACTGTAAATGTTGTAGTTGTTCCATCAGTAAATGTTATTGTATATGTATCTACTAGACCATCACTTGATGTCTTTTCGATACTTGCTATTCCATTACCTGTCTCGCCTTGAATTCCCTCTGCTCTTATATTAGTATCAACGCCATCAATATACCAATTACCATTTTCACCTATTGTAATTACTGGTGTATGTCCATCTTCACCTGGTTCACCTTGGATTCCATCTACACCATCTTCTCCATTTGTTACAGTAAATGTATATGTTGATCCATCTCCATAAGTTATAGTATATGTATCTACTAAACCTTTTGTTTTTGTTTTTTCGATTGATTCGATTTTATCTTTTATACTGTCGTTGTCACATGATGTTAAAACGAATGTAAAAGATAAAACTAACAATATCATTGCAAAAACTGAAAATATTTTGTTTTTCATAAACATTCATCTCCTTCTGTAATATTTTAACAATAAATATTGAAAACTACAATAGAAATACAAATTTGAATCATGAATATGAAATTACTTTCTTTAATATTCATAGTATTAAATTATATTATAATCAGCAATAAAAAATACCTATAGAATAGTTTTCAATGTTTAGTGAATTCTCTTCTATAGGTACAATTTTCTTACTGGTTATATTATTTACTTTTTTATTACCACTCTAATAGGAAATGATTCCATCTTTTCTTTCTTCTTGAACCATCTTCTTGTAAATCGAATGTCCAAAATGAATATTTAACATCTAATTTCGAAATTACTGTGTATTCTTTACTTTTAGAAGAGTTATCATCCATATCAAATACGTATGTAACTAACTGTGGATTAAATTCACCATTATTGTCTTTACCACCAACGATAACTCTATCGATTAGTTCCGAAAACACCTCAGGATCAAATACTAAGATTGTATCCGTTGATAAGATTTTTTCTTTAATTGCTTCAAGCTTATCTTTAAATAGTTTTCTAGCAATTTGCTGGTCTTGGATATCTTTAATTTCCTTTTTTTCTAGGATTTTACTACTTAAGTATTCAGCCTTCAAATCGTAATGAGCATTATATCTATAAGACCAAATAGTCATTATATGTTTTTATAAACAGGCCTTAATTCTTTTATCTATTCATTTTATGGTGTTTACTATAAAATTAGGATGAACTATAGATTATCTCTTTTTTAAACTTTTAAAGTAACTTTTAAACCTATCAAAGAAATAGATTTAGTAATATAGACATTCAATTTATAATCAACTAACATATTAAGTTTTACTCAGCAAATCCCAAGTCAGATATTTTTAGGCTTTCATATTCATAAGATAAATTATAACTTGTTATTCTAGTTGTACCTGAATTAGGAATTAAAATTCCTTTTTCTACCCATTCAATCATCCATTTAGATATTGCCCTTGGTGTTACCTTAAATAATTCAGCCAGTTCTTTATTTTTAATTACTTTTTTTCTATTTTCTAAACAGTAACGTAATAAAGTTAAATCCTTTTTATTCAAACCTTTTAAAAGTTCATTAGATTGTTTTTTAGAAACCTCAAAAGCTTGTTCATAGACTTTCTCTGCATTGAGTGCCATTATCTTACAGAAATATTCTATCCATATTTCTAAATGAGGTGGATTTTCTCTTCCCATATAAAATAACGCCGGCAATCCCATTTGTATGGATTCATAATAGCCATTTAAATCAGACATATAGTATTCTTCAAATGAATTAAATCCCTTAAAATCATATTTATGTTGCATTAAAACATATGTAGCTAATGCTCTAGAGGTTCTACCATTACCATCCGTAAATGGATGTATTGTTACGAGTGCATAATGCATAATTGCAGATAAAATTGGAGCAGGTAAATTTTGATTATTATAATACCAATTAATTAATTCATCCATTAATGGTTCAATATCGTTGTATTCAGGTGGTATATATTCAGCTGCTTTAGTTACTGAATCATACACAGCAAACAATACTCCTGGTGGCATTTGTCCTCTTAACGGAATACGTATAAGTTTACCTTGTCTTTGAATAATATCATGCAATTTAAAAATGAATTCCTTATCAATTTTTGTATTCTTATCATTTTCCTCTTCCAAAAAAGTTAATGCATCCCAATAATTTTGAACTTCTTGTTCAGCAGTTAAACGCTTAAAATCATTCTTATTGGCAATAACCTTTTCTACCTGATTATAAGAAAGAACATTTCCTTCTATGCTTGTAGAGAAATGTGTTTTCTTTAACTTAGCTTCATACATTAACTTTTGTCTTTCCCTTGTAGGTAAGAATAAATAATCTAATGCTGTTTTATATTTTTCAATTTTTATTAAATAATTGACTAATTCATTTGTATATTTAAATTCTAATTTCATAATATCATCTCCGCATTTATTATAAAAAAATAAGGAACAAAAATCAACATTTTCGTTCCTTATTAGTTCCTTATTTTCTGCTATTTGTTCTCTTTTTTATAAACCATCCTTAATGAAATGTGAGACATACAACGATTTTGAGACAACTATACACGATATCAATTTGAATTCAAACCAAACTATCTCATCATAAGTACATTTTTGCAATAAGTTTACCTTTCATAATAATGTAACTACTTAAAACGATAACACCATTGCTTTTATTATTTCAAAAATTGCCTCAAAAGATATTAATTTTCTTAGTCTAACTTATAATTACTCCATCTATTCATTTTATAGGATTCACTATAGATTGGCTCTTTTTTCAACTTTTAAAATCACTTTTTTTGTTCTAGCAATGTGACTGATTCAACAGTAATATCTCTTTCCCACAAAGATCATGATTCGGACTAACTCATATTTGAATTTGGATATCCAAATTCAGTGCTTGATAAGACATACATACCCTTTTTCATCTTATTATTCGATAGAATATTGAACCTGACTTTCTCATATCCTTCTGTTATTGTATGCCTATTCCTCTTAAAACATCTTTTGTGGTTATTGCGTTAAAGGCATATGCAAGCTCCACCATAGCGAATGGTAACGGCATAAAATTGCCAAGCTTGATAAGCTTATAATTCGTTCTTAATTTTTCGGAGTTTCTAATGATAGATTCTTTAACTGACGGTTTTTTTATATTGTTTGCATTCGCAATTATATTTTCAAGAGTGCCAAACTCACCGAGCAGCAAGGCTGCTGTTTTTGGACCGACTTTATCTGCGCCTTTGATATTATCCGAGACATCTCCCGTAAGTGATTTGAAATCAGCGTATTGTAAAGGCGTAATTCCAAATTTTTTATTTATATATTCAGGTGTACATATAACGGTATTATCACCACGATATCTAAGTACCGACACATTATCTGTTATTAACTGAAAGAAGTCGCTATCAAATGATGAAATAACTATCTCATTTTCTTGACCATAGGTAATAGCATATCCCGCAATCCAGTCATCAGTTTCACATGTCTTTGTTTCTGCATATTTGATGCCGAGATAATCAAGTGCAGCATATACATCCTGCAACTGCGAAAACGGGTTATTCTCCTCCGGTATTTCGCTATAATTAACCCTGTCAGTTTTATAATCTGGGTCAAGTGCCGAACGGATATTTTCGTGTTCGCCATCAAAAAATACGGCAATATGCGTAGGTTCGGTTTTGCGTATTATTTTCAGCAATGCCCCAACAAAACCGAGCGTGCCCTGAATGGCTTTCCCTTGTTTGTTTACTATTCTTGCAGGCATTCCAAAGAACATTTGAAACAGTAGATTACTGCCATCAATGATTAAAATTCGATTCATAACAAATACTCCTTTAATATCCCTGTATTATTTGTGGGAAAGACGTACTACCGTCTCAATATGACTAGTTCGAGGAAACAAGTCAACAGGAGTTACTTCAACAACTTGATATGTATCCTTAAGGTAAGCTATATCACGAGCTAGAGTAGCTACATTACATGATATATATACTATGTTTTTTATTTTTGCTTGTTTAACTGCATCTAAAAAAGTTTTATCACAACCCTTACGTGGTGGGTCAAATACCATTTTAGTTATGTTTTTAGTTTTAACTAATTCTTCTATTTTATCTTCACATTTACCTAAGATAAAAGTAGCATTATTAATATTATTATTAACAGCATTTTCTCTTGCATTAATTATAGACGCTTCTACAACTTCAATACCTATTATTTCTTTTACTTTATTAGCTAAAGATAAAGTAATACTTCCCATTCCGCAATATGCATCAATAATAACATCTTCTTTTGTAGGGTTTAGTAATCTAGTAGCTTCTTTATATAATAATTCTGTCATTAAGTTATTAACTTGCATAAAACTATTAGGCGATACATTATATTTATTATTTAATATTTCTTCTTTTAAATAAGTATCACCATATAACAACTTATTAATATTACCTAATAATACATTATTATTTAAATCATTTATATTTAAATAGATTGAAACAATTTCTTTAATTTCTTTTAATTCATTCACTAAATTAGAAAAATCATAACTAGCTGTAGCTATTAAAACTATCATATATTTATCATATTTACTTTTACGACACATTATGGCTCTAAATAGACCTTTTTTAGTAGTTTCATCATAGATAGAAATATTATTTTTTTCTAAATAATTAACAACAATATTTAATATTTTTTCTAATAAAATAGGTTCTATTAAACACTTTTTACTATCAATTATTTCATGACTATTAGCTTTAAACATACCACAAATTATCTTACCATTTTCTTTCTTAAAAGGAATGATTGCTTTATTACGATAATTATAAATATTATCATTAGAAATTAAATCATTCATTTTAAAATTATTTATTTTAGCTTGATGAATAATTGTATTTTTAACTTTATTATACTTAGTTATTTTTTCTAATTCATAAGACATGTGACGCATATTACAACCACCACATGATTGATAAATCGGACAATCTATATTAATTCTATCTTTTGTTTCTTTTATTACTTTTGTTAAAGTTCCTTCTATATATTTAGATAAAATTTTAGTTATTTTTATTAAACATATTTCGCCAATTAAGGCACCAGCAATAAAGATTATTTTTTTATTGTTATAAGCTATTCCTCTACCATCTTTATCCATGCCTTCTATTAAAACTTCTAATTCATCATTAATTTTCATTTTCATCCTCTTTAAAAGTTTTAGCTAAACCACCTTCAGAAGTTTCTTTTAATGAATGTGGCAAAGATAAACCTGTATCTAACATAGTACTTACTACTTTATCAAAACTAATTTTAGCATCTTTAGGGTTTAAATATAGGGCTAATAATGCCGAATCAATAGCTCTTAAAGCTCCTAAGGCATTACGTTCAATACAAGGAATTTGAACATATCCTTCAACTGGGTCACATGTTAGACCTAAATTATGTTCAAGAGCTATTTCAGCTGCCCTTTCTATTGTTTCTAAATCACCATTCAATATATAAGCTGCATAACTTGCGGCCATTGAACTGGCTGTTCCGACTTCAGCTTGACAACCAGCATAAGCTCCTGATATTGAGGCATTAGTTGCGACTATATTACCAATTATACCTGCTATTTTAAGCCCATCTATTTCTTGTTTTATGGTTGTGTTATACTTTTCTCTTAAATAAAAGATAACCGCAGGCATTACCCCACAAGCCCCACAAGTAGGAGCCGTAACTACCTCGCTACCTGACGCATTTTCTTCGGCTACACCATAGGCATAAGCCATGATTTTTCTTTTATCTGCGTCATTATTTAATTTTGTTAATGATTTAGCGAAATAAAGTTCTCTAGCTTTACGTTTAACTTTTAATTTACCTGGCAAAACACCAGTTTTACTAATACCACTAATTAAAGCTTTATGCATTACTTCTATTACTTCTATAAAATAATTGTCTAAATATTCATAACTATTAACATATTCTACTAATGTCATATTTTTTTCTTTTAAATGTTCTTTGATGGCATTAAAAGTATTTAAAGGATAAATATCTCTTAATTTAGCATTTTGTTCACCTTCAATAACTATATTGCCGCCACCTATTGAATAAAAAACAACTTCTTTAACTAATTCATCATTTAAATATCCACGTATTTTTAAAGTATTAGGATGTTTAGTTTCTGTTTTATAATCAAAGATTATTTGACAATTAGGAAGAGTATCAATTAATATAGCGTCTGTTAAATGCCCTTTGCCAGTTAGAGCTAAACTACCGTATAAATAAACAATAAATTTATTACAATTAGGATATTTTTGTAAAAAATATAAAGCTGCGTTCTTAGGACCCATTGTATGACTAGAGGATGGACCATTACCTATTTTATAAATTTCTTTTAACGAATACATTTTACTTTTCTCCTTTTAATTCCATAATTGCATCTCTAACTTGCGCTGCCATTTCAAAGTTAAGTTCTTTAGCATATTGTAACATTTCTTCGTTCAATCTACTAATTAGCTCTTCTTTTTCAAGTTTTGTCAATTTCTTATTCTTCTTTGTTTTATCTTCATAATCTTTAATTTGAATTTTAGCTGGAATAGGTTTAACAATCGTTTTAGGGATAATATTATGTTCTATATTATATTCATTTTGAATTTGTCTTCTTCTAAAAGTTTCATCAATTGCTTCTTTCATTGAAGGAGAAATGCTATCAGCATACATAATAACCTTACCTGAAGCATTACGGGCAGCTCTACCTATAGTTTGAATTAAACTTCTTTCACTTCGCAAAAACCCTTGTTTATCAGCATCTAAAATACAAACTAAACTTACTTCTGGTAAATCTAGACCTTCTCTTAATAAGTTAATACCAACTAATACATCATATTTACCAGCTCTTAAATCTCTTAAAATTTCAAGTCTCTCTAAACTTTTAATTTTAGAATGTAAATATGCCACCTTTAAATCTAATTTCTTTAAATAGGCTGTTAAATCTTCGCTCATTTTAATAGTTAAAGTTGTAACTAATACTCTTTCATTCTTTTCCATTCGGGCTTTTATTTCAGCATAAATATCATCAACTTGACCTTTAGTTGGTCTAACTTCAATAATCGGATCTAAAAGTCCGGTAGGTCTAATAATTTGTTCAACAATTGGATATTCTTTTTCAAAATCACCAGGAGTAGCTGATACATATAGTGCATGTTTAATATGCTTATCAAACTCATTGAAAGTTAGTGGTCTATTATCTAAAGCACTTGGTAAACGAAAACCATAATCAACTAAATTTTGTTTACGTGATCTATCCCCATTATACATTCCTCTAACTTGGGGCAATGTTACATGAGATTCATCAACAATTAATAAAAAATCATCAGGGAAAAAGTCTAAAAGTGTTGCCGGAGTTTCTCCCTCTTTTCTTAATGTTAAATGTCTTGAGTAGTTTTCTACACCCGGACAAGTTCCGATTTCTGCTAACATTTCAACATCATAATTAGTTCTTGATTCAATTCTTTCGGCTTCTAAAGGTTTATTTTCTTTTAAGAATTTATTTCTTTGAACAACTAATTCAGCCTTTATTCGCTTAATTGCTTCATCTAATTTTTCTTTACTAGTCATAAATAAAGTAGCAGCAAAAATATTAACATATAAAACTTGTTCTAAAGCTTCACCTGTTGTAATATCAAATAATCTAATACGTTCTATTTCATCATCAAAAAATTCAATCCTAATACCATTTTTATGTTCAGATGGTTGAATTATTTCGAGTACGTCACCCTTAGATCTAAAACTACCTCTAGCAAAATCTATTTCATTGCGGGTATATTGCATCTCAATTAGTCTACGCATCAATGCTTTTCTATCATAAGATTCCCCAACTCTCAAACATAACATTGATTTTTTATATTCTTCTGGGTCACCTATACCATATATACAAGATACGGAAGCTACTACTATGACATCATCATAATCAATCAAAGCCGCTGTAGCACTATGACGCATTTCATCAATTTCTTCATTTATTTTAGCATCTTTTTCAATATAAGTATCACTAGAAGCCACATAAGCCTCTGGTTGATAATAGTCATAATAAGAAATAAAATATTCAACATGATTATGAGGAAACAACATCTTAATTTCATTATATAATTGACCAGCTAAGGTTTTATTATGGGCTAATATTAAAGTCTTTTTACCATATTTAGCTATGACATTAGCCATAGTAAAAGTTTTACCTGTACCGGTAGCACCAAGTAGTGTAACTCTATCATTTCCCTTATTAAAATTATCTATAATTTCATTAATAGCTTTAGGTTGATCACCTGTTGGCTTATATTCAGAAACTAAGTCAAAAACTGCCATTTTCTACACCTCATTTATCATTTAATTTTAGCATAAAATTAATCTATAATAAACAAAAAAAGTCCATAAAAGTATAACTCTTATGAACTTCAATTATTAGCCTTCTAATAATTTATTTTCTTTACTTCTATTTTTACCTAAAACAGTATCAGCTAAATTCTTACAATGATCCCCAATTCTTTCTAGGTTAACTAATAATTCATCATAATAATCTGAATCAAGATATGAACATTGACCATTAGCAACCCTATGAGTATGACGTTCGTGGAATATCTCTTCCATATTATCTACTGTATGTTCAGTTTCTGAAACAACTTTAGCATCTTCATCAGACCATTTTTTAATTGAATTAACACCTTTATCAATCATTGTATTAACAGCTTCAAACATTTGTTCTAAATCTTGCATGCTATCTTCTGATAATGTTAATTTGCGTTTATACCTATCCTCATAGAAACCACAAATATTAGAACAATGATCTCCAATTCTTTCATAATCTTTAATTGTATCAAGATATTTAGAAATTTTATTCATTTCATCAGAATGAACATGTTGAACACTAATATTTATTAAATAATCATGTATTTTCTTATCAAATTCATCTAACATATTTTCTAAAACTTGAGCTTCTTTTGGAACATTGTTATTATTTTCTTTAGAATAAGCTTTAACTAAATTAAAATATTTAACAACTGTATCACCCATAAAATCCATACATTTAGCAATAAATTCAATAGCTAAGGCAGGTGATTTTTTAATTAAAGAATAATCGCCTAATTCTTCTAATAACTTAGTTCCTTCTTCTTCAGTTGAAGGTGTACCCTTAATAATTTTACAAATGAGTTTACATATAGGCTTAATAAACCAGAATAAGATAAATGTAGTAACACAGTTAAATATAATATGAGCAATCGCAATTGACATCGGACTATTACCACCTAATGCCGTATCAATTGGGTTAAGTAATAAAATGAATGGGTATAACAAAATCATAAATATGATTGCCCCGATTATATTAAATGTAGCATGGAATAAAGCTGTACGCTTAGATTCACTACCACCACCAATAGAAGCCAAAACAGCTGTAACAGTTGTACCAATATTAGCACCAATTAAAATAGGTACAGCACCAAGTAAAGTCATATTAGATGCCGCAAATAGACCTTGTAAAATACCTATTGAAGCTGATGAAGATTGGATAATAGCAGTTACTATAATACCAACAAATAAACCAATAATTGGCCAATCATTTAAAGCTGTAAATAAAGCCTCAGTTTGTGTTTTATAAGTTTCTAATAAATAAGCAAGGCCAGAATCCATTAATTGTAGGCCAAAGAATAATAAACCAAAACCAAGAACTACTCGGCCTAAGTCTTTAACTTTTCTATTATTAATAAAAAAGATTAAAACCGCACCGATACCAACAAATATCAATGATAATTGTCCGATATTAAAACCAATAATAAGGGAAGTAACAGTTGTACCAATATTTGCCCCCATAATAATACCAACCGCTTGTGCTAAAGTCATAAGTCCAGAACGAACTAAACCAACAGTTAAAGCAGTTGTTCCTGATGATGATTGAATAATAGCTGTTAAGCCTGCCCCAATTAAGATTCCTCTAAGGGGAGTACTAGTAGATTTTTCAATAATCATTTTGAGTTTTGAACCAGCTAAATCTTTTAAGGCATCTCCCATTAAATTGATACCATATAAAAAGACCCCTAATCCACCAAATACTAATAATATACATTCCCATATATTATTAGCAGCCATTGTAACTTCTAGTAACATGTTTGCCCTCTCTTTACATTATTTACAATTTTTACAAAATTTACAATTTATTTTACACTACAATTTATCTAACTGCAACATTAAATTTATTATATCAATTAAAAAACTCTAGGCTAAATTCCTAGAGCTTCCTTTGCTAACTTATCAGCTAAATCATTATAATAATTTCCCGTATGACTTTTTATCTTTTCAAAATGAATCTTAATTTTATTTTTTAAATCTTTAATAAAATTAACATATAAAATAGCTATATCTGATTTAGCTTCCCACGAACCCTCATACCACTTTTCAATTCCTAAATAATCATAACATAATTTAAATTCTAAAATATTGTTTTTATAACAATAATTTATAATATAAGCAGCCCCTTTTATCTCTCCCGCTACATTATGATATTTAGAAAAATCATCAGCTACATATGCTCTTTTAAAACTAATTTTTTTATCATTTAATAATAAAATACCGCCAAAAGAATAATTACCAGTTTTCTTATCATAACTACCATCAATATAACAAGTTGGTAATTCATTACTAGTTAAATTTTCATTTTCAGAGATAAAATTATAGGCTTCTTCATAAGTACTAAAACTTTTATAAACAGCCCCCTTAAAACCATTTACCTCTTTTAAACATTCTTCCCAAGTATTATAAATTCCTGGATTATTACCTACTTTAACTGCATAAAACTTCATAAAGATTTTACCACATTTAAACAAATATTAGCTGATCTTTTAGCCATTTCATCTTCAAATTTTGCATAATTTTCAATTTGACTTTCTTCACCTACAACATCTGAAATATAGCGTAATACCAAGGTTTTTACATCAAAATGACTTGCCACATGAGCTATTGCACAACTCTCCATTTCAAAACAAGAGACTTCTTCTACATTATCTGGTAAATAAGTCATAAAAGTATCACTTGTCAAACTAGTTACCTCATTAACTTTATAACCTAAGTCATTAATTATTTTTTCTACTTTTAAATTTAAAGTGTTATCTGTTAAAAAATAAGGTTTTTCCCCTGGAACTTGACCAAAAGCATAGCCAAAAGTTGTAGCATTAACATCATTATATTTTAATTTAATAATTAAACAAATATCTGTCATTTTTAAAGGCTTCATACCGCCTGCTATACCAGTAGATATAATTAAATCTACTTGGTATTTAACAATTAATATGGTTGCGGCAATAGCGGCATTAACCTTACCTACTCCTGACTTAACTAATATAAATTCTTTATTTTCATATTCTAAATTATAAAAAGTTAAACCACCAATTTTTTCTTCTTTTTTTACTTCAGCAACCAATAGAAAATCAGCCACTTCATTTTCCATTGCCCCAATTATTCCAATCATTATATCCCCCTAATATATTCCTTAACTTTACTTAAAATAACATCTAAAGCTACATCATGCTTAACATCATTAGGAATAATAATATCAGCATAACGTTTTGTCGGGTTAACATATGCTTCATGACTCGGTTTTACAGTTTCTAAATATTGTTTAATAATAAAACTAATACTTCTACCTCTTTCAACAGTATCTCTTTCTAACCTTCTAATAAATCTAATATCACTATCAGATTCAACATAAATTTTAAGATTAGCTAAATCTCTTATTTTTTTATCATATAAAGCTAATATACCTTCTAAAATTATTACCTTTTTCGGTTCAACTGTAATAAATTCATTTTCTTTACGATTATGAACTTTAAAATCATATACAGGTTCTTTAATACTTTTACCTTGTAACAAATCTTTTAATTGACTATATAATAATTTTGTATCAAAAGAATTAGGATGATCATAATTTGTTTTCATCCTCTCTTCCATTGATAAATTAGATTGATCATTATAATAATTATCTTCACAAATTATTCCTACTTCATTTGGATCTAAATTTTGCATCATTTGACTTACTACTGTAGTTTTACCGCTTGCACTCCCACCAGCAACAATAATTAATATACTAGACATAATATCCTCCTATTTTGGTAGTTTTATTTTTAAAACTAAATTACCACTTTTCGCTTTCCCTTTTATATTTTCTAAAATTACTCTACCCTTACCTTTAACACTTAATAAATCATTTTCCTTTAATATTTTAGCACCTTTAAGTACAACTTCATGATTAACTTTTACTAAACCATTATTAATCATTTCTTGAGCTCTTGCTCTACCTAAATTATAACTATTAGCTAAAACATTATCTAAACGCATACTAGCTATAAATATTTCTTTTTCTTCATACTCTTTCTTAACATTAACTTCTTTATCATATAATTCTAAACTAATGTTATATTTACCTATTTTATTTAAGTTTTCTTTTACGAAATTAGCCATACTGCTACATAAGAAAAAATAATAATAATTTCCATCAAAAACAATATCCCCAACTATTTCTCTTTTAAGACCTAAACTTAAAATAGAACCCAATAACATTCTATGATTAACTTCTATATCTTTATCATAAAATATTATTTTATAAATTGTTATTTGATAATCTTCTAATTTGGGTTCATTAACACTTAATATAACTCTTTTATATTCAGCATCTAAATAACCACCATAAAAATAAGCTTTAACATAATCAGTATTTTTAAAACATCTTTTTATCAATATTTGATTTTCTAAATTATAAAAAGGTAAAATGACATCTTTATCATACGCTTCATCTTTTAATGTAAAAATTCTATTTCTAAATGCTTCTATCTCATTCATATATAACCTCAAAACATTTCTTTTAAATTATATGAAAAAGTTAAAAAAAATACAATCAAAACTTAAAAAAAAGAAAGGCTAAGCCCTTCTTAACTTCTATCGCTATTAGCAAATATAATCATTAATAAATATAATACTTGAACATAAATATATATTAAACTAACTATTAAGCCTAATGAGACAGACCATTCTGCACTCTTATCACAGCCACTAGCTACAACTATATTTGCTTCATCAAAATTAAATATTAAAGTAATTGCTCCATATATTAATAAGAAAGCTTCAATAGCAACAACTACCCCAATATTAGCGAATAAACTTGGAACAAATAAACCAAACAATGAAACAAATAATACTAAAACAATAGCACCTATAGATATAGCATATGCTAATTTTCTTAAGAAACTACCTTGTTTAAATACTCCTGTAGCATAAAGTAACAACATTACACCAAATATTAAAGCGGTAGAGAAAACAGCAACTGTACCAATACCAGGGAATGCAGCTTCTACAATAGCAGATAATGTTCCTAAAAATAAACCTTGGCAAACGCCATAAATAATGCCACCATATTTAGCAGCTCGACTAGACATTCTACCAACAATTACAGCAATAAAACCAACAATTGCTGAAATTACTAAAGCAACATATAGTCCCATTGCATTATTAACTAACATATATGGTAAACCTAATGCTGTAAGTACTGCAACTACTACAGTCACTAATAATAAAATACCTGTCTTAATTACTATACCTTTATAACTAGCGGCATCAACATCTTCATAATGAGTTGTTCCAGTAGCTATAGTTTGAAAAACTGGGTTTTGATTTCTAATCATTTAACATGACCTCCATTACGACTTAAATTATATCATTATTCGTCTAATAAACAATATGTAAAATTGATTTTACATAATTTCCCATAATAAAACCTGCAATTCTAACATTTAATAACACAAAAAGCAGTATACAAAAAACATATACTGCTAATTAAACATCAAGAATTTAATTCTTTAGCAAACAAACCTTGTGTCTCTATTTCATCTTCTTCAGCTAAATCACCAAAAACTCGCATTATTTCAAATTCATGGAATAATGATTGATTTAGTTTTGTTCTCCTTGAAACATCTTTTTTAGAAGTAAATGGCTTTTCATTTCTTTTTTCAACAATGTCAAAAGCTACTGAATCACCTAAACCATCAACTGCCGCAAATGGAATTCTAAGTCCACCCTCTTCAATCTTAAATTCTTTAGCTTCTGATAAATTAATATCTAATGGTAAAAATTTAATACCACGGGCTAACATTTCTAAGGCAACATATAAGGCATTAATTAAATCTTCATCTTTTGCGGTTTTATCATCTTTATTATTTAATTCACTAATTAAAGCTTTAACTGCTAATTTACCACCCATAAAGGCTTTAACACTATAAGCTTTAGCTCTAGCGGTAAACCATGCTGAATAGAATAATTCCGGACTATAAACTTTAAACCAAGCTATTCTTAAAGCCATTAAAATATAAGCCGTCGCGTGCGCTTTCGGGAACATATATTCAATTTGTTCACATGACCAAATATACCAATTAGGAACTTTCATTTCTTCCATATAAGCTTTATATTTAGCCCATTTTTCAAGGTCTTTTTTAACTTTACCTTTACGGACAAATTCCATAATTTCAAAAGCTTTAAGTGGTTCTAAGTTTTGATATAATAAGTAAACCATAATATCATCACGACAACCAATAACATCACTAAATGGAATTTTTCCAAATTCAGTTTTACCTAAAACTAATTCTTGTGAGTTGCCAGCCCAAACCCCAGTTCCATGTGATAAACCTGAAATTTTAACTAATTCAGCAAAAGTTTTAGGCATAGTATCAGCTAAAAGTTTACGAACAAAAGTTGTCCCTAATTCTGGTACCGCATAGCTTGCTACCGGTGAATCAATATCTTCTGGTTTTAAACCAATGACATCTGTAGATGAGAATAATCTATAAACATTCTTATCATCAATTGGAATATCTTCCGGTTTTGTAAATGGATATTTGTCCTGATGTTTATGAACATAATCCATCATATATTTAATAATAGTCGGATCATCGTGTCCTAAGATATCAAGTTTTAAAAGGTTGTTTTCAAAACTATGGTAATCATAATGGGTAGTCCGCCATTCATTTTCTGTATTATCAGCAGGATACTGTATTGGAGTTACATCATAAATATCTACATAATTTGGAACAACAATAATCCCCCCTGGGTGTTGACCAGTTGACCTTCTTACCCCAACTAGTTTACTGGCAAGACGATCCATTTCGGAACTTCTTAAATTAATTTTCTTTCTTTCACAATAACCTTTAACATAGCCAAAGGCATTCTTTTCTTGTAAAGCCCCAACTGTCCCACCTCTAAAGGCGTGTTCATAACCCATAAATTGGCGAACAAATTCATGGGCAGTAGCTTGATAGTCACCACTAAAGTTAAGATCAATATCCGGAACTTTATCACCATTAAAACCAAGGAAAGTTTCAAATGGAATATCATGACCATCCTTGATTAACTTTTCGCCACAAATCGGACAAACAGCATCTGGCAAGTCATAACCTGATTCAACACTTTTTAAAACATCAGCAAATTCTTTTTCATGTTCAGATAGATTATATTCTTTAGTTTCTTCTTCATTCATCTTAAAAACATGAAACTTACATTTAGGACAACGATAATGTGGAGCTAATGGATTAATTTCGGTTATTCGCATCATAGTAGCAACTAAACTAGAACCTACGCTACCTCTACTACCTACTAGATACCCATCACTTAATGATTTAGTAACTAATAGATGACTCATATAATAAACAGAGGCATAACCATTAGAAATAATAGAATTAAGTTCTCTTTCTAAACGTTTTTTAACAATAGGATGAGGATTATCACCATAGTATTTATAAACATTTTCATTAACAATTTTCTTTAATTCTTCAACTATACTAGGAACACCTAAACTGTCTTTAAATTCATCATCTCTAGGAGCAAACATTTCCTTTGGAAAAGGTAGGACATCTTCTACCATATCAGCAATTAAATTAGAATTAGTAACAACAATTTGATAAGCTTCATCATTACCTAAGAAATTAAATTCTTCTAACATTTCATCGGTTGTTCTTAAATGCATTGAAGGAGTATTATCATATCTATTTAAATCATGATATCTTCCGCCTAATTGGGGTGAAGCTATTAAAATATCACGATATTTCTTTTCTGTTTTTCTAACATAATGACAATCTGAAGTAGCTACTACTATTTTATTCATTTCATTAGCAGCCTTAATTATCTTATTTATTACCTCAATGACCCTATCTTTACCACCTGTTATGGCATCATAAAGTTGACCATAAGCTGATGGCGGTTGAACTTCAATAAAATCATAATATGGCATTAAAGTTTTTAATTTTTCATAACTACCATTTAAAGCTTCTTCAAAAACTTCACCATTAACACAACCTGAAGAAACAATTATACCATCACGATACTTATCTAAAACACTTCTTAAAAGTCTTGGTTCTTCACCACAATGTATAGTTAAAGCATCTGATAATAATTTATACATATTTTTAAGACCAGCCTGATTTTTAACTAAGATATTAATATGACGTGGAATTAATGTTTTATAAAAATTATCATCACATAATTTATTGATCTCATTATAATTACTAATTTGATGGATATTGAACATTTCTTGTAACATCAAAATAAAACATTCTGCAGTAACCCTAGTATCATCAATAGCTCTATGATGATGTTCTTGTTTTACTTTATAAAATTTAGCAAATTCTTTTAAATTAAACTTTTTCAATTCCTTATTATGCATTGCTCTTAAAGCATTTAAAGTATCAATAACTGCAACATCTTTAACTTCATAACCTAAACGACGCATATTAGCTTTAATCATACCCACATCAAATGAAGCATTATGAGCTACTAAAATAGAACCTTCTATGAATTCTAAAAACTTAGGTAATATTTCTTCAATTGTAGGACTATCCTTAACCATTTCATCAGTTATACTAGTAAGTTCAGTTATTTTTTCACTAATTGGCATATTAGGATTTACAAAAGTTTCAAAAGAGTCAATTTCACCACTAACATTATATTTTGTAGCTGCTATTTCGATAATTCTATCACAGTCTTGACTAAAACCAGTAGTTTCTAAGTCAAATATAACATAAGTAGCATTCTTTAAATCAATATCTTCATCTGTAAAAGCAATCTTACTATTTATATCATCAATATAATTAAGTTCAACGCCATAAATTGGTTTAATATTATATTTATCTTTAATATGCGCAATATCAGGGATTGAATAAACTCCATTATGATCAGTGATAGCTATAGCTTTATGTCCCCATGCTGATACAGCATCATAGTAATCTTTAACATCAGCAATACCATCAAGGGCACTCATTTTTGTATGAGCATGTAATTCTACTCTCTTTACCTTAGCCTCATCTTTAATTTCATCTTCTTTTTTAGTTCCTAATATTTCAATTTTAGTAGCCATCAATACTACATTTTTAGCATAAGGATCATATTCAGCTTTACCTTGAACTTTTAAAATAGTGTTAACTTTTAGTTCTTTAAAGACTTTAATTTCTTCTTCGCCTCTTAACCACTTTTTAACAACTATTGAATCAGTTTCATCAGTAATCTTAATTTGGGCTAAATTAGAATTAGTAAATGTCTTTACTTCACTAGCAAAAACATAACCTTGGATTAAAAATACTGTCATACCTTTAGTATTAGCATAAATTGCTAAATCATTACTAGTTAAAGGTATTTCACTAATTGGAGTAACTTCCTTAATTTGATATGCTCTATAATTTTTACTATCATTTATAGCTTTCTGATTAGCTTGCAATATTTTAGCTTCTTCATTCATTTTTCTTAATTCCTCTTGTTTTTGCATATCTAATTGTCTGATTTCTTCTTCAATAGATTTATTAGGATCTTGTTCAAAATAAATTGAAATATTTAAACCATAATAATTAAATTCCTTTTCAATATCTAAAGCTAATTGACTAATCCCTACTGCATCTTTTTCAATTAAATATGTAAAACTATAATCATCAAATTTAGGTACTATATTTTCTAATGCTTTAAAACGAGGAAAATTTGAAGCTAAATAAGAAACAATATTTTTTAAATAAACTCTTAATTCTTCTTCACTTATCATGTTACTTAAATAATTAACCTTTAGACTAATCTTTATTCCTTCTGGGCTAAAATAATTAATAAATTCTTCTTTCAAACTATTATATTCAACAAAAGTTAGTGGTTTAGCAAAATTAACACTAATTTCTAAAGAATGTCTAATTTTATCATATAGAGCTTCTTTAAATTCAAATTCTTTGTCAATATTTACCTTCTTTATAAAATCTTCATACCTCATTTTGCACCTTCTAACTTAACTATACTTTTTAAAGCTAACATCATATATATAAGTGGTAATACATAAGCAACATATTGTAAAAATGCAATATTTAACATATAACTAAACAAGAAAATAACAATTGAAATTAAGCCACAATGAATTAATAAATTAAATCTAAATTTTCCTCTTATTGAGCCATTTATATTAAGTGTTAATAAAAATGTAACTAATAGAATTAAGGCCAATGTAACTATATTTTGCCCTGTTATTATTAAAGCATTTGCTATAGAAATAAGATTGGTATATAAATCAAAACTAGTACTTATTAAAGTAGCTAAACTAATTCTATCAATAGCCGTTATTTGAATATCACTTTTAATACTAAAATTAGGAATCGTCAAATTAGAATAATTTTCTTCACCTATTAAAACACCATTAATATATGACTTACATGAATTATTGCTGAAAACCATACAAAGTGGTGCCTCATTTATTTTCTCTTCTAAAAAACATAAATTAATTTTTAAATCACCTGATGAAATAGTAAAAGTTTTAGGACTTCCACTCAAAGTATTATTGCTATATTCTAAGTTTATTTCTTCATCTTTTGCCATTTCTGTAACTAGATAATTAACTTCACTAGAAGTTAGGTAAGCACTAGAACGCACTAAAAAAAAGATTAATATGCCCATCAATAGAAATAAAATTACATATAAAATCCATATTTTATACATTTTTTCAATAATAAATTTACCTATAAAACGAGGATGTAATATACAAATACGTAATCTATCAAACATTTTGTCCTCCTTAAATTGGCCAAGATTTATCAAATAATAATTCTCTACTATTAAGATATGTGTAATTTATTTCTTCTGCTAAATACGGGGCTACAATACTTAATAATACAGCAAATTCACTGGCCTGTTTTTTAGTCATTTGTTCACTTTCTAAATTAGTTTTCACAAAGTCTTCTATATATGTAATATAAGAACTAAAATCTAAGCTTACTAATGCATCATATAATTTATTTTTTAATTGATAAAAAGGAAATTCTAGATTATAGTTACTTGTTAAAAAACCTTTATTATAAATAGCTTTAATTTTATTTAAAAACTGTTTATAACTAAATATTTTGTTTTCCGTAAAATAAATAGGATCCAAGACTTTATTATGTAGATAATATAATCTAATGGCATCTTTGCCATAAGATGCTATAACATCATTAATTTTTATACAATTATTAGAACTTTTTTTAATAACATTACCAAAATCATCATAGACATTGTCAGTAACTACTATTTCTAAATTTTCTAAAATATTTAGTTTTTCCTCTTTACTAACAATAGTTAAAATTATAATAGGTAATAATAAACTAGGAATAATTCGTTCTTTTTTAATTATTAAAGTAGTATGCTCTAACCACTTAGCTAGTTCTTTAAAACTATCTTTATTAACTAAATTATTAACCTCTTCCATATTATCGTATAAAATATTTAAAATTATTTCTATACCCTGACAAAATAAAGAATTTAACGTTTCTTTAACTAATTCTGCATTAATTGGTAAACTATTTTGATAATTTTTCTTAAACCCTTCATCAAAATAAATAGGAATATTTTTATCTAAAGCTACTAAATTACCATCAACTAAAGCTAAAGGTATACTAGCTCCATAAGGATCTAAATTAGAAATTAAAATATCAGTTTTAGCATAGTTTTTAATTTTCCTAGCCATACCTTCTTCAACAAAAGTCTCAACTAATTTTTCTCTTGCTTCTTCTTTTGCTAAACCATTTAAAAAATCACTATTAATTAAATAATTACCATCATAAATATCATAACCTACAATATCTAAATCATATAATATTTGACTATCACACGTACTAAATAAAGGTTTAATAGCTTCATTATATTTTTCTCCTAAAAATATAGGTATTTGTCTACCAGTTAAAGGGTTTATTACATAATTACCAGTATATAAATATTTCTTAGTTTTTCTAACTAAAAAACTTTCTAAGGCAAATATTTCCTCAGGAGCTATATATTCTAATATATCTTCATATTTAGGATTGATCATAATAGCTGTCAAAGCTCCTAATTCTTCTGGCTTAGCTAAAAATAATTCAATTTTTTTATTATTTTGAGCATATAAGTCAATATATAATGAATCATATGGCTTAAAACAGGCTAGCATTTTATTTTTTAATTCATTATCAATACTTAAATTAGAAACAGTCTCTACAATTTCGTTAATATATTTTTCAAAATCTAAAGTAAATACTTTCTCTTCTTTTAATTCCTCTTTATGAATTAATTCTATTTCATCATAAACTTTAAAGTCATCATGATATACTTTTAAATCTTTATATTTAATAAAACCCTTATTATAAAAATATAAGAATATTTTATCAATTAAATAAATAACATCTTTGTCTCTAGTACTTACTAATTTATTTTTAATATATCCAACACCTAAATTTTCTAATTCTTGTAAATATATTTTACTTAACTTATCATCTAGTATTTTACCTTTTTGTTTACTAGCCATAAAAGATGTATAAGCTAAAGTATCAAAACCAATATTATATAAAACTCGTAAATTTTTATATCTATAATATCTAGCCAAACTATCTGCGATTAAATATGTTCTAAAATCAGCATTCAAAAAGCCTTCATCATTAACTTTTATAAAAGGAGTAAAGACAAATTGTTGTTTTTTTAAAACATTATTTTCAACTAAAAAACAATGTCTTTGTTGCCATACATTATACCAATCCACTTAAATTAACCTCCTCTATGTTAAAAAATACTGTGTCAAACACAGTACTTTACTTTTGAGACTTTTCAATATATTCAACTAAATCTTTAACAGTCTTAATATTTTCAGCTGCATCATCAGCAATAGAAATATTAAAACATTCTTCTAAATCCATTATAATCTCAACTGCATCTAAACTATCAGCACCTAAATCATCAGCTAAAGAAGATTCTAATTTTATATCATCTTTATTAATATTTAAGTTTTTAGCAATAATAGCTTGTACATTTTCTAATACTGTCATTATTATTCCTCCATAAACATCTATAATTTTAGCAAAAATTTAGTTAAAAGTAAACTAGAAACGTGTAACTTCTAAACTTGTTGCTAGTTTTTCTACTTCACCATCAACTTGTAAAATATCATAGTTCGGTTTGGCAATAAAATTCTTGCCAGTAATAAATTTAACATATTTTTTAGCTATTGTATGTTTACCTAAAAATATTAATGGGAAAATGCATAATAATTTCTTAAATCCAACTTTGTGAACAACAACAAATTCTAATTTGTCATCTAAACGACATGAATTAGGACTAACCTTCATCCCACCACCAAAGTATTTACCATTTTGAATAACAAAAAACCAAACTTTAGCAAAATTATATTCTTTGCCATCAATTGTAATATTTAAATCAAAAGGTTTAAAATTAAAGAAAGCTTTAAAAGCAATTTTGAAATAAGACTCTTTTTTACCTATTAGATAATTTTGCATCTGCTTTTCACATGTTAAAGCATCAATACCAACACCTAAACCATTTAAAAAGAATTCTTCCTTACCATTAATTTTTACAATTGGTAAATTTTTAACTAATTCGGTGATTTCAAAAAACTTACCTTTATGATCGCGGGCAAAATCATTCCCACGACCACAACGATACATATATATTTTATTGTTTAATGTTTGAAATTGTTTTGTATTAACAACTCGGTGTAATGTTCCATCCCCACCAGCTATTACAATTAAATCATCTTCTTTAACATTACTTCTAATCGTATCATAATCAGTTAAGGTAAGTAAATTAACTAATTCACATCGATTACCCTTTTTCTCTAATTTTTTGGCAAATTCGACTATTTGTTTAGCAGTTTTACCAGAATTAGACTTTGGATTATAAAGAATATAATACATTTTATCGCCCCAAATAACTATTTTTTAGATATTTTTCTTCTAATTAGTTTATAAATCTCCATAAATAAAATTACAGATATTGCTAAACCAAATACAGTTCCTAATTGAGCTATATTTAATGGTTCTAATTGGAATACTACATTATTTAAACCTGGAATATATAATACAGCAAATTGTAAAGCCATACCAATTATAAACGCAATATTTAAAGTTTTATTATTAAATGTAGCTTTACTGAAGATACTATTTTCAGATTTAACATTATAAGCATGGAATAATTCAGCAGTAGCTAAAGTCATGAATGCCATAGTATGACCTAATGCTTCACCACCAAAACAGAATTCACCAATTAAGAAAGCAGCCAATGTAATTAAACCAATATAAATACCTTCACATGCTATATTTATAGAAACGTGACCTGCAAAGAAACTTTCTCTTTTTGCTCGAGGCTTCTCAAGCATTACACTATCTTCTGGATCTTCCATACCAAGACCAAAAGCAGGAAGACTATCAGTAATTAAGTTAACCCATAATAATTGTACCGCTAAAAGTGGTGTACCAATAGGTGTAAATAAACCAATAACTGTAGCTAAGAAAATAGTAATTACTTCACCAATATTGCTTGATAATAAGAATCTAATACATTTTTTAATATTAGAATAAATACCTCTACCTTGTTTTACTGCTTCAACAATGGTTGAAAAATTATCATCTGTTAATATCATGTCAGCAGCTTGTTTAGATACATCAGTACCAGTAATACCCATTGCACAACCAATATCGGCACGTTTTAAGGCTGGAGCATCATTAACACCATCACCTGTCATGGCAACTACCATATCATTCTTTTGCCATGCATCTACAATTCTAACTTTATCCTTAGGTGCAACACGAGCAAATACACGATAATCATCAATAGTTTTAGCTAAAGTTTCATCATCAATTTTATCTAATTCTTGACTTACAATTGCTTTTTTACCATCTTCTAAGATACCTAAATCACGAGCTATAGCTTGTGCTGTAGTAATATGATCACCTGTAATCATAACTGTTTTAATACCAGCACGTTTTGCAATAGCAATACTATCTTTAACTTCTGGTCTAGCTGGGTCAATCATACCAACCAAACCAATAAATTCCATATCTTTTTCTAAATCTTCTTTATTAGGTAATTTATCAAATACTTTAACTGCTAAAGCTAAAACTCTTAAAGCACTATTAGCCATTTCTTCATTCATGTTTCTAGCCTTAGTTAATTCTTCTTTACTATTAGTAGATAGGCCAATTACGATATCTGGTCCACCTTTAGTAATAGCAACAAACTTACCATCTTCTTCAATAACTGTTGTCATCATTTTTCTTTCACTATCAAAAGGTAAGTCTAAAACTCTCTTTATCTTAGAAATATCAGTTCCTACGTTATTATTAACATCAAGTAAAGCTAATTCAGTCGGATCCCCAATTCGTTTGTCACCTTCAATTTTAGCATCACAACAAATTGCAAAGTAAGCAAGCATTTTAGCTTCTTCTGGCTTAATATCCTTAACTTCTTTTAACTCATTTTGGTATAATTTAACAACTGTCATCTTATTTTGAGTTAAAGTACCAGTTTTATCAGAACAAATAACATTAGTTGAACCTAAAGTTTCAACCGCAGGTAATTTTTTAACAATGGCATTATGTTTAACCATTTTTTGTACACCAATTGACAAAACAATTGTTACAACAGCTGCTAAACCTTCAGGAATTGCCGCTACTGCTAAGGCAACAGCTTCTTTAAAACTTTCAAGCCAAATATCAGCTACACTTTCAAAACTTTCAGGATGAACATAACCACCTACAACTTCAAGAACAAATACAACCGCACAAATGATTAAGCATAACATACCAATCATTTTACCAACTACTGCTAATTTATTTTGAAGTGGGGTAGCTTCCTTCTTACTTGTTTGAAGCATTGAAGCAATCTTACCAATTTCAGTTTGCATACCTGTAGCTATAACAATAGCTTTAGCTTTACCATTAGTAGCAAAGGTAGATGAAAATAATCTATTCTTTTGATCACCCAAAGGTAAATCTCCATCTGGTAATTCTTTATTATGTTTACTTACTGGTAAACTTTCACCAGTTAAACTTGATTCATCAACTTTTAATTCAGTAGCATCAATAATTCGACAATCAGCAGGAATAAAATCCCCAGCTTCAACATAAACTATATCTCCTACAACGACATCACGACTAGGAATTACTTCTATTTTACCATTACGTAAAACTCTACAATTAGGTTGACTCATTTTCTTTAATGCTTCAAGTGATTTTTCTGCTTTATTTTCTTGGAATACACCTAAAATTGCATTTAAGATAACAACTACTAAAATAATAATTGTCTCAATCCATTCTGTAGGTTCAATATGACCTTTGTTTACCGCAGCTTCTACAATAATTGGAACAATGGCTGCAATAATTAAAATGATAATTAAAACATCTTTAAATTGTTCTAAAAACTTCAATATTAATGGTTGTTTTTTCCCTTCTTCTAGTTCATTAACCCCATTTTTTTCTCTACTTTTTAGAACTTGTTCTTCGTTTAACCCTGATGCTGGGTCAACTTCGTGTTGTTTTAGTACTTCTTCTAATTTCATTTTTCCTCCTTATTTATTTAAAAAAGACCTTTATTCCACATAACAGAATAAAGGTCTTGCACATCATGATAGATTATTATATCCGGATTATAAAATCGGTATGTCGAATATAATTAACTTAAATAAGTCTGCTACTCCCCTTTAATTAAATAAAGGTCTATTCAGTTTAGTTGTAAAACAACGGGAATATTATATTTAATTTTATAGTTAAAGTCAAGATTTTTTAAAGTTTTTAAGCGGTAAAGCATAAGCATAAACTAAATCAGATTCATTTAAGTTAGCTAATTTAGCTAAAATATCAAAGTAATATAATACTTGCTCATTACCGTTAGCTCTTTTAATAAATTTATTTAAAGTTTCATTAAAATAAGGATGACTTAAATCACATAAATAAATTCTATCATTATATAAGTCTAAATTTTTACGCATAAATCTATAACAAGCTTTAATAATATTACTACGTCTAACTTTATTAACTTCCTTAGAACTAATAATATTATATAACTTAGTTAATTGTAAATATATAACATCATCTTTTAAGTTTTTATCAATTTCTATTTTATTAAAACTATTAATTTTAATAATTAAGTTATAACGATATACAAAACGATTTCTTACTTCTTTATTAAAATGTTTTTCTAAATAATCATTATATATTTTTCCTAAATCAACTAAAAAATCTGAATATGGATATTTTTTTAATAAATTATTTAATAACAATATAATATGTTCATTACCAATATTTAAATTAGAAATATTTAATAAACTCTTAAGTAAACTATTTGTTTCTTCATAATATGCATTAACAAGTGGTAATAATAATACTTCTTTTTCAACTATTTCTTTATCTTTACATATTAAATAATTAAACTTAGCATTAGTTATACTATTTTTATCTAATATACAATAAGCTGCCTCTTTTGATCTAGTATTACGATTTGCCGGATGTCCTACTACATCATTTCTTATATGTTTAAGGTTTCTTAAATCTTTATTTTGGTTAATATTAATAAACTTTTTTGATCCACTTACTAAATATGCTAATTCATATAAACCATCAATAGAAACAAATAAAGATTGTAATAAACCATATAAGTGCATTAACTTTTCTGATATATCTTTATTTTTATTTAAGGTAGCCGAAAAGAATTTTTGTACTTCATTAGTAACCTCTAAAGCACAAAGTGCACCAACTACTGCATAATCCTTCTTATTATAATAAGCTTTAATATTAAATTTTTCTATTAAATATTCGTTTTCTTCTACTAATTTTTCTAATTCCATAATTAAATTATATGTAATTTAAATGTATCAGTTCCGTAATCACCAATACGTGAACCACCAGTTACAATTACTTTATCGCCTGTTTTTACTAAACCTGTACTCTTAGCCTTTTCAATAGCATATTTAAATAAATCATCTGTGTTATTCTTTTCTTCACCATAAATAGGATATACATTCCAAGCTAAATTTAATTGACGACATGCCTTTTCGTTTACACAAATCGCTATAATAGGGCAATTAGGACGATAAGCAGCTAAATTAAAAGCAGTAATACCATTAATAGTCACACAAATGATTGCTTTAGCATCAATTTGATAAGCACTATTAACAGCAGCATTACAAATAGCACTATTAAAACTATCTCCTAAATCTAAACTATTAATATGATATCTACGTTCCCAATTAATATTACTTTCTGTAGCTTCTGCAATATCTGCCATAGCTGTAACAGCTTCAATAGGATATTTACCAGCTGCAGATTCACCTGATAACATAATTGCTGTAGTTCTATCATAAATTGCATTTGCAACATCACTAACTTCAGCACGAGTAGGACGTGGATTTTGTTGCATTGAATCTAACATTTGTGTTGCAGTTACAACAATTTTACCTGCTCTAAAACACTTAGAAATAATTTCTTTTTGAATTCCTGGTAAAATCTTAAATGGCACTTCTACTCCCATGTCACCACGGGCTACCATTACACCATCAGAAGCTTCAATAATTTCATCCATCTTCTCTATACCTTCCGTATTTTCAATTTTAGAAATTATTTTAATTTTCTTTGATGTATCATATTTATCTAATAATTCTCTTAAGGCATAAACATCTTCTTTACGACGAACAAAAGATGCTGCTATATAATCTACACATTGTTCAATTCCAAAAATAATATCACTTCTATCTACTTCACTAATATATGGCATATCAATAATTACATTAGGAATATTAATAGATTTATGATTTGATAAATTACCATCATTTAATACTTCGGTAACTATATTTCTACCATCTACTTTAGTTACTTTAAAACTAACTTTACCATCATCAGCTAAAATCTTATCTCCAGGTTTAACAAAATCAGCTAAATTAGGATAAGTTAAACCACAAATAGTTTCATCACCTAATAAATCTTTATCAGGACTAAATGTAAAAGCATCTCCTGTTTTTAAACTAATTTTACCATTTTTAAAGTCTCTAATTCTAATTTCTGGACCTTTTGTATCTAATAAGATTGGTAATGGAATGCCTAATTCTTCTCTAATTCTTTTAACTCTATCCATTCTAACTTTTTGTTCTTCATGTGTTCCATGGGAAAAATTTAATCTCGCACAATCTAAACCTTTTTGAATCATTGTCTTTAATGTCACATCATCATCACATGCCGGACCTAGTGTACAAATAATTTTTGTTTTACGCATATTAACACCTCAAATTTTGCATTATTTACATACATATGATACTACAAATCATAGATAAAAAAAAGGCTAAAATAGCCCTTTATTTAAAATTATAACAAGTTGTCAATTTTTATTTAAAAACGTTTTTAAATATGATATAATTCTCATATGCCGCAATAGCACAGTGGTAGTGCAACGCTCTCGTAAAGCGGAGGTCGTAGGTTCAAATCCTATTTGCGGCACCACTATAACTATCTATGTCCGATACACTTTTAGTAAGTTCTATTGCGTACGGACTTTTTTATTTTTAAAAATTATCTATCATATATTATATTTATAGTTTTCTTCTTAATAAAAATTATATTTAAAATTATAAAACAAATAATAAAACACGCTAATAATATTCCAAAAGTTGTAAAAACAGCTAAAATATCAAATCTTATCAATTCAATATAAGAATGAACAAATAAAATTTCTAATATAATATTATTTAAAGGTTTTATTACAAACAATTCTACTATACTACCTAAACATAAAGCTAATAAAGTTACTGTTAACAAAGGAGTGAAATATACAAAGATTAATTTCATTTTGCTTGATCCTAATGATAAAACAAATCCCATATCTTTTTTATAATTTCTATAAAATGAATAAAATATAAAAATTACCATTAAAATCACTACAAATATAACTATTGGATAAATAACTAATAAAGTATTGCCAACTGTTTGTTTATGAAAACTTAATATTTTACTAATATCATTTGCTAATGGTGAGTCAATATTATATTTTTCATTGCCTAAATTATCCCTATTTTTAGTAATAAATTCAATTGTATCATCATTTATTTTATATTCTTTTCCTATAAAAGTAGCATTATTAAATAATGTGTATGAATATTTAGCTACAATATTAGCAAATACATTTTCACTAAAAAAGGTAGTACTATCATTTGAAAATTCTACAATTTTATAATTATCATCAAAAACTTTAACTATGTCACCGCTAGAAAATTCATTTTTTGTAAAATCTGGCATTATAATTTCATCATCTTTTAAATTTAAATCATAATATATTCTTTCAGATATAATGTAATTATCTGTACACGGTTGATAATTGCTATTTATAAAATAAGCACCATAATAATCTTTCATAGTTTCTTCATCATTTAAAAGCAAAAAAGATTTAGCATTTAAATATAAAGAATTGTTAAATGTATACGACATAGATACACTATTAGAATCATAATGTTTATAGTTATATATTTTAGTGATTGTAAATGTTATCCCTGCTAATTTAATTTGATAATCATCAATTAGACCATCAGCTAAAAAAACTTCTTTTAATCCTTCATCAATATATATTTCATTATCTTTTATTGAATTATCAATAACTATTCCATAACTTAAATCTCTTTTATCTATTTTTGTATAATATATTGTATTATCTTCTAAGTCCATTTTATCAGCAAAATCTTTATAATAAAAACTATTATACATCTTATCATATAAAACTACTTTATCTATATCATAAGAACTAAATAAATTCTTAATTTGTTTACTTTCACCATTAAAATAAGCAGTAAATAAAAGAATTGAAATAAAAGATATAATCCAAAAAAACAACAAACTAAATAAATATAACAATTTACTTTTCTTAATTAGTTTTAAGGAATATTTTAAATAATTTAAAGGATTAATTTTATTATAATTCTTCTTTTTATTTATTACTAAATTATTACTAAAATCATAATTATTATTAAATAAATCACTTAATAAAATATTATTTTTAATATTTTCTATTAAATAAGAATCGTGACTAACTATTAAAACAAGTCTTTCTTTACTTATTTCTTCTAATATTTTAAATACTTCTTTTCTTGTTTCTTCATCTAAATTTGAAGTTGGTTCATCTGCTAGTATTATTTTAGCGTCCTTAATTAAAGCTATAGCTATGGCTACTCTTTGTTTTTCACCACCAGAAAGTATATTAGGATATTTATTAATTACATTAGCTATACCTAGTTTATTTAATACTTCTATTATATCTATATTAGTTTTAGCTATTAATTTAACTAACTCTAAATTATCTTTAATAGTTAAATTATTAATTAAATTACTATCTTGAAAAATAAAACCTATTTCTTTTCTTAAATTAGCTATATCATTTTCTTTCATTTCTTTATAAGATTTACTATTATAACAAATATCACCATTTGTAGGACTATCTAAATGGCTTATTAGATTAAATAAAGTTGTTTTACCTATACCACTTTTACCTTTAATTAAAAATAAACCAACATCAGGTAATTTTAAACTAATATTTTCTAATACTTTTTGATTATCATAATACTTAGATACATTCTTTAATTCTAGCAAATAAACCACCTCTATTCACTTTAGGCTATTGTCATCATACCACTTGAAATCATAATTTCGTCAAAATCGTGTGAATTCGCCCAATCATAATCAATATATAATTGTGTCCCATAACAATATACACATAAAGGAAAACCACCATTATCACTTTTAGGTCTACGATATATAAAAGCTATTCCATCTTTCATTTCTTGTTGAAAAGTCTTATAAGAGTCTTCATTATGTCTAACTGTCCCATTTTCTAATAACATTAAACCTTCTAATATGACACCACCGCCTAAAAAGCCAAGTAAATAATCTCCCGCATTAAAATTACTAATTGTGTAACCATCATACGTGAAACAAATATCTATAAATTTATTAGTAGTATTAGATTTATTAATCATCGTTTTAAAATTTGTTGCATAACTAGTAGAAAAAGTATAATCAATTCCTGCTTCTAAATCAGAACCACTAAAACCCAAATTTAAATTTAACGCATTATTATATTCTTTTTCTGGCAACTGCGTGTTTGGCGAATAACTTATTAATTCTAAATTGCCTACATCATATCCATCAATATAACATAAAAATTCTATCCCAGCATTAAGCCACACATACTTTAGACCACCCCAAAATTTTTCTTCAGCTGTTTGATATTTTTCAAATAATGATAAACTAGCATCTGCTCTTACAGCATAATAATTATAATCTTCATCTTGATTATACTCTTCATTCAACTTATAGTTTGAAACTTGAAAATTTAGAGTCCCATATTTTCCACTTGAATTATATGTTCTTCTATAACCTAGAAGTTGCCAAACATTATCGTTGGCTTTTGCATTTGATGTGACATTAAAAACACAAATAAACATTACTAAAATCAATATTCCTTTTATATGTTTTAAACTCATTTCGTTCACATACAATAAATATGTGGTCACATATTTATTAATTCTCCTTTCCACAAATTTAATAGTTAGTCACTTCAATTTCATTATATAATCTTAAATATATATTTTCAAGCATATAACAAAAAAGACCAGTTTTAAACTGATCTAAACATTCTAATTATTTAAGTAAATTTAAAAAATTTTGTTTAGGTTGATAACCTACTGTTCTAGCTACTTCCTTACCATTTTGGAAAACAATTACTGTAGGGATACTAGATACACCATATTTAGCGGCAAGTTCTTCCTCTTCATCTACATTTACTTTACCAACTTGATTAGGTACTTCATTAGCAATTTCTTCAATGATTGGACCTAACATACGGCAAGGACCACACCAAGGTGCCCAGAAATCTACTAATGTTTTTTCACCACTTTTTATTACTTCATCAAAGTTTTCTTTTGTTAATTTTAATTCTGCCATAATTATTCCTCCTTAATTTAGCTACATTATAACCTAAACTAATTATCTTGTCTAAAGATTTGCTTATACAATTCCTTGAGCTAGCATAGCCTCTACAACTTTTAAGAAACCACAAATATTAGCAGCAGCCACAAAATCATCACCTAAATTATATTTCTTAGCTACTTCAGCCATATTGTTATAAATATTTATCATTATTTCTTTTAATCTAGCATCTACTTCTTTAAATGACCAACTTAGTCTTAAACTATTTTGACTCATTTCAAGGCCAGAAGTTGCTACCCCACCAGCATTAGCAGCCTTACCAGGAATAAATAGCACTTTATGTTTTTGTAAATATTTAGTAGCTTCTAAAGTAGTAGGCATATTAGCTCCCTCACATACAGCAAGACAGCCATTCTTAACTAGTGCTTTAGCATCTTCTAAATCTAACTCATTTTGGGTAGCACAAGGTAATGCTATATCACATTTTAATTTAAATACTCCTTTACCTTCATGATATGAAGACTGAGGGCGCATTTTCTTATATTCGGTTAAACGAGCACGTTTAACTTCTTTTATCTCTTTTAATAATGCTAAATCAATACCTTCAGGATCATAAATATAACCATTAGAATCCGAAACACTAACTACTTTAGCGCCTAATTCCATAGCTTTTTCACAAGCATATATTGCAACATTACCGGCTCCACTTATAACAATTGTTTTACCTTTAATATCAATATTATGATTTTTTAATAATTCATTAGTAATATATAAAAGACCATAGCCAGTAGCTTCTGTACGAACTAAAGAGCCACCATAAGTTAAACCTTTACCAGTCAATACTCCTTCATAATTACCAACAATCTTTTTATATTGTCCATATAAATAACCAATTTCACGAGCTCCAACCCCAATATCACCAGCCGGAACATCACGATTTGGGCCTATATATTTATATAATTCTGTCATAAAACTTTGACAAAAGGCCATAACTTCCCTATCACTTTTACCTTTAGGATCAAAATCACTACCGCCTTTGCCACCACCCATAGGTAGACTAGTGAGTGAATTTTTGAATGTTTGTTCAAAGGCTAAAAATTTTAAGATACTTTGATTAACAGAAGGATGTAAACGAAGTCCACCTTTATAAGGACCAATTGCGTTATTCCATTGTACACGATAACCCATATTAACTTCTACTTCACCCTTATCGTTTACCCAAGGAACCCTAAAACTTATGATTCTATCTGGTGTAGTAATTCTTTCAAGAATTTTATTTTTACGATATAATTCTTCATTTTCAGCAATTATTGGTTCAATAGATTCTAATACTTCTTTAACTGCTTGTAAGAATTCTACTTCATTAGCATATTTATTTTTTAAATTTTCATACACTTCATTAATATAATTCATTTCTATCACACCTCTTGAAATATAATACTATATTTATGAAATAAAATAAAGTATTTTTAGTTATTTTTTAAATTTTACAAAATATAATTGTAACATTTAATAATTAGTTAAAATTTTTTTAAAAATTAAATTCAAAACTTAAATTATTTTAAGTAAAAATATATTAACAGCGCTTTCATAGTGTGCTAATATATAGGTGTAAAGAGGAATACACTAAGTAAAGAGGAGAAAAACCTTTACTTAGTGTAAATAAATAAGTAGTTCAATGAAAATAGTAATCGGTCGTGAAAAATGTTTTAGCTTTAGAAAAAAGTATCTACTATTAGTTGACTACAAGTTTAAGAAGAAATTGAGGTTACCTTTTAAAAGAATCTTGATTTCTTCTTTTTTTTGTCAATAAAAGTTCATTCTAAAACAAAAGATGGCATTGTATTGACATGCCATCTCCTTATGAATATTAAATTTAAGCAACTTTTTCTTCAGTTTCTTCTTTAACTTCTTCTTCAGAATTGGCATTTGGAATATAGCCTTCATTGAAGATATTCATTTCATCTTCGGCGTTAAAGTAATGACAATTTTCTAAATCAATTGCTACTTTTAATTTTGAACCATCAGCCACTTTATGTTTAGAACTTACTAAACAAATTATATGTTGATCTTCAATATCAAAATGAACATTAGATTCATGACCTAACATTTCACATAAATCTACAGTTACTTCAATTTGTGATTTAGCTAAACGAACTATGTTTTCTTCATCTAAATAAATTTCTTCTGGTCTTACCCCAATTACAATCTTATGATTTACTAAACCTAATTCTTTAATCTTAGTAAATTTAGATTTTGGTAAATTCATTTTATGAGTACCTGATACGGTGGTGAAAACACCTTTTTCATCAACAATACCATTAATAAAGTTCATGGCTGGAGTACCAATGAAACCACCAACAAAAACATTAGCCGGATGAGTATAAATTTCTTCAGGACTTCCAACTTGTTGAATATGGCCATCACGCATTACAACGATTCTTGTAGCCATTGTCATAGCTTCAACTTGATCGT
Source organism: uncultured Acholeplasmatales bacterium (assembly GCA_944324705.1). Taxonomy (GTDB): domain Bacteria; phylum Bacillota_I; class Bacilli_A; order Acholeplasmatales; family Anaeroplasmataceae; genus CALUXS01. The sequence goes on from CALUXI010000004.1 coordinate 58,548, forward strand.
GAGTAACATATATTGAAGTTGCCCCAATTCTCTTGTGAATTCTCGCAATTTCTGAACGCATTTGTCCACGTAACTTAGCATCTAAGTTAGATAATGGTTCATCATATAAGAAAACTTTAGCATCTCTAACTATAGCTCTACCTAAAGCAACTCTTTGTCTTTGACCACCTGATAAAGCTTTAGGCTTACGTTCTAAATATTGTTCAAGACCTAATGTATGGGCAACCTCATTGATTCTTCTTTTAATTTCATCCTTTGGAACTTTTCTCAATTTCAAACCAAATGCCATATTATCATAAACTGTCATGTGTGGGAACAAAGCATAAGATTGGAATACCATTGCAATACCTCTATTTTTAGGTAAAACGTCATTCATTAATTCACCATCAATATAAAGTTCCCCAGATGTAATATCTTCAAGACCAGCAATCATACGAAGTGTTGTAGACTTACCACAACCAGATGGACCTACTAATACAATAAAGTCTTTATCATTTATATCTAAGTTAAAATCAAATACTGCTTGATTTCCCCCTTGATAAATTTTATTTACATTCTTTAATACAACTGTTGCCATTGTTTCTCCTCTTAATCATTCAATATATTGAATTATATATTTAGTTACAAAATTACTATTTGGATTTAAACTTATTAAAGTTTCTTTTTGACTTAAATCTAAGTCAGCATCTAAAATATCTGGCAAACCATACCATGATTCAATACATAAAAATTTAGGATCAGTTTCTGGTATTTTTTGCCAAAAAGCAGTATATGGCATATCGTGTTTAATTAAAATTTTACTAGTTTTGCCAATAATTCCTATTTCATTTAAATCTTTATAACATAATGTCCTAGGTTCTATAAGCATTTTAGACATTTTAGAAAATGGCATTATTTCAAGTTTTTCTTTATGTTTACCACTAACGTAACTACCAGTAAAATCTATTGATTCATAATTTTCTTTTTTAATTTCTAAACAATTGTCACCAAGTAATTTATTTAAGCCAAAATAATCATATCCCGGATGAAAACCTAAGGCAAAATACATTACATTACTACTTAAATTTGTAACTTTAAAATTTATACTTAATATATCATTTACAATCTTATAATTAATAAATAAATTAAAATTAAAGGGATAACTAAACTTATTATTAGATAATAATAAAGTTATTTCATCTTTGCGTTTATCAACAACAATGAATTCACTTCTTTTAGCAAAACCATGAACAAAAGCCTCATAAGTCTTATCTAAATAAATGTATTTACTATCTTTAAAAGATCCAATGTTTGGAAATAAGATTGGACTTTGTTCAGACCATAAACTATTTTTTTGCCACAAGATATTTATTCCTTTAATATTCAAATAGGCAAGTTCTGCCCCTAGTGAATTTATGCCAACACATAATTTATCACTATTTATTTCTAAAATCATTTTATCACCGAATTAGTTACTAATTGATTATATGTATGGGTTTTATTTTCATCTTTCAATGCACAATTAGTAATTAAAACGTCACTTATAAATAATTGTGATAGTTTTGAACTAAAAAAACCACCATTTATATCGTTTTCAAAACCTTTAGTTTGTAAGAAAACATCTGCATAGTTATATAACGTTGAATTTAAATAATTAGATATAGCAATTACTTTAATATTTTTTTCTTTACATCTCTTAGCAATATTTATTATTTCTTCTGTTTCACCAGAAAATGAATATAATAAACAAACCATATCTTTACTTTCTGCTACAGCCATATACATATAATTAAAGTGACTATCATCGATAACTATAGCTGGTAAACCAATTCTTAAACATTTCGTAAACATATCAAGAGCCGATGTATGACTAATCCCCATACCAGCAATTAAGACATATTTAGAGTTTAACATTAATCTACTTGCTTCTTCAATATTATTCATATTTAGATTTTCTTTAGTCGTATTAATAACTTCAATCATATTTTCACATATATTATCAACAAATGGGCTATCATTAGCAACATGTAAATTTTCATAATTTTTATAAACTGCCATTCTAAAATTTGTAAAATTAGAATATCCTAATTTTTTAAAATATCTAACTACTGTGGCCTCACCAACACAAATTTTAGCTGCTATACTACTTAAAGATTCATAAACAACTTGTAAAGGATTAGCTACTACAAAATCATGAACCTTCTGTTCAGACTTAGAAAATTCAATTTTATTAGGATTTAATACACTACTAAATTTTTTTAAATCAAACGCCATAATTACTTCACCAACCATAAAATTTACCTCATTATAACATAATTTAAAATATTTTGTTAAGCATTAGTGACAGTAATTATGATATTTATAATCTCATTATTCACTTTATTAATAACACTTAAACCGTGACTTCCTACTTTTAAAACCTTAACTTCTAAATTATTAATTTCTATACAACTAGGATTATAAATAAATTCTAAATTAGAAATATCCCCACTATAAATTAAATCTAAACTACTTGTTTCATTTAAATTAAGCGTTAAATCACTGACTAAGATATTTTCTTTAGCCCTTACATTAATTATATAATTTATAATCTTGCCATCATAATTTAATTCTAGGTTATATGTCCCTACTACTAACCCATAACATAAATTATCTTCAATTTTCAATTTAGTTGTATCATAGTTTAAAGTACTTTTATTTAGTAGTTCTTGATTTAGACTAAAATTTAAACCAAGTTCAATATTTTTAATAATATTTAAATCATTAGCACTAACATTAATTTTAAAATATTTAACAATTTGACTATAAGTTTCTTTTACTTTAACAATATGACTACCTACTTTTAAACCCATAACTTTTAAATCATTAATGCTTAGACAATCTTCATTATAACTAAAAGTAAATTCATAAGGATATCCTTCAATGCCACTAAATACTAAATCAGTTTCTTCTCCTAATTTAATATTTAAATCCATTACCTCAAAATCACTTAAAACTTCATCATCCACACTAATATTTAAGGTAATATTAAACCCGCCACAATCTAAAGTAATAACTAAATTATTACCAATCATTTGAGGTTCTATTAAGATATCATTATTTTTATTTATGGTAAAATAATTTTCATCATAGTTTAAAACATCATAATTACTAAATAAGTCTAAATCTAAGTAATCACTTAAATTAATCACTTGATGTAAATGACAATCTATATTAATAAGACTAGGAATATTAAGTTTAAGAATTTGATATTTCGTACTAGGAATTGTTTCTATTTCCTCTTCTACTAATATATTTTCATTATTTGTTAAAGTAGTTAAAACTTCATAATTAGTATCTAATTTTAATTCTTCGTTATTATATTTATAATTATTTAAATAAGTATTTGGCGTTTTAATTTTTTCATTTTCAATTTCTATTTGAGCTTTCTCTATATTTAATAAACTATATTCATCAATATCTTTATAATTATTAATTAAATCAGTTTCATACTTAGTTCCTAAATTATAATCATAATCAGAAACAATATTCATATCTTTATTTAGATAATTAGTATTATTTTCTAAATAAATGTTACTAGTTAAATCATTATTATAGCCTTCAATTCGCATTTCTTCATTTATTAAACCTAAAGATAATATTTTATTATTTTCAATAGTTAAATTAGAAATTTCTGAACTAGCAATGTAATTTTTAAAATAAATTAAGAAGCTTTGGGTAATATATTTAGATTTAGTATAAGAGTTATTTGGCGATGTTAACTCATATCTAGTAGATATATAATCTTGATTAAGAAAAATATTATTACTAATATAAGTATTTTTAAAATAATTTTTATTAGAACCTGTTTGAATATAAAGTAAAACTAAATTATCTTCAAAAATATTCTTATAGATTAACGCATTTTCCCCATTTCTAATTTTAAGACCACCATCTTGGTTTTTATTTTGACCTTTAAAATAATTCCCTACTACCTTTAAATTGTTATACTCTTTAGCATAAACAATATGATCTCTATTATAACCAAGACTTACACCACTCTTATCCTCATAATTAATTTCAGTCAAATTTTTATTTAATGAGAAATGATTACTTAAAATCTCTGTATTATTGTCCCCACTAATAACATTAATAGCTGTCATAAAATAACCTTGATTTAAAGTAAAATCAAAATCATCTAACTTTAATAATTTATTTTTTAAAGTTTTAACACTATCACTAACAATACTAGAGTCTAAGTCTTCTAAACAACCAAAATAATTATCTTTAATCACTACATCATAGCTTTGATAAACAGCAATACCACGCCCTAAACTATATTCATCCCGTAAAAATAAGTTACTAGAAATTTCCCCATTAGTCTTACTCTTTAAAATGTAATAACCGGTGTTTTCTCCACCATTTTGGTTACTGCTGTCAGGTTTAAGACCTGGGTCTGTATCTAAACTTACTTTTTTAGCATTTAGGAAAATATTATTTTTAATTACCCAATTATTAGAATTAGCTTGTTGACTATAAATAGTAACATTATCAAATATGATACTTTCTATAGTAATATTAGGAGTATTAAGATCATCAAAAATTGTTACTTGATAATCTCCATTTTCTCCTTTAAAGATTGTTAAATCTGATCCTAGTAAAGATACTCCTTCAACTAGTTTAACATTTTCTTTTAAAAGATAGGTTCCACTATTAAAATAGGCATCTTTATTTTGTTCTTGACATATTTCCAAAAAATCTTCAATTTCTTGACTATTATCTTTATTAGGACTTAAAGTAATATAATTTTTAGCCTCTAAATAGTTTTTTTCTTTAGCTTCAATTTGATAATTAATAATATTAAAAGAAATTATAAGTAGAATTAAGAAGATTAAACATTTAATTTTTTTCATTATTCTTCCTCATAACTAACAAATGTTCTAATTCATCAGGTACATAATAGATATTATTTTCTACTTTTAAATCACTTTCAATTAAATTATAACCACTTATTTCTAATTCAATTTTAGTAATTCTTCTTTTACCTGTATTAATTTTAAGATAAATTAAATCATCTACATATTTTAAAAGAATAGAACATTTACCATTAACTTTCATATCATTATATTTTAAGTTTTTAAAACAGTTTACAAAAATATAATTTAAATATTTTAAGATATGATAATCATTATCTATTACTAAATTATAATCATCGAATTTTCCCTTAAATAAAGGATAAATTTGATATGTATAATCTTTAATATTATCAATAATTAATCTCTTACTAGAAATATTATAGATTGTATCACTATTATTTAAATTTAAATCTTTATAAGATCTTTGTTCTTGATAATTAATCAATTTAGCTCCATTTACATTTTTTATTAGCACCTTATCATTATATGCCTTATCATTATCTATACTTATTACATCATTATCATAAATAACTAAATGTAAGTCTTCCTTGCTCTTAATATTTGTCCCTACACAAACAAAAGAATTATGTAAAACAAAACGTGATATGTTAGCTTTATAATATGTATTATTGATAAATAAAATATTTAATAAATCATCAATACTACTAGCAGCACTTAAATTATCTGTATAAATAGTATTGGCATCTTCTTTAATATCACTATTTAAAGAGCCCATTAACATAAAATGATTATTATTAATAACTTTCTTTACCTCACTATTATTGTAATAAATCTCATAAATACCATTGCTAGAATAATCTCCTAAAATATTTTCATTATTTATTGATTCATAATTAGCAATATAACTAGAATTATTACTAAAAGCTAATAAATAATCATTATTACGATAAATATATCTATCCATATAATTAAATGATTTAACTAAGGTACTATAATTATTATTTTCTAAATTATTAATTAATACTTCTAACTCTTTATTTTTACTTAAACTATATATTTCTTTAATAGCTTTAATAATTATATTATAACTATAAGCCTCATCTTGTTTATCTCTTGAACTAGCTCTCCCCCTTACACAATTTAAAGCTAGATGATTGTATAAGAAAGGCTCATAGCTTAATTTTATTAATTCTGTTATTCTATTTAAATAATTTGTAATATCATAATCTAATAATTGATAAATAGTTAAAATCTTAGCTAATGAATTTAATAATACTTCACCATATGAAGCATTATATGGTATGTTTTTATGTTGAATAAAACTACCATCAGGATAAAAACCATCTCCTGCTTTTGTTATATTTAAAGTCTTTTTGATTAATTTGAATAAATAATTTAAATACTCTTTATCACTAGCTAAAATAGCTTTCAAAGTTCCTATATAAATGTTATCAGCTAAATTAGCATAAGTTGCTTCTTCATATTTTTGATTTGGCCAATTTCTTCTATAAAAGATATATAAAGCATTAGGGGAATAGAAATTAATTACATTTAAATATTCATATAATTTAGATTTATTTATATCTTTATGTATTATAAATAAGGTTTCTAACATAGCTCTTGGTATTCCTATTTCATAAGGCCACCAATTACCTGTATAATTTGTTTTACCTGTATAATAATTATTAATTATAAAATCTAAACCATATATTATTCGATTCAATAGTTCTTCTTTTCTACTTTCTTTATATATTAAAGCTAAGTTTAAGATTCTTTTAATGGCTAGATATGTGTTTTCACCATTATTTATTAATATATCATCATATAATAAATTCTTATTTAAACTATATTTTATAATTTCAGTTGTAGTACTTCTTATTTCATATTTATTAAAGAATTCACTTTCTTTAAATTTAAGTAATTTAAATTCTAAATTCTTATTATCCTCTAAATAAAAGTAGGAATAAGAACCTAGATAAAGATTATATGTAGCTTTATTACTAAGATATAAATAATTAATTTTACCATCAATTACATATTTTATTTTAGTTAAATCAGTATCACTTAACCATTTAACTAAGCCGATATAGGAAGGACTATCTTGCTTATTATATAATTCCATCTAGGTTCTACCCCCTAACTACATTATAAATCGCCTGCGTCTACACGTGCTTGTAAAACATTTAGAACAATATCTACATTTGATTGAATAGATGCTTTAAATTGATTCCAAGCTGCATCGCTAATCTCATTTTTACCTTGTACCCATTGAGCAACTTGTGTTTCATAAATGGCAGCAATAGCACTCTTAGCTGTATTAACTGCTTTATAATCATCTCTAGTTAATTTAGCATTTGGATAAATTAAATCATTATAATGTTGATTTAAATATGGTTCATAATCTTTCATTGCTTGAGCAGCAGCAGGATCTAACCATGCTTCTTCATAAGCGAAGTTTTGAACACCAGCATTTTGAAGTTGGCAACCTCTATTATATAGATTTTGTAATGCCGTATTATTATCATTTAAGATATTATCAGTATAAACATATTCGCCATCAACAATATTATAATCTTCACCTTCAACACCAAAGTTTTGTAAATCTTGTCCTTCTTCACTAAAGAAGAAATCAATCCATTTTAATAGTGTTAATTTATCTTCATCACTTAAGTCATTAGAAATAGCTGTAACATTACCAATTAATTTACGAGTAGTAGGTTCAACACGAGTTCCATCTTCTCTAATTGGAGGTAAAATACAAACTAATTCAAAATCTTCTACTAAGTTAGAAGCATATACATCGCTGTTAAATGAATATGTAGTACCAATCCAGTCATGAGTCATACCACCAACATCTTGAGCAAATAATGTTACACGATAGTCTTCATTATTGTTGTTAGCAAAAATTCTATCATCAATTAAACCTTCTCTAAACCAACGAATCATATTGTTCATTGCATCTTTGAATGAATCTTCTATAACACCATAATGAACTTTACCTGCATCATCAATATAATAGTCTGCTGTAGCTCCCCAAAGTGAAGCAAGTTCAGAAATTGCAAAATCTACATCACGATCAAAATATGGGATTACATTTTGTGGGTCTTCTGAAATTAAACTAGCATTATCAAGAAAAGCTAATAATAATTCTTCTAATTGAGCAACTTTCATATTATTTAAGCTTTCAGTAGTTGCTTCTAAGCCTTTAGGTAACTTACCTGCTTCATCTAATTTTCTTACCCAATCCATTCTAATAAAGTAACCTTTAGCAGTTTGACCTTCAGTATAGAAAGGAATACCATAAATTTTACCATCAGATGCTGTAGCCCAAGCTTTTTGTTCTGGATTTTCTTGGAAATATTTATATAAATTTGGAGCATTTTCTTCTGTAATTAAATCTGTTAAATCAGCAAATATACCTTCATCTAGGGCTGTAGATTCAATTGTATCTTGATCATTTACTACAATATCCGCATATTTTCCACTTAGAACATATTTGTTATCATAGTTAGTGTCATACTTTTGTAAAACACCTTCTAATGTTATACCAGCATATTCATTAGCTCTTTGAAAGACTGGCATATCGGCATTATAAACTGTATTTTCTTGATATAAGAAAATTTCAAATTCACCGCCACTACTACCACCGCAACCAGCTAGAGCCAAAACGCTACTAGCTGCTGCAACTGTCATTAAAACTTTCTTTAACATTTGCTTTTATCTCCTTTTTTCTTTTTTAAAACAATAAATACTGTAACACCAACACCAACTAATACTACAGCTCCAATTACACAACCAACTATAATCCAAGTTAAGTTATTATTGTTATTATCACTGTTATTATTAATTGTTCCGCTTGCACCATTATTTAAGAATTTAACTTCGGCAACATCAATAGAATCATCATTGTTATTACCATAGAATATTATCTTAATATATTTAGCTTTTATATGACCTAAAGTATAAACTTCATCACCAATATTATTTGAATTTTGACCTGCAAAATATGCACATTTATAATTTTGCCCATCTTCAGAATAATAAACATCAAAATAATATGTATTTCTAATACCACCATTAAATCTAATTAAAACATCAGTTAAGTCTCGTACATCATCTAATTCAAATATAATTTCTTGACGTGTATTAGCTTTTATACCTGTTTTTGAATCACCATCAATTAAAGCACTAGCAGAATCATTACCACTGGCATTAGCTATATTTAAGACTTCATAATCAGCATATTCATTGGCTTGCGTCATAACATCAGCAACAAATTTATAACTATAAGTTCTACTCTCACCAGTTTCTTTGTCTGTTAAAGTAACGGTACTTAATTCATTGAATAAATCAGATTTATTTATTTCTAAATCATATTTAGACTCATCATATTCAACAACAAAATCAGGAATACTTGTTGTGCCTTTAGCTAATTGAACTAAATATGTATATTGATATTTATTAAATTCATATAAATAACCTTGACCATACGCTTCATTAGGATTTACATCAAAATCAATACTTTCAGCTGTAATATCTGAGAAATATGTATCTTCATCTAATGTCCAATCTGCAATTGGTGTCACTTCATAATTTGTGAATTCCGTAACTTCTTGTAAACTTGGAATAAATACAACATTTAATGTACCATTAATAATATTATCTAATTCAATAACAAGTTTAGTAACACCATCATTGTTTAAATTGCAGAAATTACCAATTGTACCAGGAAGTGGAGTATTACCACTCATTTTAGTAAATGTACCTAATTCACTAGTAATTAATACATATATACTCTTATTGTTTAAAGTTAATCTAGCTAACTTATCAGTCAATAAATCAACTCTAGCTTCAGTATGAGCACTCCAATATAATGTTGATTCCTTTCTTAAATTAAATTCATCTTGAACCATAACATATTGACGATTATTGAAAATTTTTAAACCTCTAGTTACACTTAAAGCTTGCGCCTTATAAACTCTAGATAAATCAATAACTGAAATACCACTTGAAGCATTTGATTCAAAGCGAGTAATAGGTGCATTTTCATAAGGATCTTGAGTTAAAACCGGTTCTTCATCAGGATTAATTACTAGAGTATTCTGTCCTTGAGCACCTTTTTTATAATAAGTCCATCTTTGATAATCATAATCCCAATAACCATCAGGAACTATAGTATTATATGTTTCATTTGAATAGTTACCAATAAATCTTTCACCTAAAGCATAGATTTCAAAAGTACCACTATCTAAGTTCTTATGTGAGAAATTATTAGTATTATCATCAACACCCTTTAAACCTGTAAATAAGGCCATTTCATCACCAAATTCAGAACGGAAAGTAGCAATTTCATGGTTTTCTAGTAACATATCTTTACTTTCCATATTATGAAGATCTACTTTATCAAATAAACCTGGTTTATACCATAATAAATTTTGAATATTATATTGTTCATTTTCGTGAGCTAATAATGGCAAAACGGCCGCATTTATATTATCTTCATCTATTCTTGTATACCATAATAAGGCTGGCTGATTATTCGAATAATCTGACTCAGCATAATAGAAAGATTCATAATTTGGAGTTGATGTGTATAATGGGTAATTAATATATTCAGTAATACCAGTTATTTCATCTAGACCAAATGAATTAATATTGCCTTCTTCATCTGTACCATATAGGTTATACATAGTAGCTAATAAATTGACCATATTACGATGCGCATAAATTGAATATGATGGACCTTCAGGGAAACCACCAGTAGGTGAATAGTGAACTAAACCAGTTTGTAAGAATCTATAAGCAGTCATAACAGTTTCGGCTGCCATTTCTCTTACATTGATTTTAGCATCTTCTAAAGCTCCTGCTTCACCTGTAGGAACTTTTACATCTAACTCACCATCATAACTCATTACTGATAAAGCAGCTACCGCTAAGTTACCACAAACTAATAAACAGTGATTGTTACCATGCAATAAAACATTAACATTATCTAAATTTTCAAAGTAATAAAAACCTTCTTCATATAAAGCTTTTAAAACTATTCTTTGTTGTTCAGCATTTAAGTCATCTTTAATATAGTTATAAGCAAAGGCCACACTATAAGTAACCATCGCTGCATCTAAGAAACCATTAGAGTCCTTACCCCAAGAAATACGAATTAATGTTCCATCACCATAACTTGTATCAGCAACAATTGGCTCCATTTGTTCCCAACACATATCCTTATATTTAGAGTCACCTGTAACTTGATATAAGATTGCTAATTGTTCCATAGCTGTACGAGATTCTGCTGGTACACCAGTAGGAGTAAATACAGCATATTGAGCTTCATAATAGTTAATCCATTCTGTAATATATGGATCACCTTGTTCATAACCTTCTCTTACTTCTTCTAACCATTCTGAATTAGATAATAAGTAAACTCCACTATAATCAAGATTGTCAAAATTAAAATCTTCTACACCTGGTAATACATAAATTGTAGCATTAAATGTTATTTCAGTATCACCATTAATAAGTTTAATATCAAAATGATCATAGCCGACAAAACCTTCAGCAGGTGTATAGTTATAAATAACACCATAAATTAATTTATTTTGACTTGTATTATAACGATCTTCTACTTCTTGTACATAACCATCATATAAGATTTCAACAGTACCACCATTTTCAGTGGTAATTGTTAAAGTTCCATCAAGACTAGTACCACGAATATTCTTATATAAATTGGCTTTAGCCTGACGATAAGCATTTTGTTCAGTCCCATTATTACCCATATTATTTGTTTTAGTAGCTGGGTATAATGCCTCTACATCGTATGATTGAACTTGTAAATACCCTCCACCATATAATCCAGCAGCAACGCCACCTACATCAGCACTAATATGGTGATCATATTTACCATTTTGTTCAGCCTTCCATTCTAATTTAGTATTCTTGTCCGTAGTTAACCAATAATCAACTACACTAACTGGATCAGCTACAGGCAAAATAGAAACTTCTACTTTAACAGTTGTAAAACCTTTAGCTGTATCATGAACTAAAACTTCAAAATAATCTTTTTCATCATTTAACATATAATAGTCTGCGCTTGGGCTATATACTATTTCGTTGTTTTCATTGATATAATAATCACCATGAATTGGATCAGAATAAGGATATACTTTAAAATTAGTACTGTCTGGGCTAGTTATTTTAAAGTAATTAGTTGTATCCTCGCTAACAGTAATTAATTCACCATTATTTACTTCAGCACTAATTGCATTTTCTTCACCAACAATTACTAATACTTCTCTTTCATAACCACCAACAATGTCCTTAACTGTGATATTAGCTATACCATTACTAACAGCTGTAATTTCACCAGTACGAGAAACCGTTGCAACACTTGTATTATCAGATTCATATTGATATTCAAAATCAACTACAGATTCAGGTACTGTTGAACATTCGATTTGTGTCTTCTCACCAACTGTTAATTTTTCTACATTATTAGCAACCATGAAAGCAGTATGATCTAATGTAATAACACGATATACATGGATATTATCAAAAAATACTTCTCCAACATTATTAGCAAAATATAATTCTAGTCTTAAATTTGCTCCATCAGCTACTCTAAATACTGGAGATTCATACGTACCCATACCCCAAGTTCCACTTAATCTTTCAGTTTGAGTAGAACCAAATTCACTATTTAAATTCAAACGAATAAAACAGTTAGTATTAGAAACATTATTACCTTGAATATCAGCAGTTACGTAATATTGACCACCAGCCATATTAGTTAAATCATGATATAAGTTTGCATAATATTGAGTTGGGTGATAATAATGAATCATATTATTTCCAGATTCATCTGTATATAGTTCAACTACTTGATCACTACCTACTGCAGCACCACCAGTATATAAAGTCCAGCCACTAATATTTTGATTAGTTGTAGTCCATCTAGCTCCCTCTTCTATCTGATCAAAACCAGGATCAGGATTTAAATCTTCTAATTTAACATGAACATTAATTTCTGATTTAAAATCATCAGACTCAACTGTTACTTTAGAATCACCAGCTTTTAAAGCAATTAACTTATTTAATGATGGATTTACATAAACTGCTTCTGGATCTTCTATTGTATAAGTAAATTCTGTATCATCTGGAACGTATGGCATAAATTGATTGGCAAATTCAATTTCTTCACCAACAGATAATTCAAAAGTTTGTCCGGCAGTTTGCAAAGCCTCATCTTTGTCTTTAGCCCTAGCAGAGCCGCTAGCAAAAGCGGCTATACTACTAGCTAAAATGAATATAAGGACTAGAAGACAAGAGATAGAAATTATTCTTTTCTTCATAAATTCCTCCTAATTATTGTTGTTTTTTCTTCTTTAATACGATAAATGTAACTACACCAGCAACTACTGCTACACCGATTACACCACCAACAATACCCCAAATTAAACCAGCATTTGAGCCATTTTCAGGTTCTTCACTTGGAGTTTCAACAACATTAACTGTAACATTTAAAGTAGCTGTTATATCACCACATTTAACAGTAACTGTAGCTGTACCTTCAGCAACAGCTGTTACCTTACCATTTTTATCTACAGTAACAATACTATTATTAGAACTTGTATAAGTTACTTCATCAGTTGTATCAGTCGGATTTAATGTCACTTTAATACTATGAGTATCACCAACATTTAAAGTAACACTAACTTTATCTAATGTAATACCTGTACATGGTTTATCTGTAGGTTCTTCTGGTTCTTCAGTTCCTGCAGTAACTATAACATTTAATGTTAAAGATATAGAATCATTGCCTTCTACAGTGATTGTGATTGTTGTTGACCCAGCCTTTAATGGAACAATATATAATTTGCCATTAACAACTGAATCATTATCTACACTAACAATTGTAGGATCAGCTGCAGAAATAATTAAATTTGAAGTATAATCACTAGGATTAATAATTAATTGAACATTAAATGTCTTATCATCTGTAGTTAATGTTACATTCTCATTTTCTACATCAATTGATTCAATAGGTCTTTCAATCGCAACATTAACAATTACATAATAAGTCCCCTTTGTTGTAGTAACTTTAATTGTAGTTTCACCATCATTAACAGCTGTTATTAAACCAGTATTACTAATTGTAGCAACTTCTCCATTGCTTGATTCATAAGTTACTTCACCTAAATCAGCAATACTAGGAACAGGTAAAACATTAACTTGAGCATTAGCTCCTACACTTGTTAAAGTAATACTTTTTGCATCAGCTTCTGTATTTACTAATACAACATCATTAACGGTAGCTTCTACACCATCTAATGTAGCAGCTTCATCAGTTACTACTAAACTTGGATGAGAAATATAAGTTGTCATACCATTAGCTGTATTCCAAGATACTAATTCAATCTTTAAACCATCAAGTCTTGTAGTATCAAAATTAATTAATGGAGCTTCAATTTTTAACCATTCATCAGCTACAAATTTTGAAGCCTCAGTTCTAATTTCTTTATGGAAAATTGAATTATAAGAATAGCCTAGATTACCTTCTTCATTTTCAACAAGCCTATAACCATCAATCTTTAAATCAACTCTTGAACTAGCTGAAATGCTGCCAGAAAGTTTTGCATATACAGTAAGTACATAATTCTTATTTGCTTCTAATTTAGAACCATCAATCCAAGCTAATACATTAGATGCAGCTCCACCTGAACCTTCAAAAGCAAAAGTAGGACCATAAAGACTATCATCAACGACACTTACCTTTGAATAAGAGTGACCAGAATATTGACCAGTTTGATAGTTAATATCCCCAGCTAAAGCAGTATCACCAGCACTAGCAAATTCTGTTCCTACTGCAGGAGCATTTATATATGTCCCTTCTACTACATTTACTTTAACTGTTAATGTAGCACTACCACCATCAGTAGCATTAACTGTTAATTCTGATTCACCAACTTGAGTAGCTGTAATAATACTACCTGTTACATTATAGTTATTTCCACCAGTTTGATAAGCAAATTCTTTATTTGTTGCAGCTGGATTAGTTGCTTTGAATAAGTTGTCTAAATCATAAGATTCACCAACTACTAAATTAATTGTATTATCAGCAAAACCTTGAAGTTCAATGGCTTCAACTAGAACCTCTTCATCACCAGCTTCTACTGTAACTGAAGTTGTTACGCTTTGAATCATTGGATCATTAAAATTAAATGTAACGTCAATAGTGCCTGGACCAACAGCTGTAAATTTACTGGTTTCAGCATCATATGTTAAAACATCTTCTTGGCTAAATGAAGGAGTCCAATCATCATTTATAGATAAATCATAATCTTGATTATTAGCTGTAACTATTGGACTTAATTCAAAATTATCATTAACTGTAACAATTGTATCTTCAGGCGCAGTAGCAACACCACCATTATAGTCACCAAAGCTCATATAATCTAAATCAAGAGTTTCTACTTCTACATCACTATCAACACCTAATTGAAGAGAAACATCATAAATTTGACCAATAAAATTAGCGCCTGTTTTAATTTGAGCACTATATAAGTATTCACCATTTAAATAAACATAGTACATATCCGGGTTAGTAGGATTTGTATTATCTCCATTTTCATCAAATACTGTAGTTAATTCATACCATACATTTCTTTCTAAACCACTATCGTAAGATGATCCTGTTATAGTCTTTTCTCCAAGACCATCGTGATAAATAAGTTTACCATCTCTTAAACCTAGTAAATTAAGTGTTAAACTACCAGAAGGAAGACCAATATTTGCTGCTGGGAAATATAGTCTTAAATTTGTATTATCAATTGAATTAGTTCTAAATTTAAGCTTAAATACAGCATCTGTATTTTCTTTATTATAAAAATTAGTTTGATTTGGTTGTTTTGAACGGAAATCAACACCTAAAACTGCACTAGCATTTTCTGCTTGTGATATTCTTAAAATGCCATTCTCTTCATTAACAGAAGCAATCGAACCTTTATCTGCTGCTACTGTGGTATGAACATCATATGTAGCGGCATCATAAGTACCATCTGTATATATGAAATCTTGTTTATAAGAAAAATTTTCTTCTGCATTAACTTTAGTTAAACCTATTGTTCCTGCTACTGCAAGGCCACTTAAAGCTAAACCTAATAATAACTTTTTCATTTTTAATATCCTTTCTTTTATTTTTAAGCAAATTTTATAAACTCCATATTTTGTGCCTAAAATTATACCCCCCCCCTGTATAATTTTGACATAATAAAATTTTTATTTTACAGAACCAACCATAACGCCTTTCTTAAAGTATTTTTGAATTAATGGGAATAAAATAAGCATAGGCACTATAGCTATAATAATTAAAGCATAGGCAGATACTAAACCTTCAAATGGGTTACCTGAACTCTCACCACTTGTCATAGCTAAAATCTTTTTAATGATTACTTGCAATGGGTATTTTTCATCTTTATTTAAGATTATTTCGGCCCAGAAATAACCATTCCAACGATCTATTGCATAGAATAAACCAATAGTTGTTAAACCTGGAATTGATGAAGGTAAGTAAATGTTAAATAAAATTCTAAAATGACTAGCACCATCAATCTGTGCACATTCATCAATATCTTGAGGGATTGATTGGAAATACGTCTTCATTAAGATAACGTTATAACCTGATACAGCAAATGGAATTAATATACCAAACATGCTACCTATTAAACCAAAATTATCAATATTTACATAAGTTGCAATCATACCAGGTTTCAACCACATTGTTAATGCTATCATGATTGTAAAAATTTTAACAACTTTTAGACCTCTTCTTGATAATACATAGGCACATGTAACTGTTATGAATAAACTAATTGCTGTACCTAAAACCGTATATAATATAGTATTACCATAAGCACGCCATATATCTACATTTTTTAAATGCTCAAGTATATATTCAAAAGTGAATCCTTGAGGTATTATTATAAATTCACGATTATTTACTGCTTCTCTAAACATAGTTGGCTGACTTACTGCCGATAAGAATAGGTATAAAATCGGATATAACATTATTAATGATAGAATGATTAATAGACCATTATTAATATAATTAAAAATGTTATCAGCAGTAAATTTCTTTTTTAATCTGCTCATTTTACGAGCATTAGCTTGTACTGTTGTTTCCATATTTCACCTACCATAATCTAGTGCTGCTTACTTTTCTACTAATTGCATTAACAGCACTTACTAAAACAATAGCTACTACCGCATCAAATAAACCAATAGTTGCTGCTAAACCATAATCGGCTTGTCCATACATAGGATTTAAAGAAACATTATATACATACGTACTAATAATTTCTGAAACCTCTTTATTTGCATTATTTTGTAATAATAAAACTTTTTCATAACCTAATGACATTAATTTACCTACTTTTAAAATTAATGTAATAATAATTGTAGGAGCAATACCAGGTAATGTTACATGCCAAATTTGTTTGAACTTACCCGCTCCTTCAATACTTGCAGCTTCATATAACGAAGTATCAATAGCTGATAATGCAGCTAAGTAAATTAATGAATTATACCCCATAGTTTGCCATAATTCCATTAGAGCATATATCCAACGGAAAGCAGCCGGGTTATTTAATAGATTTTCTCTTTCCATACCAAATGAAACTAAAATATTCGTTAACATACCGGTATCAGCCTTTAAGAATTCTATCAACATATTACAAACAACAACTGCTGATATAAAGAATGGTAAAAATGTTGTTGTTTGGGCTAAACCTTTGACTACTCTACTTTTTGATTCATAAATACTAATCGCTAGTATAATTGAACAAGGGAAACCTATTACTAATACTAATAAGTTAAGCAATAAAGTATTTGCTAATAATGATAAGAAATTATCAGCTGTGAAAAAGGTTATATAATTTTGAAATCCTACAAATTCACTTCCAAATATACCTTTAGAATTATTATATTCTTCAAAAGACATAATTAAATTCATTAAAAATGGTAAGAAAACAAATAGGACTAACCATATGAATGCCGGTAAAAATAATAGATAAATTTGCCACGTATCTCTAAAATATTTTTTCCATTTTCCAGGTCTTTTTAATGTTTTTTCTTGTGTAATATTTAAAGTCACTGTCTCTTGCATCAACTAACCCCCTTACCAATAAGAATCCCAATCTTTATATAGTCTTGTTAACAATTCAACAAAGAAATAATCACCAAAAATTAAATATTCATCTATTCCTAAGCCACCTTTAAAGAAATAAACACCACTTTTTAAAATTCCTTCTTTATTGGTACCTAAATAATTATCAACTAATGACTTAGCAATATGTAAACAAGCATTTTCATATATCACACGTGATGGATCACTTAAAGGAATATATTTTAACATTTCTGACATACCAATTGCGGCTACTGCAGCTGCACTAGTATCTCGTTTTGTCTTCTCATCTGTGAAAATTAAATCCCAATTACATATAAAATCCTTTGGTAATCGATTTAAGAAATAGTTTGCTAATTTCTTAGCCAATTCAATCAATTCATAATCCTTAGTATATTTATAAGAAATTGGAAAACCCATAATTCCCCAGGCTTGTCCACGGGCCCAACAAGAGTTATCAGCATAACCTTGATGTGTAGAACCAAAACGAGGTTTACCTGTGATGGTGTCCATAAAGAAAGTGTGGAAAGTTGAAGCATCCTCTCTTACAATATATTTCATTGCTTGATGAACATGATTATATGCTTTTTCATAATATTTCTTTTCCGGAACAAACTTGTCAACAAAATATAATAATGGAATATTAAGATTACAGTCAATTATCATACGTCCTCTTTGATTTTCATCACTCATATCGCCCCAAGCTTGAAAAATCTTAGCCGTATCAATATAACGTTTATCTAAAAGTTCAGCTGCCATTATTGATGTTTCCAAAGCTCTTTTAGAACCAGTAAGTTTGTAATCAGCAACTGTAGTTAAAGAATATAAAAAACCAATGTCATGATGATTAAGACCTGCTTCAGTTTCATCTTTATGATAATAATTTTCAATTCTTTGTCTAAATGATTCAGAATGTTTTTGGGCTTCTATCTTATATTTTTCATCATTTGTGTACTCATAAACTAACCATAAAATACCTGTCCAAAAAGATGTTGTCCACACTGAATCATAATTACTATCATTCCAAACTAAATTCCCAACAGCCCCATAAACATAATTTTGACTCGCAGCAGTAGGAAATACATCATCATGAAATTTAATCAACATATGATCTACTATTTCTACTACCTTATCTAACGTTTTCTTAACATCTTCTTTTGTAAAATTAGGACGTTTGAAGTAATCTTCTCTCGTAACTTTTTCTAAAATTACAGAGCTCATATTTTCCTCCTTTTAATCTAATTCTTTTCCCCAAGCTTCAAATTGTGTTAAAGCTGGGAATTCACTTACACCTTTTGCTTTAATCAAATTCTTTAATGTTATAGTCTTAACTTTCTTAGCTTCAAATTTAATACTTTGACGGCTCGCCAATTTTTTCAGATTAGCTTCTAAACTACTTCCATCAGAAAACTCTAATGTTATTTTTTCCCAATAATTATCATGTGGAAAATCTGCCCTTAAAGTTAAAACTACTTCATCAATCATAACCTCCCTTCCAAAATCAATTGTAAATTCTGCTTTAGGATCCCGATTAATCCCCCAACTTTGATAAGGAAAACTACCATGTGAATCATTGAAATAATAACCATCAATCGCATTCCTACTTGCAAATACACATTCCCCTCTGGTTTCAATATTTGCATACGAATGAGGATAAAAGGTATCATTTTCATGCTCATCATAAGGATTAAAGGCTAAATTTCTTCTAGCTTTAACTTCTTCTAAACTTGCTTCTTTAACTCTTATGATGTGACAGTCACCATAAAATGATTTAGGTGAGTAATTTGTCCTTTTATTTTTTAAAGGAATATGATAAATAAAGAAATTACCAGGACAATAAACTATAGATTCTGCCATTGTATCTTCAAGTTGTATTTTATAAAATCCACCTTTTTTATCAGAATCAATAATCATCCAATCCCCATCTTGGTAACAAAAGTTAAAAACCACTTCAACTTCATCAGCAGCTTGACTAATAAACATTTCATTACCATCTTTATTAATCACTTTTACTTTAAGCATTCTATTCTCCTTTCTATTAACGCTTACACATTTTTTAGAAAACGCTTACTTTTTTAAAAATAGTAAGTTTTGGTGTTTCACTTTTATTTTACTCTATATTTTGGAGTAATACAACACATTTTATTGATTTTTATAAAATTTTACTCCATTTTTTCTTTGTTCTTTGAAGTTTTCTTCTTAAAAACTAAAACTCCTGACACTAATCCAATAACTACAACCCCAACAACAGGAATCACAATGTATAACGGATTAAATGAATTACTTTTTATTTCATTTACTACAACATTTACTTTAACCATACTTTGACCAGCATTAATTGTAATACTTGTTTGACCTACCATTTTAGCTTTAATTAAACCAGTATTCGAAACTTCAATTATATTAGAATCATAATCTGTAAATGTTACAACACTTGTACTATCAATCGGTTCTAATTCATACTCTATTTGATACATGTCATTTACCAAGATATTAATATTACTATTTTTAACGATAATATTAGTAGCTATTATTTCACTTTTTTCTTTAACTTCTACAAACACTTCACCAAAAATATCGCCAATACTTACTATAATAACGGCACTACCTACCCCTTTAGCCTCAAGTTTTCCTGAAGCATTAACTGTGCATATATTCGTATTATTTGAGATATAATTATAATCTGCAGCAAAAGAAATATTACTAACTTCAATATTTTTAGTGTCCCCTATTTCTAATACTAAATTATTATCTTTAAATTCTAATTTATCAATGATTGGTAATATAGTTATAGTAAAGTAAACTTCTATTAATTCAGTACTTATTTTAATTGTCGTCTTTCCTATGTTTTTAGGCTCAATTAAGCCACTATTTGTTACTGTACATATGTTTTCATCTAACGATTTATACTCTAATTTTTCTGTACCATTATTAACAGCTTTTATTTGATATGTTTCATTTATTTTAACTATAGCCCTATCTTCTAATAAAATAATTTCATCACTTTTTTCTTCAACTAAAACATATAATTCAAATTCAAATTCATCGGCATTAATTAAAACAATTGAGCTTCCCTTAGTTAACGCTGTTACTAAACCTTCGTCAGATACACTACATACATCATTATTTTTAGATTCATAGGAAACACTATTAAATTCTTGAATATTCTCTACTTCTATTTGATAAGTATCACCAACATTTAAAGTTATATTTTTATCATTTACTATAATAAAATTAGCATAAATAGTTAAATTAAATGTCAACAATACAACAATCAATAAAGCAAGACTTATTACTTTTTTCATAATTTATACCTTCTCATAAAGAAGTTTACCTTTACAATATGTATTAATTACTTCATAATCATCATCTAATACAACTAAGTCAGCATCATAACCTACTCTAATATAACCTTTACGATTATCTACCCCAAGACATTTAGCCGGGTTTTTTGTACAAGAATTTAAAGCATAATTGAATGGAACTAAAGCTTCATCAACCAAAACTTTTAATCCTTTATTCATTTTAAGAGTTGAACCAGCAATAGTATTAGTACCTTTAATATAAGCTAGACCTTCTTTACTGATTTCAATTTCATGACCACCTAAAGTAAGTTTAGTATTACTACTACAACCTTTAGCCCTTAATGAATCAGTAATCATAATTGCATAATCAGGACCTTTTAAGTTGTAATAATTATTTAAAGCGTCCTTAGTACTGTGCATACCATCCGCAATAATTTCTCCGTAAATATCTCTAATTCTAAATGCTGCCCCTACCATACCTAAATCACGATGATGATACTTTGTCATTCCGTTATAAACATGAGTCATTGAAGTTACTCCATTAGCTACTGCCAAAATAGATTCTTCGTATGTTGAACTTGAATGTCCCATAGAAATAACTACTCCATTTTCATGCAAATAATGAATTAATTTGTAATCTTTATCATGTTCAGGCGCTATAGTAATATATTTTATTAAACCATTTGCGGCAGCTTGATATTTCTTAAATGCTTCAATCGTCGGAACTTGTATAGCTTCAGGTGGTTGTGCACCTTTATAATCCATATCTAAAAACGGACCTTCAAAATGAACACCTAAAACCTCAGCTCCTTCATAACCAGTTTTTACTACTTTTGCCACATTATTTAATGCAGCTTCTAAAATGTCCGGCATTTGGGTTACAGTAGTTGGTAAAATACTTGTAACACCTTCTTCTGGTATATTTCTAAGCCACTTTCTTAGACCACTTTCTTTGGCATCATTAGTATCAAAACCATAAGCCCCATGCGTGTGCAAATCAATAAAGCCCGGAACTATTCTATAATTACCATAATCAATATCTACTTTTTTACTATTATAAGGATAAATATTTATTATTTTATCAGTAATTTCTATATCACAGGCAACAAATTGATCCGCTATCCAAATTCTTTTACTTCTAATTAACATATAATACCTATTTTACTAACGATAAAGCATCTTCATCAGCAACCAAGATAAAATTAGGATGGAATTGTAAAATTGAAGCTGGCACTTCTGGAGTAACAGGTCCAAAGAACGCATCTTTTAAAATCTTAGCTTTATCTTTGCCACTAACTAGCATAATTACCATTTTCGCTGCCATAATAGTACCTACTCCCATAGTATATGCTTGTTTTGGAACATCATTAATTGATTTAAAGAATCGCTTATTAGCTTCAATAGTCATTTCAGTTAAATTTACACAATGTGTTGTTTTATCAAATTCTTTATTTGGTTCATTAAAACCAATATGCCCATCATGACCTAATCCTAATAATTGCATATCTACCCCATTCATTGAGGCAATTACTTCATCATATTCTTTACATGCTTTTTCACTATCAGGTTCCATACCATCAGGCAAATGAGTATTTTCCATTTTAATATTTACTTTAGAAAATAAATTATCATGCATAAAATAATAATAACTTTGTTCATTTTCTTTTGCCAAACCTTTATATTCATCCAAATTAACACTTCTAACTTCACTAAAATCAAGTTCCCCGGCTTGATATTTTTTTACTAAGTTTTGATAAGTGCCAATTGGTGATGAACCAGTTGCTAAACCTAAAACACAATTAGGTTTTAGTAAAATAACAGATGCAATTAAATCAGCTGCTCTTTTACTCATTTCTTCATAATTTTTCGTTTTAATTATTCGCATTTTTAACCTCACCTTATAATATATTTTTTTACTAAGTAAGTATAACACATCACAAATAAAAATAAAAGCGTTTTCCTCCGTTTTTATATAAAAATTTGGAGCAATAACTTAAAAAAATAGTTAAAAAATGATTTTTCAACTAAAAAACACTCCAAAAATAAAAAATTCTTGGAGTGAAAACATAAAATAAAACAGCAATTACTGCTGTTCCTTTACTAAATCTTTAATTAAATAATAAGCACCATACATGCCAGCATTGCTTCCTAGTGAGGCTAAGATTATCTTAGTATCTCTGACAACTGGGGTAGCATACTTTAAAAAATTAGTCTTAATATGATTGATTAAGAAATCTCCTGCTTGACTAATTCCACCACCAATTATAATAGTACCCGGATTAAATAAAGCAGAAACATTAGCTAATGCGAGCCCTAATTTATCTGTAAATACTTCAAATGCTTTATATGCTAGAGGATCATTACCTCTTGCTAAATCAAAAACATCCTTAACTGTATAATCTACTTCTAATTTAGTAGCTAATGAATTTCTATAATAATCAACTAAATTATGAACACCTTTTTGTCCACATAAAGTTTCAAGGCAACCAACTTGACCACAACCACAACGGAAATTATATTTATCATCAACATGAATATGACCTATTTCCATTCCTGCCCCATTAGCACCTTCAAGAACTTGGCCATTTAATACAAAACCGCCACCTACTCCAGTTCCTAATGCTACAAAAATAATATTATCTAATTTCGCATATTTAGCTTCTCCTAAAGCATGGCAATTAGCATCATTTATAACTTTAATTGGAACATTTATAGCTTTTTTAAATGCTTCTTCTAAATTTACTCCATCTAAAAAATGTAAATTAGCTGATGAACTAATAACATTATCTTTAATAAAGCCTGGAACATCTATTCCTAAACCCAATATATTTTTATCTTTTTCTTTAATTGAATCAACAATATTATTAACTAATTTTTCTAATGATTCAACTTGGGTTTCTACTTGCCAACTATCTATTAATTTATCATTTTTAAAAGCACCAATTTTAGCAGTTGTTCCACCAATATCTACACCATAATACATTTATATAACCTCTTAAAAATATTTTTTCAAAATTTTCTTGTTAACTATAATATTAATTGCTTCCTTAATTACTTTAATTTCTACTTCTTTTTTACTAAAAGCATATTCCCCATCAACATTATAAGGTATTTCTTCTTCACTTATAATCTTACATTTATTTATTTTAATATATTTAATTCCAATTTTATATCTTTCTCCTAAAAGGAAGAAAAAAATCAAATTATATAAAGAAAGTCTTAAAGGGGCAATTGAAATTAATGTTAAATCAATAATACCATCATTTAATTTAGGTTTAACATCACGATGAGGCTTAAATCCAGCAACTCTTCTTCCATTTAAAGCTAAAACAACATAAAAATTATCTTCAACTATACCATCTTCAGTTTCAATTTTTAAAGTCATTTTTTCATTAGCTTGTAAATGCTTTGCAGCTTCAATAAAATAAGCCATTCTTCCAAACTTTTTTTTAGCCATTCCTGGAACATCATAAGAAACATTAGTAAATTTACCTATTCCACAACCATAGCTAAAATATTTATCTTCAATTTGACAAACATCCATCTTTGCTGTGTGACCTTCTAAAATAATATCTAAACATTTCTTAATTCTTTTATTTAACTTTAACATATGTCCTACATCATTAACAGTTCCCATTGGAATATATGCTAAAGTCGGTTTGTTTTCAATATTCATTAGCCCGTTTACAGCTTCATTTAAACTGCCATCGCCACCAATTACTAAAAGTAAATCGTAATTTGAGGCAAACGATATTATATATCTCGTGATAGTTTTCTCATAAAGAGATCTAAAAAGATCTACAACTTCAAATTTGGTATGTAATCTTTGCTCGATATATTCTAAATACTTTTCGATTTTTTGTTTACCACTAAAAGGATTATAGCAAATCAAAGCTTTCATTACTATTCCTCATTTAAGAAGGTATCAAATTTCTTAATATCTTGTTTCTTACCAATTATCATTAATATGTCATCATTTTTAATTTGTTCATTAGCATCTGGCATTAAAAATTTTCCATTTCTTATAATACCTATAATTGAAATAAAATATTTTTGTCTTACCCCAACTGATACTATTGATTGTTCTTTAAATTTTGAACTAACTTTAACTTGAACAATACTATAATCACTATTAATTTTATAATAGTCCAATATAGTATCACTAACCATTCTATTAGCTAAAGAAATAGCTGATGCTTCTTCAGGAATAATAACTGAAGTTGCACCTAAAGTTTTAAATATTTCTTTATATTCAGAGTCATCTACTCTGACAGTAATATCTTTAACTCCTAAAGCCTTTAAGTTAATAGTTGTTAAAATACTAGCTTCTAAATTATTACCAATCGCAACAACTACATGATCAATTGACTTTAAACCTAAATCTTCTAAATCTTTCTTTCTAGTTGAATCACAAATTGCACAATTGTTAACAAAATCAGCAACCTCATTCACATTTTCTTCAAATTTATCAATTGCTAAAACATCAGCATTATTATTTGCTAATTCTTTAACTATTGAATAACCAAAACGCCCCAAACCAATAACAGCAAAACTCTTTTTCATTATCCAATTACCACCTTTTCTTCAACATATCTAATACCATTTTCGCTACCAGTACGCCAATTTTTATTAATTATAGATAATATAGTTAACGGACCTAAGCGGCCAAAATACATCATAAATATTATTACAAGTTCACTACCCCAACTTAACTCTGGTGTAAGTCCCATTGAAAGACCCGTTGTTGAAAAAGCAGATATAACTTCAAATATAATACGATTTACTGCAATTTCAGGATCAATTATAGAAATTAAAAATACCGCTACACAACAAAACAAAATAGCCGTAATAGCTAGAGCTAGGGATTTAATTATTACTGAATTAGCAATTTCTCTTTTAAATACAACTGGCTTTCTACCCAAAGCAAAAGAAATAATTGTAACTAATATAACAAAGAATGTTGAGGTCTTAATACCTCCACCTGTTGAACCCGGACTAGCCCCAATAAACATTAAGAAATTAATAACACAAAATTCCCCACCATTAAAATCAGCACAGTCAATAGATTGAAAACCGGCTGTTCTAGAAGAAATGGACATCAAAAAACATTCTAACCAAGTTCTACCACTACCATTAGGAGCACATAATTTTAATAATATAGCCCCACTAAAAATTAAAACAAATGTTGTTATTAAAACAATTTTTGTATTAATATTAAACTTCTTCCAATTTCTTTTTCGAATTATATCATCTAAAACAATAAACCCTAAGCCACCAAAAACAATTAGTAACATAGTATTAATATTTAGGAATACATCACTAGCTACCGGAATCATTGAGCCGTTACCAGCTTCACCAATTACTTCTAGTTGACCAAAAATATCAAGTCCTGAATTATTAAAACTAGCAATAGTATGAAATACACTAACGCCAAAGACATCCCATTTATTGCTATCATAATTATATAAAGCTAAGAAATTTAGTAAGATTCCAATTCCTTGAATAATTAAAGCTAAAAATATAATCTTTTTTACTACGCCAACAATTCCTTTTAAAGAATTAGAGTTTAAACTTTCTTTTAATAAAAAACGATTAGAAATACCAATCTTATTACCTGTTATGATAATGAAAAAGGTAAATATTGTTATAAAAGAAAGCCCACCAATTTCTATTAATAAAGCAAGTACAACTTTACCAAACACACTCATTTGTAATCCGGCATTAGCAACTACAGTTAAACCGGTTACACATACTGAAGTTGTAGACATAAAAAGAGCGTCTACAAAATTTAAACTTTCATAGCCCGGATTAACGGCTATAGGTAACATTAACAAGAATGCCCCAACTAAAATAACTCCCGCAAAAGTCAAACATATTTTTATATATGGAGATATGCTTTTTATAAAAATCACCCCTAATTGCCTTATATTATATAATAAGTATCATTTAAAGACAATATTAAAAGAAAAGGCGAACAAATCGCCTAATCTTCTAATGTATATTTAGTAGCCCCGATAGCTAATGCTCCTGGACCAATATGACATGAAACTGATAAAGAAAGTGGATTTACTAAAACATCTAGTTTACCACCTAAATATGCAAATTCTTCTTTTATTTCTTCGGCAAACTTCAAAGCCTCTTCATCAGATTTAGTATAAGCTACATCAATATGAATATTGTCAGTTCTACCATCAAAAATCAAATCTTTTTCAATATCTTTTTTAATTTGATCAATCATTATTCTTTTGGCGTTTTCAAGAGTTCTTGTCTTTTTAAAAGTATCTAATTTTTCACCATGTATTTGTAAGATAGGCTTAATTTTTAAAAGACTGCCTAACATATAAACACCTTTTGAACAACGACCACCTTTACATAAATATTTTAAAGTGTCAACTAAAATATAGATTGTTGAATTAGCCATATTTTTATGTAAAATATCACTTATTTGTTCACCAGTATAACCTTTTTTAACCAATTCCAAAGCATCAATAACTGATCTTTTTTGTGTAATACTAATACGATGATTATCAACAACAAAAACTTTTCCAGCATAATTTGTAGCCGCAAGATTTTTAGCTGTATTACAACTCATTGAAAGACCACTAGACATTGGGATATAAACTATTTGGTCATATTCTTCTAATAATTTATCCCATGCATCACTAACTGAACCAACACTAGGTTGACTAGTACAAACATTAGCTTCACCTTCAATTAACTTGTAAAACTGTTCTTGCGTCAAATTAATATCTTCAAAATATTCTTCGCCTTCAATCATAAATGGCATAGGAACAACAACAATACCTAATTCTTTAGCTTCCTGTTGTGTAATACCACTATTACTATCAGTCATAACTGCTACTTTCACAAAACCAACTCCAATCTCCTTAAAATTATATCAAAAAATGATTTTTTTACAATAATTATTTAATCTCTTTTATTTTAGCATCTAAGATATTATCTTCTTCTCTAGCTTTTTTGTAGTCTAAATAAGCTAAATACATATTATATAAAGCATATAAAATAACAAGCGTTCCACAAATATAACGAACAACTTGAATTATACTACTAATACCAAAGAATAATAGGACAATACCTAATACAATTGTTATTAATTCATCTTTAAACGTTGCCATTTTATCTTCTGATAAAAAGATTTTAACAAGTGGAATAACAATTAAGAATATCGCAAAGATAATATTTATAACTCCACCCGGGAATATACATAATATTAGACCAAAAATAGCTTCAATAGCTGCCCCAATAAAAGAAGATTTACCAAAGACACTTTTATCAGGATAACTTACTAACATTTTTAAAATACCATCAATTAAAAATAAAACACCCAAGATAATTGTTATAACATTAATCAAATTTTCTATTTTTAAAAAGAATAACAATATTCCAAAAACAACTCCTACTAAAGCTAATATAATTCTTTGTTTAAACTTCTTCTTATAATCTTGTGACATTAGTTTCACCATTTATAACTACCTCTTCACCTATTTGACCATTAAATTTAACATTGTCTAATAATAATTTATCAACGCCATCTAAATAAAGGCCTACTTTAAGCATTTTTTCTTTATGTTCAATCATGACAGGGAAACCAGGAACTGCATCCTTTTTATAATTAAATATAACATTTTTAAAGCTTAATGATTTAATTGTTTCTTCCGGTAAACCCAAGAAAACTCCCGCCGCTAAAGAAACATTATTACATACTATATTAGTAAAAGTAAAATCTCCTACATAAGGTGTAGTTTCATCAACAACTTGTTTTTTCTTAGTCCAGAAGTACTCCTCATGTCCGGCATTAGGTCCCATATTATAAAACATATTAACAACAAAAGGAGTTAATACATTATCCATAATAATATTATTAAAGATAATATGTTCTAATTTCCCAAAACGGCCTCTTCCTCTTCTTGTTTTAATACGTAGACCTCTATCCGTATCTTTAAACAAACAATTACTTACAGTTAAATGATTAATACCAGAACTTGATTCACTTCCAAGCACAACCCCACCATGACCTGCTTGCATTAAACAGTTTCTAATAACTATATTTTGACATGGTTTTAAATATTTTTTAGCAAAATCAAAAGTACCACTTTTAATTGCTATACAATCATCACCTACATTAAAATAACAACCTAAAATAGTAATATTTTCTGAACTATCCGGATCAATACCATCAGTTGTTGGCATACCAGTAGGATTTTGAATATTTAAATCAAAGAAACCTAAATTAGAAGAAAAATAAGGATGAATATTCCAACATGCTGTATCATGAATATAAAAACCAGCACACACAACATCTTCACATCTATTTAAAAAAACACCAAAAGGTCTATTAGCTATCCTAACTTGATGATGATTTTGATACCAATCTCCTAATGTAGCACGTCCATCTATTTCACCACGTCCAGCAATTGTAACATTTTTAACACTTAGCCCTGTAATAATTGAACTAAAAGTATCTGCTTCAGCACCTTCAAAGCTACCCAAATTTAATTCTTTATTACCATCTTTAACTAAACCTTTTAATACTGGGAATTTTGATCTATCTACTTCACAAATCAACTTACATTCTTTATCTAAATAAATATTAATGTTAGATTTTAAAAATAAAGAAGTTATCAAATATGTTCCTTTATCAATATAAACAGTTCCACCTTCAGGACACGCTAAAATAGCACTTTGTAACTTTAAAGTATCGTTATTAATACCATCTTTATACGGATTAAAATTATCAGTATGTAAACAAAAGGTTTCTTCTTTAGTAAGAATATTAATTTCTTCTTTATCTACCTTAATCTTATAATCAGTATTTGGTTCTAAATCATAAATACCAATTATATTCTTATTGTCATTTACATAAAATTTATCATTAACATAAACACTATAGTTTTCTTTATTATAATAAGAATATTCATTTTCTAACTCTAAAATAACAAATCTTTGTCCAATATAAACTACTTTAATCATTTTTCTCTTTTAATTTCTTAATTTTAAAATAATAAATCAAAAAACTTATTAAACCTCCTACAATAATAATACTACCAAATACAATCAAACATATATATGCAACATAATAATTACCACCTCTATGGTAATATAATTGACTTAGACTAGCAACTATACCACCAATAATAATTATTATAAATGATACTATTTCAATGATTCGATATTTCTTATAAACTAATTCATCACTCGATACATATTTATTTTTCATCAATAAAATACTACCTAGTATAATTAAATTGTACTTTTAATTATACTAACTCCTTTCCATAAGTTTTTTATAGTTATGAGTACAACATAA
>CALUXI010000005.1 GCA_944324705.1 uncultured Acholeplasmatales bacterium
TCACTACACTTGGCGGTAAATACCCGTGGTAGGACTTTCACCTACTAGATTAATGCCATGCCCGGCACACAAGAAAAAAATAAGCTAACTTAGCTTATTTTTAACCTGATATTTCTTCATTTGAATCATTAAATAAAAACCTAATATTATGGTTATTACTCCTGCAATTACACCAAATAGACCATCTGCAAAATTACTTTGGGTACCATTAGCCATCATAATTGCGCTTTGTGTATTAACTAAAGCAAATAAACCAGTAGCTAGTCCCATAGTTCGATATGCTAATGGAATTATGTCTTTTTTGTTTTTAACTGCTAGAAATGTATATATGGCATAACCTAATTCTACAAATGATATAAATGCTATAGCTATTGCTAATTTTAAAGAATAATTAATATTTTTATTTGGTATAAAAAATAATCTTGCTGCATATATTGTATAAGCAATTCCAATAATTACTAAAAATATAGCCATAAAATAAATATTAATATTCTTTTTTGCTTTAAAATATAAATTAAGATATAAATTTCTATTAATAGCAATAAACAAGGTATAAATCCCACTAATCAAATACAAATAATCATATGTAAATATTCCTATTATTACTTTAATTAATGACCAAACAAAGCCATATATTATGCCTATAATGACTATTACTTTATGTCTATTTTCTTTATTTTTTAAATAATCAAACATATTAATTATTTTTATTAAGTGCTAAGATGATCCTACTAGCATATTTTTCTTTTCTACTATTCATAATTTTCTTATAAATAGGATAATTTGAAGAAATTATAAAAATCCCAATTAAGCCAATAAATATTCCTAAAACTTTTAAATTAGAATTACCTATTACTTCCATTGCTAAACACATACCAACACCTAATAAAAGAGTACCTAAAATACCATAAATATAAGTAAATATATAAGCTGGCATTTTAGCCTTTTTATCTAGTTTTAAAGCCTCATCTAATCCCGTTTTACTCTTGATAGTATATTCCTCTCTTAATTTTTCTTCTGTTAATTCTTTCATTTTATCTTCCTTTCTAGAAATCTTTTATTTTCAATGTTATAATCTAATCAAGATTTCTAATTTTATTTTCTAATAAATTAATAAAAAAGAAAACGACAAAAAATAGGAAAAGTGTAGGATTTAAAATATGACAGCTAAAGACAAAATAATAAATAGTTTTTTTAACTTATTGTCAATTAAAGAATTTAATGATATTTCTATATCTGAAATATGCAATGTTGCCGAAGTACATAGAACTACTTTTTATGCTTATTATAATAACCTTTATGAATTGTTATTAGATGCTAAAGATTATGCAAATAATATTTTTAAAAATAGTTTTAAACCTAATACTGAAATCAAAGAATATCTTTCCTATGATGTTCTAGTTCCTTATTTTAATTTTTTAAAACAATATCCTAATCTATTTAAAGCCTATCTTAAAAATAGTAATATGTTTAACGCAAAAGATGATTTTGATAAGATATATAAAACTTATTTTCTAACTAAAGCCCATGAATATGGAGCTAAAGATGATAAAACAATTGAAAGAATAGTTAAATTCTATATGGCTGGAATGGAAACTTTAATTATAGATTGGTTAGACGAAGGATGTAAAGATGACCCTAAAGATATAGCAAAAATAATTGTAGGAATTAGATATAATAATGAAATTGCTAAATAATTAAGTTGTTTTTTAGACTTTGTGCTATAATATTGATAGAAAAGGGCTTTAATAAAGGAGGATTTTTATGAGTTTTTTTGATAAAGTTAAAACAGGAGCTAGCAATTTAAAGAATAAAGTTGTTGATGGTTATCATAATATTAAAGATAAATCAGATGCTAATAATATTTATGAAGAACAAACAACTGAATTTAAAATTTTTAACAACAATTTAAACACTTCTTTTTATGGTAATATTGACTATGAAACTTTAGAACTCACTTGTCTTTCTACTACTAAATTAAATGAAGGTGATGTTGTTAAAGATGTTAAAAACAATAAAATGATTAAAATTACTAGTATTACAAAAGAAGGTAAAACATTTGAACATGGTATTTCTTCTGTTGAACCTTTCAAATTAGATGTTTGTACATTTACGATTATATAATACTAATGGGGGTTAGATTTATATTCTAATCTCTTCTTTTTATTTGTAGTATAAATATTAATAAAAACATGAAAAAAATAATTTATTAAAAAGAGTTAAATCACTAGTGGATCAAAGAACCTATGAATTATATTTAACAGAAACCGGGGAAAGAAAAGTTAATTTATTAGCTGATAAAGCTAGAAAACAAATTGAAAATATACTAAAAAATATAAATCAAAGTGATCAAGAAAAACTTGTCGATTCCATGTTAGAAATTAGAAGAATATTAAATATTTAAAGGGTTATATTTTATGACTATTGAATTTTATAAGCAGAAATATAGAGAAAAATTTATAGAACTTAATTTGGCTTGGCTAAACAAGTATTTTAAAGTCGAACCTCAAGATTTAGAAATGTTCCATGAGATTTAAGACTTAATTAGTAATGGAGCAGCAGTTTATTTTGCTTTAGAAAATAATAATGTAATCGCGACTTGTATGGTCATCCCTAAAGGTGATGATATATGGGAAATCTGCAAACTTGCTACTGATGAAAAATATCAAGGTCAGGGGGCTGGTTCTTCTGTTTTAAAGGCTTGTATTAATTATGCTAAAGAACATAAGCAAAAAAATTATTAATTGTTTCAAATACAATTTTAAAAGCTGCCATCCATCTATACAAAAAGGTTGGATTTAAAGAAGTTCCTATCAACAATATGAAATATGAACGAGTTAATATTCAATTAGAATTAAATATAAATTAAGAATATATCTTATTAATAACGCAATAAACCCCATAAGTCTTTCCAATTTTACTTGGTCCAATTTTTTGTCTTCACTCTCTTTTCTACATTTTTATATTGACATTAACATTCTTGCCTGTTCTGTTGTATAATAGTATGTGTTTCCCATGGCTATATTATATAGCTAAAAAGGTCTTGTTTCCAGAGCCTAGTGTGCTTTGTTATAACAAGACCTTATTTTTTAGCTGTTTATTTTTTCACGGCCCCATTTAATTTGAAATAGTACTTATAATTTAAAGCCTATACTCCTAATATTTTATAGTTTTACTACTTTTTGTTTAAAGCTTAAAAACACAAATACTACTTATAATTTAGAGAACCAAAGTAAATGGCTAAGTAATATTTATTTTAATTTTCGTCTTCTTTCTTCTCTTCTACGATTTCCCAATGACCATTTTTTGAAGAACCTAATATTTAATATGAAAATTATTTTTTTAAATTCTAAAAATTATACTTATTGATTTGCCTAATATAGTAGACATTTCTTTTCTTGTTATTTTAGGGTTGTTTTTAATTAATTCAATGATGTTTCTTCTA
Organism: uncultured Acholeplasmatales bacterium; assembly: GCA_944324705.1. GTDB lineage: Bacteria > Bacillota_I > Bacilli_A > Acholeplasmatales > Anaeroplasmataceae > CALUXS01. The sequence goes on from CALUXI010000005.1 coordinate 3,446, forward strand.
GCTCTTCTTTTTGAGGTTCATTTTGAGATTCATTTTGAGGTTCATGATACTCAATCTGATTTAAACTATGCAATGTAACCATAAAATAACTATTACTAACATAGAATTCCGGTTGATATTCAGTATCTTAATAAGCCTCTATAATTCTTTGAATAGCAGTACCATAATTTTCAATATAGCCAAGTTTATTTTAGATAATAACTTGACTTTGATTTCTAAAAGATTAATTTCTCTTTTAATATCTTCAATCGTCCATTGTTATAAATATTACCTAGCTTGTTAATCTTAACCTTATCAGGGAAAAGCTCTATCTTAACATTAAAATTCATTATAAGATACATACTCAAAAATTTTGACTATAAAGCTACCTCCTAAAATTAATTATCCACATGCCTATCACTTGAAGTGTGTATCCATTCTTCAATACATTTGACTTACTTATATGTCTATAGCTATCGTATATTTTCATTCGTTTTCATAAAAAAGACTAGGATTTTTCTTCCTAGCCTCTACATTAACTTCATCTTTAGATGTTCTGCTCTTCAACTTTAAAACTAAATCATCATATTTTACTTCGAACTTTCTAAGCTTTATTTCATAAGCATCTTTCGAAGAATTAATGAGGACTTCAAAAGACACTTATTTCGCTTAAATTAGCCTTTTTGTATAACACTCTAAAAAAATAAAATTCTATTTTTTAATTTGATTACTATTTTGATTATATTTACTAAATTTATTTTCAGGACTACAACTCCATAATAAATTAATATCAAAACCAACATCCATTAAAGAACCAAATTTAATTTTTTTAAAATCCGTTTTATAATCAGTATTAGATTTGCTTTTAGTAATTTCTTTAACTTGTTTTGCTTTAGTGCTTCTCAACAATTCATCTTCTAAATTTTTTACTTGTTGAATATGATATATTTTTTTAGCTACAGCATTAAGCTTATTAATATTTAAATCAAAAATATCTAATTTTTCTACATCAGTATCATAAACTAAAATAAAAACAACATTTTTCTTATATCTAGTTAAAAATACATTTGAAATATACTCTTGAATTAAATTTTTAACATACACTTTACCATTTATTATAAGATTACTTTCTTTTAACAATCTTATTAGATGTTCCTCATCTTGGCCTTCGACTAAATACACATACTGTAAATTCATATTTCATTTACCAATAAATTTTCTAGATTATCAATACTTTCTAATTTGGGAGCAGTATTAAATACATCATTTTCAATAGCATTTCTTAAATTAACATTGTTTTTAACTATAATGTCACTAGCTGATATTATTTTAATATCTGCTTGTTTATTTTCTACTGCTTCTTTTATTAAAAACCAAAAAGAATGTTTCGGTAAATTTAACTCTGATACGTCTAAATTATGAGTAGTTATAAAAACTTGTTCATCCTTTTTGTTTATATATTGAGCAATTAAAGAAATAATACTTTTTTCAATATCTGTATTTAAATAGCTAAATTGCTCATCTAAATAATAAAACTGATTTAAATTAAACAACATAGAAGTTAAAGAATTAGCCAAATTAAATGCTGTTCTAGTTCCACTAGATAATATATTACTATCAACAAGTTTACCATTTTGGCATATAATAGATTTATTAGAATGCAGTTCAATTACATATGCATCTTCAATTTCCTCGTTGTTGTCAGTTCTTAAAGGTTTAACGTTTTTGATATTGCTATCTAATGTTATCAAAATAGTTTTTAAAATCTTTAGTTGATTTTCTCTTATAGCTTTTTCACTATAAACCATAAATGGTTGAATAGCTATATCCTCTGGAAATGAAAAATACCAACCTAAACTAGTTCTAATATTGTCTAGAGCTTCAATATTTCTATTATTGCTTGAGAATTCCCTAATAGTAAAATGAGTTATAGCTCTTTCGTAAGTATCTGTCTTTAACAACAAATGATTTTGCACATTAATTTTATAATTTTCACCTTCAATTAAACACTCTACTCTGTATAATGTTTCCCCAAGCACAAAATCTATTAAAAAATACGAGTTCGGACCTATACCTTTTAAATTATTTATATTCTCTACATTTTTATTAGATATTAGATTTACTATATACATAATAGTTCTTGCCAAAGAAGTTTTACCAGTAGAATTAGAGCCATAAATAATATTTATCTTTCTATACCTAAAATTAGGAAAACTCTTTAAATGTTCAAATTCTAGTGATGAATTAACGATTTTTTTAGGATATGATAAATTCATTTTTAAATTATTAAAACAAATAATGTTTTCTAATTCTAAATTCATTAAAATCATTATTAAACCCCTCTCTTATTAGTTCACATTTTTTGAACTAATTAAATTATACCACTAATTTGAATTTAAGCAAGAAAAAGAAGTCATTAAACTTCTTCCTTTAAGGTATTAATGCCAACACAAAAATATACCTTTTAAATTAACGGATTTGTACACTCTTATATCAGCATTAACATAGAGTTATAAATTGTTTGAAATATATAAATTTATGCAATAAAAAAACCACCTACATATTAGGGTTGTTTTTAATTAATTCAATGATGTTTTCTTCTAGCTCATCTTTTTGAGGTTCATTTTGAGATTCATTTTGAGGTTCATGATACTCAATCTAATTTAAACTATGCAATGTAACCATAAAATAACTATTACTAACATAGAATTCCGGTTGATATTCAGTATCTTAATAAGCCTCTATAATTCTTTGAATAGCAGTACCATAATTTTCAATATAGCCAAGTTTATTTAAAAGAATAACTAGACTTGGATTTCTAAAAGATTGAATTCCTCTTTTAATATCCTCAATCGTTCCATTATTATAAATATTACCTGGGTTGGTAATCTTAACCTTATCATTGAAGAATTCTACCTTAATATTAGATGGTGCAAAATACTCAGCATGACAAATAGCATTTAATATTGCTTCTCTTAGACTAGCACCTGGATAAGATTTTGTTTCAACTCTTGAAATTTGACCAGGGATAATTTTTGCAGATGTTGTATTAAAAAGTTCAGCATACTTTAAAACATCATCAGCAATGGTAACAATCGAACCATGAAATTCTTCCTTTACTTTAAAATCTAAATTTTTATCATAAACAGCAAATTTAACTTCAATAGGATTTTGATCACTTACTAGTAAGCCAAGATTAGTGAGTTGGCCATCTTTATTTATGATTTTTAGATTTCTAAATTTATGAGGTCCAAATTCTAAATTCTTTTTCTTAGCAATTTTTGATAGTTCATCAAAAGTTAAATCTTGTTCTTTAGATACTTGATTCTCCCATAACCAACCACTACTATCCCTAATCATTGTTAAAATTTCATCATCGGTAGCAGGTCTTTTACTTCTTCCAACTCTAATATATGTTCCACTTGATTTAGGACCTTTTTCAGTTAAATAATATGGCTTTGAATCTCCTTCTTTCACATTTATTTCAAGGACACCATCTTCATTGTATGAAAAAGTAACATTATTTCTAGAATTTGGCTTTATGTTATTGGTAATAATTGCTGAAACTTTTTCATCGTATTCGTCTTTCAACTCTTGTGGAACGCCTACTACATCGCCATTATCTTCAACACCAATGTAAATAGTACCACCTTTAGTATTTAAAAAGGCGACGATTTCTTTATCTAAATCTTTTACCATCTCACGCTTAAGTTCTACTTTATCGCTTTCTTCATATTTCATATAAACACCCACTTTCTTAGCTATGCTAATTATACTTGAAAATAGGTATTTTATCCATATTATTAAAGAAAAAACAGCATTAGTATACGTGTATTTATTCTTGCTTCAATCTGAGTAGTCATTTCAAAGAATTCACAGCAAAAGCTCTAACAATTTTAGGATAATACTTATTAAAAAACTCTTTTACAATTTCATTACAATCTTCCCTTATGAAATATATGGTGACAAAGGTTAATCTAACGTTTTATTATGTACAACAAAAAGCCGTTACTTTTCTTTTATAACAACTTTTTGCAAACCATTCTACAAATACTCTTTCTACATAAAAACAGTGTTTGTGATAATTAACCCTAGTAGATTTACGCTTTATATCATTCTATTCATTATTATTCTGATTCTCTTCTGGATTTTGCTTATCTTTATTTAGTAATAATACTATAAATTTAATCGTATTATTTAAAGCAATTAATATGTAAATTATCCCAAATATTATAGCACCAAAATCTACATAAGATTCATAAGCAACAAGTTGAGCATGACCTGAAGTGTTTTGATGATTTAATGTTGCTGTACAATCAACTGTAAAATATACAATGCTAATAAATAGTACTATAGCAATAAATACGATTGTCGAAAAACTATATTTTTCAATACTATTATTTTTAAGTTTAGTAACTCCTCGTATATATTCCCATATATAAGATTCGCTCCAATATTTCATATAGGTATTATTCCTACTCGAACTACTTCGGAAACTGCAATGTATCTGTAAATAAATTATAGCATAATTACGTATTTTTGTAAAACTAGATTGAATATAATAATTAACTCTTAAAAAGCAAAAAAGTCGCTACTTTTTTTATTAGTAACGACCTTGATTTTATTTATTTTTTAACGAAACCCATTGTGCAAAGTAACCTTCTCATAAAAAACGGTGTTCGTAATAATTAACTTTGGTGGACCCTAAGAGACTCGAACTCTTGACCCACTGATTAAGAGTCAGTTGCTCTACCAACTGAGCTAAGGGTCCATAAACTTGCGAGAGTTATTATACCAAAAATATTCTCTTAATACAAGTTTTTTATTTATTTTCATAAAAATTTAAAAATGTTTAAAAATCTATTAATGGTTGTTTTGGTCATGCTAATAAATTAAAAAAACCTAAGCCTATTATTTCTAATAAAATAAAAGATAAAATCATTACTATTTATAATTGTTTACTAAGAATTGTTATAATTTAAAAGTATCTGGCCACTAAAGAAAAAATAGGCACTCAATTTATGCATAAATAGTTAGGCATATTCTTCTATCTAGCAAAAGAAAAAACTTCTAAAGTTTTTGATGCAAATCAAATCCCTCAAAAGTCTAAGTCTATATATAGTATCTATTAATAATCTATGGAAATGAAAGGTATTTATGAAGTATTTAAACACTATTAGAAATTAATAAAATAAAGCTAATGTTTAAAATATTCAATATATATTTGCAAAATATATTTGCAAAAAACCTAATCTAAATCTTTTAATATTTCTTCTACGTGTTTATCAGGTTTAACCTTATCATATATCTTTAAAATTAAACCTTCTTCAGATACTAAATAAGTCATCCTAATAGTTCCCATATAAGTTTTACCATACATCTTTTTTTCACCATAAGCACAATAAGCCTCAATTACTTGATGATTAGGGTCAGACAATAAAATAAATGGTAAACCATACTTATTTTTAAACTTAATATGACTGTTTACACTATCTTTACTAATACCAATAACAACAACATTTTTACTTCTTAAGCTATCATAATTGTCTCTAAAACTACAAGCTTCTTTTGTACAACCAGAAGTATCATCTTTAGGATAAAAATAAATTATTACTTTATTACCTTTAAAATCACTTAAAGAAACAACATTTCCATCACTATCTAATAAAGTGAAATTTGGGGCTACATCACCATTTTTTAACATCTTTTCTACCTCACATAAAATTTTAAACTTTCTAAAAAATCATTTAATAAATATTCTTTTAAATTTTCCTTACCTGCTTTTAATGTAGCATAATATTTAGCTCTATCTTTAACTTCAAACAATAATGGAATTAATCTTAATCTTAATAAAACATAATTTATCAATAGTCTAGCTACCGCTTCACTACCAATATTAAATGGTTCATATCTAACAAATTTAAGACTTAGTTCAGCAAGACAATCAAATAATAAATCAAAATCTAATTGTTCTTTTTGTTGAAAAATCAAATTTTCTAATTCGTTAAATAATTCATTTAATTTATCTTCTAAATAACGTGCTTCAATAACCATATCATCATCTAAATAAGTATAATCATTTGTCCTAAACTCAAAATCACCAGGAATAATTAAATTATGAATTTTTTTAATTAATTTAACAGTAATAACATCATCTTTTAAAGCTTTTAAATAAATAAAGTCTAAAGCTCTCTTAGTAGAAACTACTTCTTCATGACAAGTATAAGAATGATTTTTAAATACTTTATTTTCTTCTATTAATTCTCTTATTTCTTTTAATACAAATGTATTATTATTTAATAAACAACTATTGCTTATATAATACGGCATATATTCTATGTATTTTAAATAATACTTATCCTCATCATATTTTTTAGTTTTTAGTTTCTTATATTTTAATTCTATTTCTTCTAATAGTTCTAATGCCATAACATTCACCTTAGTCAATATTTTCTTTAATAATTATACATCTAATTAATGAATCTTTCTATATTCTTTTATATTTACTTATCTAAATCTTTTTCAATAAAATGAATTTCACTCTCATTCCAATATTTATTGAACACTTTATTATCAGTAACATTTAAATTCAAATAATATAACCTAAATGCAACTAAAAAATTCTTAGGCATCCGTCTTTCAAGATAAGAGTAACAATAATGCATCCAAATTTCCAACATAACTTTTCCACTTTTGGGATTATTAATATCATGAGTAGCTGTTATATAGTTGATTTTTTTATTTTAAGTTTCAAAATAAAAGCTTTGGCTGCTTCTTGCATAATCCCCTTATGCCAATATTCACTTTTAAGGGCATAACCTAAGTCATGTGAATCATCACCATTCATATTAATGTAACCAATTGGAATATTATCTTCTTTAAGACATATTGCGTAATAATAACCTCCTCTTTGCCATTCAAATTCAATGTACTTTGTATAAAATTTTTCTACATCATCAATTGTTTTTAAAGGAAACCAAGGAAGGAAAGTATTCGTCTTTTCATCAAAGGGCAAATTGGTAGATTTTTAACACCATACTCCTTTGCTAATTCCTCTTGATATGTTGTTTTAAGGATAGTAATTTTACATTTATTCATCATAATCATTCACCCAACCTGACTATACTTAATAATAAAATAAAAAATATGAAAATTCAATGAATAGGTTAAGAGATATAAAAAATGATACTTATTGAAGACTAAATTAATTGTTTCTATACACATAAAAAGAGTAATCTCAGCTTATGTATGCTTTATTGATTACCCCTAATATTTCACAATATTTAGTTTTTTTGTTTATTATTTACTTAATACATTTTAATTATGTTAATAATAATATTAATACCAATCATGTTTCTCATTTCTATCGAGTTTTGCAATTTTGTTCATTTCTTCCTCGGTTAAATTAAAATCGAATACCGAAATATTTTCCTTAATATGTTCAGGATTGTTTGAACCAGGAATAGCAATTTTAGCAAACATTCTTTTGATGTTTTCTTGTTCAAAAAGAGAATTTCTCTCCATAAAAAAGCCTCCTAAAAATAGATTTTGAGAAACGCTTGCCTTCTTTCTCTTATTGACTATAAGGAGCATATATAGTTTTAAAGGAAATTAATTTTTATTTCTAGCTATTTTATCACTTTTAAGTATTTTTTATTCGAATATATTATTATACAATTTCATATACTATTACTTCTCAAATAGCTTATAAATTACTATTTAATTTAAACTTTCTTTTTATGTTTTTATAATTGTTAAAATTAAATTTAATCCAATTTTGTAAATATTAGGAAAAATTATCACAACAAAAAATAGTGGTTTACTCAGACATGATTTTGAATAATAACCAAGTTATGAGTAAAAGCGTAACAAAAAATAACATTTTTTCTTATTCTGAGTAAATCAAAGAAACAAAAAAAGCCTTTAATAAGGCTGTAATTACAAAGTGGCGGAGCAGGAGGGTATTACTCACATATAACTTTTAGCTTAGGTAACATAAAAAATGCCTATTTTCGTGAGTTAACTTAGCTTTTTAGGTATTTTTTGAGTATTTCTTAGATTGACAAAGCATTTAAAAAAAGTATAATTATAGTAGAGAGAAATCTCGGTATAAGTGAGTTAAAAAAAGAAAAGGTTAGGGCTCAATCCTAACTTTTTTGCATATTGACAAAAAATATTAATTAGGTATAATTTAAGTAGAGAAAGCCCATTGCTTGTCTCTAGCGTGTTAAGTTGCTAATCATTAAAAAGAAAACCCTAGGATGGCTGTCCTAGGGTTTTCACTATTTTGGAGGCGTGTTAAGTTTGCTATTCTTCTTTTTGTTTAGAAGACTTGCTATTAGTAATTAAAGCTATTATGATCGGTAAAACCATAGCATATAGCCCCAATACCAATAAAACAAGATATTCCATATATAGGAAACTCCTTGTTAAAACATAACAACACCTGCAAAATAGCCTATGCTGTTATTCACATACAACGCCTCCGATACATATTATACTATAAACAACCTTTTAAAGTAAATAAAAATAGGGCTAGCCGATTTGGCTAGCCTTTTCAATATTTGCACCTATCTTGCTATAGGTTTCTTTTATTATTTGTATACGCTCATCTAAAACGAATTTATAGTCATTAATAATAATTTTATTACCATTTCTAAATCCACTATATACTCCATTAGCTAAGGAAAAAGATAGTGTTAAAGCATTCATAATTGATTGAACTGTGTTAAAATTAGTTCCTATGTAAAAACAAGCTAAACAGTATGAAATAATTAAAGATATTATCATAAATGGTAAGTTATAGGAAAGATTAGTTTTAACTGCACTATAATAAATATTGTCAAAACTATCACCAGATTTATTCTTATTATAATTTCTAAATACATCACTAGAAGTTAAATATTTTTGTTTAATCTTATCGATATCTAAAAATTTAAACTCTTTATCTGCATCATCATATTCTTTATATTTATTATTTTTAAGCAAGTTCTTTAATTCAATTACTTTCGTGGTATCTTCTTCTATCATTGTAAGATAATTAGCTATTCTAGGGCTTGCTGTTCTTTTTTGCCTTTTGAATTTATTGTATTTATACTTATACTGATTTAGTTTTAACAATGCTTTATCAAATCTTTTAAACTCACTCTCATAAAATAACACTTCATCAAATTTACTCATTTGATTTCTATTTAATATTTCACAGAATAAATTAACTATTGTTTTTTCACGTGTTGATATTTCATCGTTTAACATTGTTTTTTTACTAGAATATTGAGTAGATAAAACTTTAGCAAAAAAGCTGATACAGAAGTTAAGAATGAAAATATCATATTTGATTTTCGTAAATTCAAATTGAACGCTTAATAATTGAGTAAATAATACAATTGCTTCTAATGCTAGGACTTCAAGTATAAATATTATATCATCTTGATAATTCTTAATTTTATTTTTTATCATTATTTAAGCTCCTCTTTGACCCGTTTATATTTAGTTTTATAAGACCATCTAGGAAGAGGATTTATAACAATACCGCAAGCCACACTAACAAAAGACCACTGCAATATATATTGTATTTTTTCTATGTTGTTGTTTATGCAGACACAACCTAAATAAGCTAAGCCAATCCAAACTAAACATTTTCTAAACCCGTTTAAACACTGGATTATAAAAGAGTATTCAAAAGCATTTATAATATAACCAAGTAAAACATAAAGGGCTATAGCTCCAACTAATAAAGCTATAAGCCCCCAAGCGTTAAAATCAATTCCACCGGTATCACGGCTAAACAATATAAATTTCTGGTTAATTAAAATAATAGGAACAACTGCAACCAAAACAACCCAAGCTAATAAACGAGGTATAAATAATGCCTTGCTGTTCCATATTTTAACCCACTTATTAAAGGCTTTTTTCATTAATATCAAAGCCCCCTTTATAAGCTAATTTTAAGCCCATTTAAGCCCGTTTTATCTTCACTTGATAAATTATTAACATCATCAGTTTTTAAGCTATTTAGGGCAGTTTCTAGCCCCTCAACCTTAGTTTTAGTTTCCTCATTTCGTTTAATTTCTTCTTGTTCTTTTAATATGCGGTTATACTCGATATTTTTATTGTCTTCATTAACTTGATTAACTATATTTGTAGCTATAGTATTGTCAGCTTTTGGCAATTCTTTATACTTATTAGCTATCTTAACTATTTCATCATTTGAAAAGCCCATCTTGCTAGAAAGCATTAATAATAACTCGCTTATAATAGCATTATCTTTACCATAAGTTGAGACTGTTTCTTTTGTCGCATCATTTGAATTATTTATTTTTTCTTCAAACTCTTTCATTAAACTCATAATATAATCATAGTTTTCTTTATTAGCCGTGTTAACACTATTAATTAAAGTCTTACTTTGTATTTTAGATTTAATTATAGTAATAATAGCCCCTATAATAGTTCCAGTTCCTATAGTGCCAACAATACCCAAAATCCAAGCTAGCCCCTCACTGCAATTTGTGGCTAAAGTTTTTAAAAACTCAGCAATGTTTACAGCTAAAAACATCATTTTTATAAGCCCCTTTCATTTATATTTTTAATTAAATCAATTAGTTTATTAAACTTAATCTTTAACTCATCATTTTCTTTTTTTAAGTCAGCGATATTACTTTCTAATAATTGAAAATAATCGCCTAGTGTAGTCCCTTTATTGAATCCTTTTTTTTCGGGTTCTACAATTTCTAAATTAAACAAATCTATATATTCGCTCTTTCTATATTTAGGGTCAACCATAACTAAAACCCCGTTTTTAAGCGGGGTCTTAAATATTTGTCTTTTATCATTTGTATTATACATAATAACTCCTATAAATAATAAGCAATTTTAGGTGGTATAGCTTCTTTGGTATTTAAAGTTTGTGTATTTAAATCTAATAAATTTTTATACCATTCTAAAATAGCCTTATGTTCTTCTTCCGTTTCAGTAACTATACCATAAAGAACGTTTATTTTATAAACATCATACGCTTTTAATAAAGGTTCACGCAAAGAACGTAAGTAATTTAATTTATCTTCTTGTAAACGTGTTTTCAATTCGACACTTGTTTCTAAATGAACTACTTTACCATTAACAACGCTATATTCACAATTTAAAACATCACTAGGCAAATCATTTAATTCAAATTTTTCATTTTCATTAATTATTTCAGGTCTAATCCCAATAATTCTATCATAACGTTTTTTAAAATTAACTAACATAATTTACCTCCAATTCTAAATCCATTTAGCACTTATAAAATTAAAATCTCTAATATATGCATTATCCAAAAGATAGGTATAGGTTGGCGTATCTATTACAATCTCATCAGTATCATACGATAATAGACAATCGGCACTATCATCGTTTAAAGCATCTACGCCTGTTTTATAAAAAACTTTTAAGATTTTATTATTACGATATAAATTCCTAAATATTTCTACGCTTGTTATTAATGTATTTGTTAAAGTATAAATTACAAAATACGTATTATAACTGTTTTTTTGAAGCTTAACGGTTACTTCTTGAACAAATATATTAGCGCCACCACTGCCAACTTTACTATTAACATATTCTTCGGTTGCCATTCTTACAAAATCGCCATTAGGTTCTGAACCATAACCATATCGAATATCTAATTTTGGACCATTATCATCACTAACTTTTATTTGACATTCACTGCCACCATCAGTACCTTTTAAATTAAGCAACATATGGTTAAGACCACCATACGTGCTAGGTCTAACGCTACATTCACCCATATAGTTATCATCACTATCACTAACTTCTGATTGTTTTTTTAAATAATTGTTTAAATCATTAGTGCTAGCTATCGCAACCCAACCTTGCCAAGTGCCACTTGAATTACCAACTGCATTACCAGTTCTTAAAAACATACGTGAGTCTTGATAAGGGAAACATAACTGGGCTATTGTATCATCAGCACCCCTAACTACTAATAATTGTCCGAAAGAACCCGCTCCATCAGGTCCATTTGTAATAGAACTGTTATAGCGATACATTCCACCTTCAGTAACATCATTAAAATTAGCATTTTCACCTAGCTTAGCCTTTTTAACAAACATTGACTTTATCTTATTCCATAATGTAGTAACTCCTGCTTTATCTAAAAATTGTTTAGCCATAGCATCACCTATACACAAATAGCTTCTATTTCAGTAGCAGTTAGTGCCATACTTTCATCTAAAATTTCAAATTCAGTTTGTTCTGCATCCAACTTAAAAATAGCATCTGCACGAATATCACAAATGGGGTCATCACTAAAAATAATATAACTATTAGTAGCTGCTGCTAATTTTGCCGAACCTGCTTCCAATTCAATAAAAGCACCATCAACTTCTTTATCTAGCTTCTTATTTAAATCACTAGTATTTGCTTTACCATTTAATTTAGTATCAACTTCAGATTTAGTATAAGCTCCTACTTGACCAGCCGTAACGCCATGTGGATTTGATTTATTATTGGTATGCGATGTTAAAGCTGATGTGTCTGCTTTGCCATTGACAATATTTTCTAAACTTGTCATACCAGTTTCTAATCTATTAACATCAGCCGTTAATTGAGCTCCCAAAGCACCATCAAACGCTTGACCAGGTTGACCACCTATCGTTATTGATTTGCTAATTAAAACAAACGCAGTTCCACTCCAACGATATGTATTCATATCCGATAAATCTACATAAATTTTGCTTCCTTCGCCGTTAATTACTGTTGTGTGAGCTTCTTCTTTATAAAATTTTCCATTATATAAATAACCTTCAACTACATCATCTACATAACTAGGTAATTGTGAACTTGGAACTTGACCATTGCCATCTAATGATGCTAAACCATTCGCTACCCCTTTTGTAGCCTTAAAATTAGTCAACTCAGTTTGAACAGCGCTAACTTCTGTTTTTCGTGCAAATAACGTTGTAATTTTATTCCAAACTGTAGTAAGTCCAGTATAATCTAAAAATTTTTTTGCCATATTATTAAAACCTCCTATTTTACGACTAATAAACTTTCTAAATCAGTATCTGTAATGACCATAGAATCATCAACCATTTCTTTCAATGTACTATTGCTATATTTAACTATGCTATCACCAATTAGCCTAATTTCCGAACCATTCGTTTCACTTAATTGAATAGCCGTTCCCTTATTTCTTAATCTAACAAATCCACTAGTTAGTTGTAATAATGACGTATTGTCTTGATTTAAAGTTATATACGTATCTTTATTAAAAATCTTATTTTTACCATTAGGACTTTCAACATTGACTTTTGCGTCCCAAATTACTTTATATTTATCTAATTGTTGTTGCAGTAAATATAGTTGTTCAGTAATATTTTGAACAGCGTCCTCGCCACCTATTAAAATAACATCATCAACAACAACAGCATCGTAAACATTAGCAAAAACTTCAACAACATTTTTCTCTTCTACAACTTCACCGCTTTCGTTTGTTAAATTAATAGTGAATGTTACTTGTAAAACTCCATCAACTGCTAACAAATTATCAGTCAAAATCCACTCAAATGACCTATAAGTATCATCAACTGTTTGATTTTGACAAATATAAGGTCCCCATTTTCTTCCATCACGCCTTAAGAAATTAGCCGTTGGATAATAATTAGTGCATTCAATTGGTATCTTCAAAATTAAGCTATCGTAATTATCAGAACCTTTAACAATATTTTCATCTGTTGTTTTAACAATTGAAAACTTATTATCTAATACGATATCCATTCTATCACTCCTTTCAAGTGATTTTTTGCAAAAATAAAAGAGGTTTTTAGCCTCTTAAATTAGTTATTTTTTTTAATTCTAGTATTAGCTTGTTCTATTTCTTTGTTTATTTCATCAATAGTTAAACTCTTAATATAATTATATTCTTTTAATTTCTTAATTTCATAAGTATTATCATCTATTTGGAAACATACCAACCCAATAAATAAAATAAATATCAAAGCTAATAAACAAGCTAAAAAGTTAGATAAACCTAATAAACTAAAATTACAAATTATTACAATTAAAAAAATAATTACTATTGCTATTGTAGCAATACCTAGTATCAAACTCAAAGTTATACTTCTATTAAATCTTTGCATTTTCTTTCTCCTTAATCAATTTCAGTTATATATATTTCGCCATCATCATATGTTTGTAAATTTACCGTATTAAAAGAATATTTATAGACTTTTTCTGCCACAGCTACCTTGTTTGAACTGCCACCAACATTCATATATGTTATGCCACTAGGTCCGGCAATTTGTAATGTTAATGAAGTAATGTTATTTAATCTTACAAAATCATTATCGTTGTTTAAAATTACAGATTCTGTTTCATTGTTTGAATTTGTATATATTACTGCCACTCCATAACTAGAGCTTTCAACAACTTCATTTATATAATTAATTCTAAAGCTATATAAATCTAATACTGGTGTATCCGTATCAATTTCTTCAATATAAATATTAGAATTTTTATTAATTGTTATAGCCTCTAAATCATTAGGATATTTCGCTGATATTATATCATGTCCTCCTAGCGTATAACCCACATTTACTTTATGATCTGCACCCATAATAGCAACCCTAAAAGCATTTATATTTTTCATAGTAATACTTTCAACATCATTGTTTAAACTTTGACTACTTACCAAATTTAAAAGGTCGTAACCTAAGATACGAACACCATGAGGTGATATTAATTTTGAACTATAATTAAATGTTACAGTAAATTTAGTTTGCGGAGTATCATCTATTTCATTGCTATCTAGCTTACATACAAAAATCAGTCTTTCTCTTGCATCTTTGTATAACTTAACTTTATGTGAGCCATTGAAAGATAGAGAAATCATATTAGCATCATATTTTGGCATTTTTTTAGATAAATCTAAACTTAAATTTGACTTTATATCACACAATGAAACAGTGTATTCAACTTGTTCATTATCATCATTAGCATATGGGATATCTTTGTTTTCAGTATATCCATCTTTTAAATTACTGTTTTTGTAATTTTGTTTGTCAAAACAATAATTATCGGTTGCCTCAACAACAAAGTATCTATTTTTTCCCTTTTCTAAATAAACACCTTGTTTAATTAAGTCAAAATTAGAACCCGTTATATGTATAGCATTATATTTTAATGTCCTATCAAAATAGCCACAATAAACAATTCTATCAACTATATTATTTAATGGTAATCTTGTGCTCTCATATTGAGTTTTAACTCCGAATACTTCAGCAATTTTATTATATTCTTTAACTAAATTAATAACGCTCGTATATTGATCAAGTAATATAGTCGTTTGAACACTTGATACATAATAGGGTTTATTTTTAATATTAATTAAATCTCTAGGTTTAGGATATTTATTTCCATAATAATTTATAGATACTTCTGGAAGCCCCATCATATTATTATTTTTATTAATACTATCAACTAATAAATCAAAATCAGACATTGAATCAGCTAGTTGAAAGCTCCTAGATACTAATTTATTACTTTCTTCATTAAATGATTTTTTATCATTATTACTTAATAAATATGTTGATGTTATAGGCGTATATTCAACATTAAAAACATAATTCATAGGGTTATAATCTTTAAACCCTACAAAACTTATATAACTTAAAACTGTTGTTCCATACCTATCATCTTCTTGAGCTGTTTCATCTACTAACTTTCCATTTAAGGCATAACTTAAAAAAGGATTTACTGTCATATTTAAAGAATGCCCCCACCAATCATCTGCATAAAATTCATACATTCCATATATCTTATTATCATTATGAATATAATAACAATATTTAGGTTTTTCTTGTGCAGTTAATAAATCATATTGTGATTTTTCTAAAACTTGCTCAGAGATATCAATATTTTTAACATCAACTTCAGTGTCTGGACTATCGGCGAGTGTAAATTGACTTCCAGCAATACTAAGGGTTGCTCTTGTTGCGCCCGGAGCTGAAGAACCAGTAAGCATATAAACAACGGCATTATAATACGTTTCATCAGTAAACATATCTTTAAAATCCGTGAGATATTTGGTTTGTCCTTTATATTCATTTACTTTTTCCGCATCAACGTGTAAGCTAAAACCGGTTACAGATTTTTTACCAATAGCAACGCCACTGGTTCTGAATTTAGTTATTTTTTCAATTTTAGTAGGCAAAACTAATATTTGATTATCAGCACTTATAACATATGATTCGCTTCTAACACTTAAGCTATAAACAGCACTTGTGGTGCTTCTATCTACTACATCATTAACTTCACTTTCTAAAACTGCCGTGTATTCATCTACATTTTGATTATATTGTCTTGTTAAGACTTTATTTTCATCAATTGTAAACCTATTATTATAATCTAATAAGTCCCAATTCACTGTTAAATTTAAAACTTCATTTTCTATAATGGTTGCTGTAGTTAATCTAGGTATAGCGTTACAAGTCTTGCCGATTTCTAATAATGCTTGAAATAAAGTAGTTCCACTACCAAACATAAACTCACGTTCTAGATCCCACCGGCTGTCATTAAATGCATCATCTTCAAATTTAAATGTATTAGCTTTATCACCAAAAATTAAACTATATTTATTATTAATAAAATCAACTAGAGCTTTGCATTTGTCTTCATTTGTAGGGTACATCGTACCAGTGTTTGACATTGCTTTAGTCCCTACAATATAGCATTGCAAATAATAAGTTAATTCAATTAGTGTTACATTATGATTATATTCTTTGGGATTGCTAGGGATTACCTCGTTGCACTCACTAGAGCATAGCCAATATTCACCATCGATATTACATAATGTTAAGGGTGGGATGTTATAGTCAATTTCTTTACTTACAAAAGTAAAAGCGCCACTATCAAGCACTTCATCGACACGCCTATCAATAGTTATTGCTCCGACTATATAATTGCTTACATCAACCCAGCTATTATTTAATCTAATTTCTACTTGCATAATTAGTCCTCCTTGATACTACGGCGTTTTGATTACTATAACCAGCTCTTGCCCTTGCTTGACCTAATTCAACACTTTCTTGCCTACGCCTAAAGTTTTCATCAAGTGCGTATGTTATACCTTGTAATGCAACTTGACCTATTGCTAAATATGGATTAACCATAAACATAGCTCCAAGTTGAATGCCTTGTTGTATATTGTTTACCATATTTTGATAATGACTATTACCGGTGTATTTACCTATGTTTGATGTCGCATAATTGAACAGTCCTTGAGCTACCATTGAGGCTGTTGCTATACCACGCATTTGTAATATTGATTTTTTACCCTGTTCTGTTGAGGGTGAAGCATTATCCATTGCTTGTTGAGGGGTGTTACTTTCAGTACCACCTTCAGTACTAGAGTTTGTATCATGAATATATAAATCAATTCTAGCATTATCTGCACTTGCCATATTTACACACTTTCTACAAATGATATTCTAATCTTAACAACATCGCCTGTTATATCAACAAGTGTAAATTCACCTATCACGCACGTTCTACTAAAATTAAGACCACCAATTTTATAAGTGATTGAATATGAACTATTTAACTGCCAATCAGCAATTATTTTTTTATGTAATGAACTATTTTTATTATAAATAAAATCTACTATTAAAGCATATTGAAGTCCATTATTTTGATTTTTGAATATTCCATCTTTAAATACTAAGCCATTAAATTGCTTATGTGATTGAAGAGTTACGTCTACAACACAATCTAAAATCTCATTATTAATTGTGAGTGAACGTTCATTGCCAAATAAAAAATTTTCATAAATTACTGCACTAAATTGGATTGTTATTAATTCATAATAAACTCCGTCAATCGGATTTGATAACTTTGACCATGTGACTATAGATGTTCCTGTAGTAAAAAATGTAGTATCTTCTAACTCTATAGTTTGATTATTAAAGTTATTTAAAAAGTTATCGATTAGATTTTCTGCAAGTACTAAATCTTGTAAATTTAGTGGAATAATAATATTAATGTTATATACATCAGTTCTATTATTTGTTGTACTAGTTCCTTGCTGTAATTGAATAGTATTAGGCGTTGTTGATACTAAATTAACCACGCCATGAATCATATCATCATAAATAAGATTATTTGGATTAAATGCTTCGTTATTATTCAAAAATTTAATATCAAATAGGTTATTATCATTATTCAAGGTATCTTCGATTAATTCCGTTAATTTATTATAATTCATTCGTACTACCACTACTTTCTGCATATTGTTTTATTTCGTCGTTATATTTGCTAAACCATTCATTAATAGCTCTTGTTACCCATCCTTTGCTAGTTCTATTTTTTAAGTGGGTATATTTAGCATAACTTTCTGTAGCTACATAACCGCCAGTAGCTGGGTAGCCTATTTGTACTAAATATAGTCCTGGCTTAACATTTACTATCCCTTGTACACCATTATCACGTAGATTACCAGTTCTAACTGGAGCGTGTTGTTTTAAAATCGGTATAAGTTTTGCCACTAATTCGCTATTCAATAACATAATTATTCCAAATAGATATCACTTGCACCAGTGAAGTTATCAGTATCTTTTCTACGTTTAAATTCTAGCGGGTTATCATAATTATTTAAAACAGAAACAACGACGAATTTTTTGTCAAACAACGGTGTTTTTACTACATCACCAGTAGCTACTTGGCACCAACCATTAGCCCGTATAACTAAATGTACTTTTTCTCTTGGTAATCCTGTTATAATTTCAAAATAATTAAAATTAACATTATCTAAAACATTACCTCTAATTTTAGTCCCATTAGTTAGATTTTCACTAACCATATAATCATCTGAATAATCGTGAATAGTATTAATTCCCATTAGTAAATCACATCCCTTACAATCCCAAAAGAATAAAGTGTTTTGATAGCTTCCTCGCTATGTTTTTTTCTAGTCGGGTCAATTTTACCTACCGCACTAAATCGCCCATTATCAATGAAAAAACGCATTTCATACATTTCAGCCCAATAGACACATTCGTAAATATCAGTTTCTATATTCTCTTCATTCGCTAAAAAATCATTTAATTTCTTAGTAAAAAATATACCCATTTTAGAAGTAATAAAATCAAATACGCTTTCGCAAGCTTCATCTAACCAAGCTTCCACTGCATCTTTAGCACTACCAAAGCCACCAACAGTTACCATTGAAATCAAGTCATAACCAAAGTTTAGTTCTATATCTTTAGCTGTAATAAGCTTTGTATATAATTTTTTAGGGGTCATTGTTTACCTCCTTATTTTTTATTATAAGTAAAGGGGCAAAAAGCCCCTAAACTCATCTAAAATTTTTTTAAATATTAAGTACATTATTCAGATGCTGTTTTAAATACATAAACGCCCTTAGCTCTATCTTCTAACACAAATAAATCATGCACTAAACGGCGATTAATTAAAATGCCATCGAAATCTTCTGGATCTTCAATTAATTTAGAATAAGAACGTTTAATGCCAGCGATAACTGCTAATGGTTGAACTAAAATAGCAAGTGTAGATGCAGGCATTCTTGATGTAGGCACTTGAATAATTTTAGTAACATCATCAAGCATAACAATATTACGATTTATATTACCATCATTTTGATTAACATTAACAGTTCTACGAACGTTATCATTTTGTTTTAATGCAGAATAGAATGATGGAGTGCAATATAAAATTGTACCAGATACTGGTAATTCGTTATCAGTTAAAGTCTCAACTGCTTTATCGTAAGCTTTAAGTAAATCATCAGTTCCTAAAGTGATTTCAACTGAAGTAACGCCACTAGCTGAAGCCAATTTATTTAAACGATATTTATCAAGTGTAGGTATTTCCATTTGTCTTACTTGATTATTAATAATCATAATTGAAGTTAAATGTCCATCTTCTAAGTCTAATCTATCAACGCCAATTTGATAGCCTTTGTTCTGAGATACAGTTACTTCTTTACGATCATAATCAACATTAACTCTAGTGTAACCACCAGTTTTAGAATAATCAGGTAAATCAGTAGTATTCTTAGGGAATACTGGGTAGCTCATAGTAGATGCACCGACAAATTGTACAAATGGTGTATCTAAATCACCTGTTAATAATCCAGCACGTAATACCCCATACAAGTTATTAGGGTCATCAACATAATTTTTAACATTGTCAATTGTGTTTGCTAAAGCAATATTTTCTGTAGTTGCCATAAATTAAATTTTCCTTCCTTTTTTATAATTTTTAAAGTTTTCTAAGGTCTTCATTGGTAAGCTCATCCACTTTTTTACCATTATAAGCCTCTATTTTAGGTGCTCCTTTTGGCTTATAATCTTTTTCAACAACACTGAATAAGTCGTTATACTTTTCTTTAATGTCATTAAAATAAGCAGTTTCAAACTCTTTTTTGTCTTTATCGAACTTAGACCAATCTAGTCTATCAACAAGTAGTTCTGGATGCTTACAATTAAAACCTTTTAAGTAACCTATTTTGTTATTAGCTTCGGTTTCATTAACTAACTTTTGATACTTTTCTTTTAAATCATTGTAGTTAGTTAGTTCATCGATATAGTCGTTATTAGTTTTTTCAAGCTCAGTATATTTGTTTTTTAAAGTTTCATATTCTGCTTTAGCAACATATTTACTAGCTGTATCTTCTTTTAACAACTCGATATCATTGCCGTTTTCATTCATTATTTTGTTTAGCTTTTCATCAACCGATAAATTAGCATCATCCAAAATAGATTTAATTACATCTCTTTTCATTTTTTCCTCCTACGCTAGTTTTTACGGGTCTAGCTCCCTAGATTTCAAAATGGCTGTTTCCTTTCTTTTACGTTGTAAGAACAGCTTATCAACAATGTTGTCGTTTTTACGTTTCAGCAACCTTCAACAAGTATAAAAAAAGATGTTAAACTTATAACACCTTGTTTTACCCGTCAAATTTTGATTTTAAGCAATGTTTTAACTTAATTAGTATAATTAATCATTTACTAAAATTTAAACAAAACAAGCCCAATTATTAAGCCTATAACTAAACCAACAATAAAGGCTATACTAGCTAAATACAATTTATTTACAAAATCATCATTTATTTTTAACACCCCACTATTTATGATTTTCTACAACACTTATTTTTTTACTCCTTTACAAAATTTAATTTATAGTTTAAAATAAAGTTAGATAAAGATATGATTTGAGGTAGACAAATGCCGCCGTCTACGCTAGTTTGAGATGCTGGGACGATTATGGGCGTTAAGTCACATAACACGGCGGTCCAGCCAAATCATATCTTTTTTTATTTAATTTTTTTGAAATTTCTCTCTTTTATAAACTCATCTAACTTTTTGTCCTTAATGCTCGTATATCTAAAAGACTTAATTCTATTTTCTGCATTTGACATAACTATTCCTATTTGCATATATCTTTCTTTTTTGCTTAATGGAATTAATAATGTTAAATTATTTTTACCATATTTTTCATCATTATCATTAACATATACATTTTCAGGATTATCTAATGCATTTTTAATTACATTTATATAATTTGGAACTTTTTCTAAAATCTCAGGATGTCTATCTAATGCGTGAATAACATTATTTTCATCTTTAATTAATGTAAAGTGATTACTAAAAGATATTTTTTTATTTTTTCTATAATGTTTAGTCCAATTAAATTTTGCTTTGAATTTGAATACATACCTATCTTCATTTTGTTTTAGAACTATATTTTTATTGTTTAATGAACCACGTTCATAAATATTGCCCATGTTTCTATCATTTGATTCAAAACTTATAGCCCCACTTTTAAGTCCCTCACGTTCTTCAAGGCTTATACGTGTTCGCCACTCAGCAACAGCATAATCATGTTCTTTACAATACTGCCAATATTCTTTTTCTAAAGCTTGTGCATTTTGACGAGCTTTTTTTCTTTCTTCTTTATTAGGTAATATAAGAGCTTTTCTTTTTTCCTTACGGATGTTGTTTTCCATATTTCTAATATAAGTTTCCTTGCTACGTTCATTTTGAATTCGCCTAGCTGGGTATTCCCTTGGCATAGTCATACCTTTTTCGTAACGAACTAAATGATGTCGGCAGTTATAACCTAAAAAACCGTGTGACATTGCTTCTTTAAGTGAATAATAATCTTTACCATCTGGTGTTTTACCTCTAGGTTCTGGCTCACCATTATAGTGATTATCTTTTATCTCTACACTACCTACTTCAGCATCTAAAATAAATATTTTACCTTGCCAAGGTTGACATCTAGAACTTGCATTAACATGTGATGTAGCTACTACATATGTAACACCATTATTTTTTAGCTTTTTTATATCCTTTACTTGTTCCTCGTATCTAACTTGCATTTCGGCTAAATTTCTTACAGACATTCGTCTGCCACGCCTATCACGAAGAACTACATTTAATCCTGCTAGTCTTATTATTTCTTGATTAACTCTTTTTTGATAATCTTCAATAAACATTTGAGAATAGCCGGTTTCCCACGTTGTAAAAAAATCACGAATATTTTTTACTGCTCCTTCTTCTAAATTGTCGCCTAATTCAATATCTCTACTATCTCTCATACCAGTTAAACCTAAACTAATAATTAAGCTTTTACCATTAGCTTTAGGCACAATACCTGTAATAGATTTATAGCTTAATGCATAATACGGATTTTTCTTTTTCTTTGCTTCGTTTAAGAGTTTAGCTGTTATATCATTATACCAACGCATAAATGATCCTTTTAAACCTATTTCAGTTTTACTTATTAAACTAGAATCTGCATCGTGATCTTGAAGTTGCTTTATGCAATCATTAATGATTTGTCTAGCCTGATTGCCTATCATTTCTTTTTGAAGAATGCTTGTGACAGCAGTTGATAGTAGTTGCTTTAATTTGGTATTGGCATCTTCTATTATCTCTACAATTACATAATCATCATTGTTGTCATTAACTGGCATTAATTGCTACCACCAAACATACTATCAAAAGCACCATTTGTTGCACTACTATCTCGCTCATCATTTATTCTTTCTATTTCTGCATCAACTTCTACCTCTGACCAATCAGTATGTATTGATTTAATAGCTGTTTTTAAACTAATTAATCCTGCTTGATATTGTTGCATTACAAGTGACTGATTTTGTACTTTATTGATAATAGAGCTAGGGTCAAACACAACAAATAGACGAGTTTCTGTAAATCCTAATTCAGTAGCTATATCATTTAGCATTTTATTAAGCTCATCTTTTAATAAAGCTCTTTTTTCTTTAACTGTATTAGCTGTGATATCTGATAAGTAATCAACTTCAGTTGCTGTTCTTTGTGCTCCACCAATTAAGGTAGGATCAAAGTCTAATATTGATAAACCACATCTAATACACACTTTAGCTTCAGCTTCTTCTAGTGATAACTTCCACTGATCTGCTCTTAGATCAAATTGCACTTTATCAATTGGCGCTTTTTTATCAATGTTATTTGTTTCATCTTGAAATGGAGTCATAAATGAATAATCAAGTTGTGTCACTTTATTTCTTTTTAATAAACCATTGTTTACTTGATTATAACGTGGTAGTAAAACTCTACCTCTACCGATATACTTATCGATTTCTTGATAGGTCATAGAGTTTTCAAGTGCCATCATAAAACCTGTAGCATTTATAAATTGTGATTCACCAATATCAGTGTATCTTGCTAGCTTATTAACTGCCGTGTTCTTAAATCGATACACACCTAGTGAATTAATAGCTTTAGGCTTATTAATTTCAATGTCACCTATTTGTTCTTTTATTTTACTTGGAATATTATCTACTTCTAACTTATACCTCTTAACTTCCTTTTTTAGCAGTCCTATTTGTGAGCCCCAGATGTTTTTTACAACATTGTATTCAACATAAGGTGTTTTTACTCCATCCCTCATTTTGTAAAAACGATGCTCTAAAAATAAAAAACTTGAATAAGAGTCTTCGCCTTCAAACATATTCTTAAATAAAAATGCTTCATATATTTCTCCATTAACTTCTCTCTTGATGATATATCTGCCAAGTGGATATACATCAATAGTCATTTTATTGCCACTATCTTCTTCAACAAGATTCGTAGAAACGACTGCCTCTCCACGTGCTAGTACATCTGATTCCATTTTCATAATCGAATTAGAAAAATCAATGATTGCATCTTTTACATTTGAAACATCTTCATCATTTTCTCCTTCGATAGATATATTACCTACTATCTTCGAAATTAAAATATTAGCTATAACTGGGCACGTTTTAGAATTAAGGCTCTGATAATGTATCATCGGGACAAATCCCATCGCCCATTGATTAGCAAGTAAATTATTATAAATAGCTCTTCTTTCATATGGTTCAAACATTATAAGATATATTTCATCTTCTATTCCTTTGGCTTCTGGTAAGGTTTTAAGCATTTGACGTGAATTTAAAGGTAGATAATCTTGTTCATTTAAACCGAGCGCATCATATATTGGCTTATTTTCAATATTTGACATTAAATTACCTCCTCGTATTATAGTTTGCTTAATTCAGCCTGTAAATCTCTTCTCTCTTTTTCTAACTGTTTTAATTGAGCATGCAATTTGTCTTGTTTTGCAATGTTTATTGCATAATTTCTATCCTTAATCGGATTTAATTTACTAGCTTCCTTTTCTAATTGTTTGATTTTAGCAAACACATCATTTATTTGTCTAGAATTCTCTGATAATTTCATTTTGATTTGATTCACTGTCATTGGCATTCAATTTCACCTCCTCCTTAAATTGCTTTTACTGCATATTTTGTCGCATCTATCATATGGTCATTGCCATCAATAGGCTTATTTGTCTTTTCATCTATCATTAAACTTAATGTTTCAACGATTAACATATCATCATCGCCAAGCATTCTAAAATTAGGGTGCTCATAGCTTTTCTTACTTGGAATAGTTAACGGGTCAACATACCCAGCATTTATGGTTATAAAATAATCAGGAACCGTATAAACATTTTGAAGCCTACGCATATCAAGTATTACATCTTTTTGCCCAACTGACATCGCATGATATTTAGTTGAGTTATTAAACTCAAGCATCATATCTTGGCTAGCACTATCTACGATAATTCTAATATCTAGAACAGCTCCCAATTTGTAATACCATAGCCAGTAATCAAGCCAAGCCTCCATTAACTTAACTTGAATTGTAGGTGCTAAAGGACTATGCCCCCAATTAGCAGGATCATAATAATATCCTGGTAACCTTACAATTCTACCCATTGTAGTAATACATAAAATTGATAGTGTGGTTGCATCTATGATAGTACCAACATCACATCCAACTATAATTCTTGATACTCTTTCTATTGGATAAAATGCAAACTTCTTTATATCAATAACGTGCTTATTAACATCAAACATCGGATAGCATAAACCATCTGTCCCTACTACTTCTCCTAGGAATATGTTTTGATATTCTTTAAAATTTCGTTTTTTAGTGATTTCTGCTTCTTCGTAAAGTTCATCTCGTAGTATTCCTTTTGGCACTTGTAAGTAGGTAGAATGGTGAATCACCCTATCTTTTCTTTGATAGTGATATTCAATGTTAAGCCAGTGATTAAGTTCAGGCTTAGGGTTTGCAGTTCTAAAAACAACAAATCCATCAAATTTATAATCTTGATTAGAACGCATACAAGATAGAAGTATGCTTTGTATATCACTAGCTTTTTTAAACTCCTGTGTCTCTTCAAACCATATGTATTTTATATATCCTTTAGCAAACGTTATTGATTTTAATTTAGTAGGGTCATCACAACCATCAAATCTTATATATTGTGGGGTATCACTGTTTGGTAAATAGATTAATCTTTTGGGTACTCTTTGACGTTTCCATAAATGATTAACATCAAGCTTATCAATAGCTCTTTGCACTTGTTCTATAACTGAACCCTCTAAACTTGTAGCTGTCATTCTTAATGCTAGTGCATGACTAATAATGCCACGTTCCCTATCTCGCATTATTCCAAGCACTAACTCTTCAGCAGTAAAGTAAGATTTCCCACTAGCACGCCCACCTTTCAAATCATAGTAGGTGTATTTTTTATTAGCTATATCAACATGTATTTGCCAAAATGCAGGAAGTATTAAATTTGATATATCTACCTTAGTCTTCCTTTGAACCTTCATTTTTAGCACCTTGTTCTTCTAATTTTTGTTTTATGTCATCTACAAACTCGATACTACCTATCTTGTTAAGTTCATCATTTAAGTTCTTCATATTTAAGTCAAGACCTTTCTCAATAAATTTATCATCGTAATTTCTCAAGAGCATAGCACATGCTCTTTCATTTGGCGGGTAGTAATGTTCGACTACTTCTTGATGAACTATGACTCCATTCTTTCTTATTATTTTTGATTCGGTTTCTTTATAACCTAAAGCTTGTTTGAGTAAGCTAGCTTTGATTTCTAAAACAAGTTGTCGTGCGCCCGTGCGTAAAGCCTCGTTTAAATCGCTGTGCTCATTTTTCCAACGGTGCAACGTAGAAACATTAACACCTAAAACATCTGCTATTTCTTTATTAGTAGCACCTAATTTGACCCAATTTTTAATATTACTGAGATAAGGCTTAACATTATTTTCATAACTAGATTTCTTAGATTTATTATGATTAACATCAGTTAGCATTCGATTTATTTGAGCATCTTTTTCAAGTACTTCTGACATAATAATTAAGCCTCACCTTCTTTCTTTTATTTTTAATTTTCTTTCTTAATATTACCTTTAATTAATAATTAAATATATTTATTTAATATTACTTAGTAATTTATTAATTATATTATTATTTAAATATTCCCAAGGGTATTTATTGTTACTAAAGTGACCGTAAGAAGCTAATGTTGAATAACTAGTAATATCTTTTAGTTTTAATTCTTCAATCATATTCTTTGGCGTAAAATCAAAAGTTTTTAAAACTGCATTATAAATCTTTCTAGCATTTACTTTATTAGTTCCAAAAAACTCAATGTTAATACTTACTGGTTCTGATTTACCAATGCAGTAAGCTACAGATACTTCACATCTTTTAGCCAAATTAGCAGTTACTATTGCTCTAGCAACATACCTAGCATAATAAGCACCACTTCTATCAACTTTACTAGGGTCTTTACCACTAAAAGCTCCACCACCATGATGTGCTAAACCACCATATGTATCAACCATTAACTTTCTGCCTGTTAAACCACTGTCAGCATCAGGACCACCTACTAAAAAAATACCAGTAGGATTAATTAATATTTGTGCATCTTTGTAAAAGTTGGTATCTATAACTTTACTGATACATTCACTAATAATTAATTCTTTTAAAACATTTAGATCTATTTCTTTTTTAGTTTGAGTTGATATAACTATAGTTGTTACTTTTATAGCTTTGTTATTTCGATATAAAACTGATACTTGGCATTTGCCATCTGGAGCTAATAATTCAGGATACATATGTCTTACTTCTTCCATTTGCACTGATATTTTTCTTGCTAAAATGTAAGGTAAAGGTAGCATTTCTTCTGTTTCATCCGTTGCATATCCATACACTATCCCTTGGTCACCAGCACCATCTAGATCTACCCCTTTAGCAATATCAGGACTTTGAATAGTGATGTTTTTTATTATTTCAAATGAGGATTTATAACCTATTTCATTTAATTTTTCTCTTACGATTTTGTCATAATCTAAATTGGCTTTAGTGGTAATCTCACCAAGTAAATATACTTGATGCTGTTTAATTGCTGTTTCAATTGCCACTCTTGAATTTTTATCTTGTTTTAGACATTCATCTAAAATAACATCACTTATTTGGTCACATACTTTATCTGGATGACCTCTAAATACTGATTCACTAGTTATTATTTTTTCCATTTTAAACACTTATTAATCCTTTCTCTCTTTCTTCTTTTATGATTTCAAGTTCGCTAAGTTTATAATTCTTACCCTCTCGAATTAAATAGCAATCATCTATATTTTCTTTTGATTGAGCATATCTTTTAACGATAACATCAGTGTATCTTTCATCAAGTTCCATTGTATAGCAAATTCTATCTAGTTGGTCACTTGCTATTAAAGTGCTACCAGAACCGCCAAATAAATCAAGCACAATTTCACCTATCTTACTAGAATTACTTATAGCCTTACCAACTAACTCTAGTGGTTTCATCGTTGGATGTAAACTGTTGCTTTTAGGTTTTGAAACTTCCCACACTGTATCTTGAGTTCTATCATCGATAAAATAATGACTTGCCCCCTCTTTCCAACCATAGAGAATAGGCTCGTGTCGCCAATGATAATCTTGTCTTCCTAAAACAAGTGAATTCTTAACCCAAATTAAGCATTCTGCAATTTTAAAACCTGCTTCTTTAAATGCACGCCTAAAATTAAGTCCTTCACTATCGGCATGACAGCAATATATAACCCCCCCGATTTGATATTTTCAAACATATTTTTAAATGCAGATAGTAAAAAATTATAGAAGTCACTATCACTTTGCTTATCGTTTTGGATTTTCATACCGTCTTGTCCTTCGTAATCCACATTGTACGGAGGGTCAGTAAAAATTAAATCTGCTAAATTATTATTCATTAATTCTTTGACATCATCAGCTAGAGTTGAATCACCACACATTACTCTATGTTTGCCTAGAACGTAAATGTCGCCCTTCATAGAAAAAGGCACTTCAGGAATTAGTGCCTCTTCATCAAAATTATCATCTACAACTTCTTTTTGTAAAAGCTCCGTTAAATCATCAAATCCAAATTGTGTCATGCCTATATTATCAAGCTCTTTTAGCTCAGACACTAACTTATCAAAATCCCACTCAGCCAATTCAGACGTTTTATTATCGGCAATTCTAAATGCTTTTATTTGTTCTTCAGTTAAATCATCTGCTACGATACATGGTACTTCTTTAAAACCTAACTTCTTACTAGCTTTTAATCTTGTATGACCTGCTACTATGACGTTGTTTTTATCAACAATAATAGGAACTTTAAAACCAAATTCACGGATAGAATTAGCTACTGCCTCTACTGCATCATCATTTTTTCTAGGGTTATTTTCATAAGCTATTAAATCATTAATATTTTTAAAAGTTATTTCCATAAAAATCCTCACTTTTTTGCAAATAAAAAAGAGCTTTTATACAGAGCTCTTGTAACTGTTAGGAATTAAAATCGATTAAATAAAAATAAATAGATCGTTGAAAGCAATGAAAACTAAAGTTTAAATTTAAAGAAGTCATCAACTTAATTTTTATAGATTAATTCCAAAAATCTACGATACTATTATAACACATATCATTGTTAGAAACTGTTAGAAAGTGTTAGAACTTTCAGTAATTTTTAACAAAAATTAATGATTTAAACTCATTTTACATAATTTTTTATATGCTTGAGATTTAATCTGCCTCACATATCCATATGAGTAGTTCATCTTTTGGCTTATTTGAAATAGTGTCAACCCTTGAACATAGTATAACTGAATAATAATTTTATCATCAGTTTTAGTTAAATGTTCTAAATACTCACCAATTCTATTTTCTATTTCAGTTATTTCTGTTTGTTTGTGTCGCCACTCACGTATTAGCTGACAATATTGTGCATACTTTTCCTCAAGATCAGATGGAACACCACCAATAGTTCGTTCCCTAAATTGTGGACTTGATAAAAATCTACAGTTATCTATTTTATTCTCAAGTACTATCAATTCAAATTTCTTTGTTTTTAAATCTTTAACTAAAACTTCAAATTCACTCATTATTTATTTTTCCTTTCCCTCTGCAACTTTTATGTTAATAGCCTCTTGCAAATCCTTTATTAACTCTTGATAACCTTTAACATCAGTGTTTTTAAAAAAATCTAAAACTATTTTTTTGGTGTTATTTCCAGATACTTCTAGTAATTTAATTAAAGTGTTTTTTTTCATATTTTTATTCTTCCTTTTTTTCTTTCCCAAAATCAATTAAAACACAAGTTAAAGCGTGGATTTAACTTGCACTAATTTAAAAAAAGACCATACTAATAGGAGGATTTTTCACACCTCTTCTTTCTTTTTTATTTTTTTATTTAAATTGCCACGCTCAATTTAAACCATAGTAATTTAGATAAATATAAATATGACTAAAAATATTACTAATACTATAATTACACTAATAATTAAATGTATAAATACACTAATTAATGTGTATTTAATATTACTTAGTCTATAATGTTTATAATTTTTAACTAACACAAATTACCACCGAAAGAAACTAATTTCTCAGCATATAAGCCATCTTGTAAAATGCGCCCTTTAATGCCCACCATTTGATTAATAAGCAATTTATTAATATCTGGCACATCAAATATCTTTTCTTTCTTAAAAACAAGCTTATCAAATTTTACTTTAATTTTGTGGTCGGTTTTGTCAACATTAGTATAAACCAAAGTCATATTCCTACCGAATAAAGTCTCTTCAACCTCAATACATCTGCCAACTATCATAAAATAACTATACATATTAATCTAACTCTAACTCCTTTAAAGTATATTCTTTTAACTTTTCAAATTCTCGAAGATAATCAGTCTCATCATGAATAAAATAGTCTTCTTTGTAATTTAGGTTAAATTTATCACACATAGGAATAATAATTTCTTTTTCAAATTTATCTATTGCTTTTCGAATATATTTACAAATAGTTTCTAAGCAATCAAAACTTTGCTTATAATAAAGCGTATCCATGTTCTTAAAATCAAAATATAGCGTTAATGTTGATCTAGTTATTTCACTAGTGCTAATATCTTGATATATATCTATTTCAAAAAATGGTAAATCTTTATTACTAAATCTATATTCTCTTTCCTCATCACTATAGGGAATATTATTTTTTAGCAAATAGAACCCACGTTGATATAAATAATAAGCTACTTCATTAATCATTTTCTTGTGCCTCCTTTAATTTTTCTAAGATTGGACCTAAAACAGCTCTAAATTCTTCATCACTTAATGGTTCAACTCTATAAGCGTGGTCTTTAATGAATTTCAAAAAGTTTTCAATACGCTCTATATAGTTAAGATTTGCTTCTTTATCTTTTAGCCACGAAGAATGAGCAGTATTTAGCCACACTTTAAAATCAACACAGATGTGATGTTTATTTGGGTATTCTTCGTTCATAAAACCTAATTCACCATAATCAGTAACTTTCATTAGAGCATTAGAACATAATAGATCTAAAAACTCTACTGCTTCGATAATATCTTCTTTACTCATTTTATCTATATCAAGATGAGCTGGTTTTATTTTTTCAGTCATATAGCACCTTATCTAATTCCCTTTCTAAATTGTCTAAATCATATTTAAGCCTATTTAATTTATTCTTTTTGTATTTCCATTTTTGATTAAACTTATAACTGTTGTCAAAAGGTATGCCAAGTTTAAGTAAATTTTCTTCTACTTTATCGAATACAGATTTCATTATTTCTAAATCTTTCTTTACAACATCATCTATATTGACTAATTCAAGCCAACATAACCCCAATTTACCATTGATATTAAAATCAGCTTTTGAGCTTTGATAAACAATTAAAACATCATATTCTCTATCATAGTAAGTATTTGCAGTGAATTTAAATTCTGTATAATCATAAGTGTTATTTTCAAGTTTTTGTTTATCATAGCCTAACATATAAAACTCATAATTAATTTTATTTCTAAAATCATTTAGTTTCTTTAATACTTCTTCTTTATTCATTTAGTTTCTCCTAATAATCAAATAGTGTTGGTGCTTCTTTTTTAGCTTTTCTAGGCTTATATGTGTGTCCAAAGTTAAATACATCGATTTCATTAAATTCAAACATTTTACATTTATTTGGTCTACAAGCATTTTGTTTATTCATAACGATATTTAATTTATTACAAGCACACATATCTTCTTCAACTTGAGTTGCATAACAACAATATCTACAATATTGTTTCATTTATTCATTCATATCCTCTATTTCTACAAAATTAAAATCGACTATTTTAAATTCCATATTTTTATCACAACAAAATATGCTACTTATCCAAACGGTATTATCTCTATTTAATTTTTTTATTTCCTTACCTTTATAGTTTTGCAAAATTAAATTGTGATTATCATAATAAATTCGTTGAAATTTATAATATGTTTTAGAAGCGTGTGTTCCATAATTTTCACATAGAAAAATTTTAAACCATACTTTATGATTATAATAGTCTAAAATTTTATGCTTTTTTTTGAAAAATTTATTAACTATTTCAAATGGTGTCATTCCGTTTTATCCTCCTTGAGCCACCACGTTTTCTTGTAATCTTTTAATTTATAGGTGCCATCAAATGCAAAATCTCCAGCATCATCTAAATATAATGATATTGATATTTGTTTTTGTTTTTTACCTCTAAACCTCTCATTTTTTTAATTTTAAGCCAAGTTTATACTTAGCCCTATATATTTATACGTTTTAACCTCTTTCGTGGCTCTACGTGGCTAAAACAAGCCTAAAATCAAATGTTTATAAGTTGCTATCAAATAAAGTCGGTTCGTTTAGTGCCATTTGATACTTTTGTTCTATTAACTTAGTTCTTTTGGCGTATTTAGCTAAATAGGCTTTGCGCCTTGCTATGTATTCCCTATAGTCCTCAAGACTTGCTATTTTATAACCAGTTTTATTTGATACTATGATGTGCTGTGTTGGATCTAAGTTTGTATTTAATAACTCAACATCAGCTTCAATTTCTCTTAAATACCTTGTTGATTTATCATTCACGTTATAATAAGTCGGCAAGGCTCTTGCTATTTGCTCTTTGGTTATATACTTGTTGTGTAACTCGATATCTTGGTAACACTCCATTAAAAAGTCATATAGCCTCCAGCTTCTTATTGTTGAACTTTCACATTTCAAATTTTTAACCCCCCTTTATGTATAAAGCCCGCTAGCAAACTTCGCTTGTTTACTAAGCTTTAATTTTTTGGGTCTTTTAGTCCCTATCACATCAATGTATATTAAACGTTCATCATCTAGTCTATTTAAATTTGTTTCATCAATAAACAGTCTTACTTTCCTAACCATATGCGAGCCATCTATGCAAACGTGTAAAAAAGTTAAATTACAAAGCTTGTTTAAATAACTGCTTTTATCTTGTATTTTCATTTTTCTACAACATCCCCATTTTTGTAAATGCGGTATGTGCATAAATCGCCCCAACGCTCACATTGCACCTCTAGGCATTCCCCAAAGTTATAAACCGCAATTAATTTGCTGTAAGTAATACCAGCTTTCTCAATTCTTTTTTTAATTTCCTTAGTTATTTTCATTTTTAAATCCCTCCATAATTTCATTCATACCATCAACTTGCCAATCTTCTAAATCAATGTCTGATTTATTAGATTTAGCTTTTAAATAATTTTCATTCCAAATCCTAGCAATTGCTTTCCAGTCATTAATTTTATCTTTACCTACCATCCATCCATTTGAACTATAATGGTTATAAAATTTTACTGGGTCTATTTGCATTTCTTCTTCTTCGATAAATTTTCTTATTTCTTCTAAAGTTGGGATTGTTTCCTCATACTCCTTCTTTGAAGAAGAAGGATTCTTATATTCTTCTTCTATTTCTTTATTCTTATTTCTAGGAGCGTTACTTAACGTTTCTGTAGCGTTACTTGTAACGTTACATTCAAGCATTTTTTGCTTATCTCGATACTTTTGAACACGTTTTTTTGTTTGTTCTCTAACATCGTCTAATGATTTAATTGACTGATATTTAGTCCAATTAGCCAAACAATAAACATTGTCTATAATTTCAATCATTTTATTTTTTTGAAACCAAGCAATAGCACATTTAACTTCTTCTGGTTCTCTATCAATCATCACAGCTATATCTTGATATTGATTTTCTAAATCAAATGGCAATTCTAAATTTTGGCTATCTACTAGCTTACCATCATCATTTGTTTTACCAGCCAAATCTAGAAGCTCAAACCAAATAGCAGTTAATCTATCTCGGTAACTTGTTCCATCCGCTAATTTAGCTCTTTTAATTCTTTTAAAACTAGCACCATCAAATGTGCCAACCTTAAACTTTATCCATTTAACTTCACTCATTATTTAAAACCACCTTTTTTCAAGCAAACCCTAGTTGGAATCCTAGTTGTTGAATAAACTAGAGATTGCATTTGTAGTTCATCTGATAACGCATCAGATAGATGCATTAAAAATATCTCATTACATTTATTTAAGTTCATATTTTTTAAATAAGTAATACATCCATTAAGCGATAAATGCGTATTTTTTTGTCGCCTAATTTTAGACCAATCTTCTATTTTTTCTAACAATTCATCAGAATAATTACACTCTATCATTATTTTATTAAATGGCGTTGTTAAAATCTTTTTTAAATCTTCTTTGTTAATAAAATTAATAAAGTCAGTAGCAAATAATAATCTCTCGTTATCTATGTTAAAAGTATAAGCATTACATTTGGCGTTGCCGTGATTTACTGGTATAGCATTAACTAATATATCACCCGCTAAATAATCACTTTCTATTACTTTTACACCCCTTTTAATTAGGTCTTTTTTACTTAAAGCGTGGTCTTTATGATCGTGTGATATGGTGCAAAAACTAATATCATTTAAAGTTAAATTAAGCTCTAACAACTTTTTAACTATTAAATTAATACCAATGCCACACTCCAGCAAAACATTAATTCTATTGTTAAATCTAGCAAGGTAGCAGTTTCCAGAACTGCTACTTGCAAAGTTATAAATTTTCATAAAAACTCCTAAAAGTTATTAAATACATCATCGTTGTTTTCTTGATTGTAATTTTTAATAAAGTCATCAACATTAACTTTATTATTTGGTTCTTCTTTAACATCAGCTAACGCTTCTTTTATTTGGGCTTGTTGCTCCTGAGTGATAGCCTTAATGTCAGTGTCCTTATACTCGGCATCCATATAATGCCTATTATTTAGGCTATCGCCGTAAGTTTCATCTGCAGTATATGCATCACGCATTTCAATAGACATAACGCCCCACTTGCTTATTATTTGCCTTAAAAGTGTTTTAAAAGACATGTCGTCGAACGAGCGGTACCAGAATGAACTATATTTCCACATATCTTTATCACTAACTTTGCCATCTTTAATTTGTTGATAAGCCGATGCGCTAAATGCTTGAGAATATGTGTCAGCGTGTTTTAACATCTTTTCTTTAGACCAATATAATGTCTTTTCAAAACCTGATGTTAACTTAATGTAGGCATAGTAGCCTACTACTTCTTTACTTAACCTTTCTTTATCATCCTCAATAAACTCTATTTTTGCTTCACCAGTTAATCTATCAAGCCCTTTATATTCTCCTTCACGTACTTCAATTACGTTTATAGCTTTATACTGACCACTTCTAATTGCTAGTTGAACATACCCTTTATAACCTAGAATAAACTGAGCTTGACTAGTTCCAGTTTTCTTGTTCTTAAATGGTACTAAATAATAGTGTCCTAATTGTGGTGATGGGCTTAGATTTAAAGCTTCGCCTATTAAAGCACCAGTTAATACTGAACTAGGTTCACATTCCTTTAATGCTGGATTAACAGATACTGCACTGATAATTGATGCTGTAAATCTTTGGCACTTCACAGTATCTTGCAATGTGTTTTTTATTGCTGTTTGACTTGCTTTTGAATTTATAAAAGCACTAAAACTTTCTTTTTTAACTACTTGATTATTGTTTTGCATTTTCTTACTCCTTTAAATCACTAATACACTATTTACATCTTTTAAACTTTTGTAATAATTAACTATCACATCTAAATCGTTAAACTTACAAATTCTATAAAGTAATCTATCTTCTGTTTTATCAAATACTAAGTAGTATTTGTCCTCAGCTTTGGTGCTTATTAAAATATCTCTTTTAACCATAATTTACTCCTTAACTAACTCTAATATATTTTTATTACTTACTACACGAGTAGCTATAATTTGGCTACCCATATTAACTATTTTATTTAAGCTGTTAGAACCTAAACTTTCGGCGTTATCTATTAAAATTGGCATATCTTTAACATTTGTTAACTCTTTAATTTTAGTTATAAATAAAGCCCCTAAATACTCTTTTAAGCCCCTATTTAATTGGTTGTAGGCTTTGCCATCTAATACCGGATAACATACTTCTTCAAGTCCTCCGTTAACTTGTTCTTTTAACATTTCAAACTCGATGCCAAAAGTTGAATAGGCTTTATCATTTATAGCTTTAATTCTTGTTTTAATATATTCATCGCATAATGTATAACTACTTTCAGCATCATTTAACTGGCTTATTAATTCTTGTTTTTCTTTATCAGTTTTCTTATAAAGTTTTAAGTTATATTTAGCTTGCATTATTGGCTCTAACTCTTTATTGATTTGGGCTAAATCATTAGCGTATTTAGTCTCAATTTCAACCTCTAAATTATTATGTTTTTCTTCTAACTTGTTTAATTCTTCTTTTAAACTTAAATATATGTTTTTTAATGTGTTTGTGTCTTCGCTAATAGGGTTAAAAGGTTCGCCCTTAACTTTATCAAGGTTAGCCTCTTTTTTACTTAAATCGGCTTTTAAATCGCTTAAATCACTATTAGCACCATCTATTAATTCTAATAACTCATTTTTATCATTTGCCAATTTTTTAGTATCTTCTATTAAACTAGCTTTTTGATTATTTAAATTTGTTATTTTAGCTTTTAAATTATAAATTTTTTCTTGCTGTTTTTCCTCGTTTAAAATGTAGCCACAATTTGGGCATTTATCTGGGTTATTAATTACTTCAGCAAGTTCAAGTTGTAATTTTTCTAACTCATTAACTAAACTTTCATTTTTAGTTTTATTAAATTTGCCCTTCTCATTAATAATCTTTAATTTGTTTTCGTAATCTTTTAAAACAATCTCGCAACTATGCAATTTTTCTTTACTACCACTTACCAGCTCCATAGCCTCATTTAACTTAATATTTTGGTTAGCTTGGTAATCATTAGTTTTACTATTTAAATAAGCTCTTTCAGCCTCAATTACTTTCTTTTGTAATTCTATTAAATCAGCATTACTTCCGCTTAAATCGCCTTGTTTTAAAGCCTCTATACTTGTTTTTCTAACCTCAAACTCTTTTAATTTATCTTCATCAAAATTAATGTCTAAACCCTCTAAAATACCCTGTTTAACATCAATTTGTTTTTGTAAATCTAAAATAATAGCTTTGTAATTTTTACGTGCTAAATCTAATCGACCATCATATTTAAATACATCATCTTTTAAGCTGTTAAATTCTGGATGTTCTCTAGCTAAATCCTCAAAGCTAATATCACCAGTAAAATATATTACTAGTTCTCTTAATAGCTTATAATCAATCTTAGCAAACGCATAAAATACATCAGTTATTAAAGCTATAGCATTAAACTTACTATCATTAACTTTAATATCTTTTAACTTATCTAAATTAAAAGCTACATTTAAAGCACTATCAAATTCAGATATATTTTTACATTTAACACCATTAAAATAATAATCAGTGGTTCTACCCTTAAATACTTCCTCATTTGTTCCCCTAGTTTTTTGGTAAACGTTGTAGAACTTAAATCCAAACTCCTGACCTAAATCAGTTGTTAAATTAACACTAGCTATAGCACGTTCATTGTCGATCGGAATCAAACTAGTGAACTCACTCTCATTTTTGCCTTGGTCGCTAAATATTCTTTTAGCTAACAAATAACTAATAGCGTTTAATGTGTTAGTTTTACCAACCCCATTATCAGCCTCAAACACGTTTAATTTTGGTGCTAAATCGTAGGTGACGTGTTTGATATTACCCACGTTTTCAATTTCTAATTTTTGAATCATCTTTTTTACACTCCTTCAATATTTCATTTACTTTTTTAACAAGTTCTTTTTTATCAACATTGTAGAACTTTAGCACATTATCTAAATCAACCTTAGTTTTATCATAAGGACAAATTAGCGACTCGTCTTTACTGATGACCTCCCTAATTCTAGGAATGGCATTAGTATTAACGCCAAGTGCTATTCTTAAATCTTTATAATTCACGTATGGTTTTTTTAAGATAACTGCCAACTTTCTTGCTTTTGCTCGATCTATCTTCATTTTACCTCCAATATTTTTATTTTTTAAAACTCTGTATTAATATTTAAAACAAAATATTTAAAAAAACACTTCCTCAAACGTGATATTTATATTTAACTTATTTTTTAAAACATCATATGCCTTCTTCATTTCAGTCAATGTAAAATCATTTTTCCCACTTTCTTTTAAGGAGTAAGTTATCTTACTTATCCCCAAAGCTTCAGCCATATCTTTTTGAGTATAGCCAGCCATAACTCTGTAGCCTTTTAGTTTATTTGGCATCTATTTCACCTCCAACATTTTCTTGTTTAACACCATAAAGTGCGTTAACTGATAATTAAGTTCATCAATGTCTTGATTTATATCTCTTAGTTCACTATCTTCTACTAAGTCATCCGCCCAGTCGGTCAGTAAATTACTTTTTACGTAATTTAATCTATGAACTAAGTCCAATAAATCATCCATTCTTAAAGCCCTATACTTCATCTTTTCCTCCTTGTTTATTAATTTAAAACTTGTATTAATATTTAATACACCTACATTATACTTATTTTGTTTTAAAAATCAATACATTAGTTTTAATTTTTTTAACATTTGTTTAAAATTGTTTTAATTTTTAAAAAAGCTATTATAATAATGTTAGGAGGTTTAAAACATCATGAATAAAAACAGATTAAAACAACTAAGACAAGAGAGAAAATTAACATTAAGGGAACTAGCTGAAAAAGTAAATATATCTTTTCCAAATTTAAATGCTATGGAAAATGGTAAAATAGGAATATCAAACGAAAATATTGATACTTTTTGCGATTTTTATAATGTTAGTGCTGACTATTTGTTAGGGCGTTCAAATTATAGATATACAAATGATAAATCTAATATATCCTTCGCATTGGGTGGTTTGGAGGATGAACTAACGGATAAAGACAAAGAGATGATTTTAAATTTAGCCCAGTCATTAGCTGACAAAAACAAAGATGAATAGAAACCTAAACTTTTTTTATTTTAAGGTTTAATTAAAAACAACGGGGAGGGACAACATGACAGAACTTGAAGAACTAGAACAATATTTATGTAATAATAAAATTGATTACTTTGAAAAAGATCTAAGCGAAACCTCTTTTGAATCAGTAATTATTAAAGCTTTTGAAAAAGTTGGTATATTCGTAAATAAAGAACTTCCTACAAACGAGAAAATTCATTATATCAAACACGAGCTTGCTCATTACAACACTTCTTCTTTTTATGGTTTTAACACCAGCAACAAGCGCATTAACAAGCAAGAAACAAAAGCAATTAACTATATGTGTAAGAACTATTTACCTTTAGACAAAATAAAAGAGCTATTTTGTATGGAATACGAACCTTACGAAATAGCCGAGATTTTAAATATAAGTGAGTTATCTATTAACGATGCTATTAAGTATATGTATAGAAAGGGAATACTTAAAATTTATAGTTTTAGCGAAACGGAGGATTAAAAATGGAAAATGAAAAAGAGGAACTAAAAATAGAAACATTAATGTTAAATAAAAGCATTGAAGCTTTTCTAATGTCAATAGAAATTTATAATAAACCAACTATAAAATATAGACTAGAAGGCTTCAGTTTTTTCATATGCAATGCGTGGGAACTATTATTAAAAGCAAAAATGTTAAAAGATGGTAAAAATATATACTATGAAGATAAACCTAATAGAACAATATCATTAAATAAGTGTTTGGATAATATATTTACCAATGAAAAAGATTATATTAGAAAAAATCTTGAAATTATTATTAATCTTAGGAACACTGCTACTCATTATATAATTAAAGAATTAGATTTAATCTATTTGCCTTTTATGCAAGCAAACGTTTTAAACTATTCACAAAAGCTTTACGATTTTTTTAACGTTGATATTACAGAAAAAATAAGTAGTTCTTTTTTAACTTTGGTAGCAAATCAAGAGCAAGTAAATGATGAGAAAATATTAAGCACATACGGAAATAATATATTTAACCATTATATAAAAATAAAAAACGAAACTCAAAACATTATTAATGAGAGTCAAAATGATAAATTGGCTATAAAAGTTGATATGAATATAAAGATAGTAAAAGATACAGACAAAGCACAAGCTACATTTAGAATAGCTAAAGATGGCGAAGAACCTATAAAAATTATAAAGGAAATTAAGGATGTAAACTTAATATATTGTTATACACAAAAAAGAGTAAGAGAAATAGTAGTAGATAGATTAAAAAGAAAAAATATTTCTATTAAATTTACTCAGTATGAATTAAATTTATTATGTGATAAATATAACTTAAAGGATGATGAAAAATATTATTACTATCACCAGTTAACAAGTCGTTGGGGATGTTCTCAACAACTAATAGATTTTATAGTTAAT
Source organism: uncultured Acholeplasmatales bacterium (assembly GCA_944324705.1). GTDB lineage: Bacteria > Bacillota_I > Bacilli_A > Acholeplasmatales > Anaeroplasmataceae > CALUXS01. The sequence goes on from CALUXI010000005.1 coordinate 44,002, forward strand.
TTATTTACTTCTAATCCAAATATTTTAGACGATATTAAAAATGAATTCAAAACAAATCATTACAATAAAAAAGATTAGCCCCAGGAGCAAAGGAATTCTAAATATACTTAAGTATATCTACTCTCATTCGAGAACCCAGCTTTAATCCTTCACAAGCTAATCTCAGTGCAATTATTTTAATTTAAATTAAATCTTTTTTCAATACTTTTTTATAAAAAATAACAAGGAGGATTAAAAAAACAAATGATTAAAGAAAACAACATTTTAAATTTATTAATTAAAAATTTAAAGACTGGTGATGAACTAGCCGAGTATTTAGGGCTAACATTAAAGGAAACCGAGGACTATATTTTAATGCGTAAATTTTTACCTTGGCAAATTGCTTTTCTTTGCTCTAAATTTTTTAATGTAAACCCCGAAGAGGTTATTTATGCCAGCATATAAATACACAGATTCAAAAGGCAAAAAACGCTGGTATTTTCAAGGAATGTATAAAGGGGTCCATTATTGCCGGAGGGTTTGGCAAGGTAAGCCAATGCTTACTAAAATTGAAGCTGTTAATGCTGAATATTACTATTTAGCTCAACTCAATTATAAAGAGGCTAATACACCATTAACACAAACTTTCCTATTTGAACTTTGGGATGAATACGTATCTACTAAAGTAGTCAAAGATACTACTAAAAGGCGATTTGACATTTTTAAGAAAAATTACTTATTACCTATAGGCAACGTTAGACTTGATACTATAACAGTTCAAATGTTACTTCAATGGCGTAAAAAACTAGAAAAGAAAAGCATAGTTACTTCTTCTAAAAATAAAATATTACAATTTATGCGAAGCTTAATTCAATATGGAATTGATGCATATCAAATGTCTAGCAAACTTATAGTGGTATTACGAGAACCATTTAAAGATTACTCAATAAAGAAACATGAAAGTAAACAAGTAATATATACAGATGATGAGTTTAATAAATTTATTAAAACTTTTGAAAATGATTATATGAGCCAAAATTATAAATTACTTTTTTGCTTGCTTTATTATACAGGATTAAGAATAAGTGAACTAATGGCGTTACGGTTTAATGATTATAAATTTGATGGTAAAATTCACGTGTATAGGCAGTGGCAAGTAATAGATCGTGTCGGTCAATTTACAAGTTTAAAAACAGATAACAGCAACCGCATTGTTACTTTAGATGATCTCACTAGAAAACAACTTGAAGATTTTATAGAACTTACTAAAAAAATAATTAAAGACTTTAAAAAAGACTGGTTCTTTTTCTTTGGTGATAAGCCAATAAACGAACAAAAGATACGGCGTATTTGTAAAGAACATAGTGATATAGCTAAATTACCACATATTAAATTACATGGTTTTAGACATAGCCACGCCACTTATTTACGTAATATGGGATATGATGAATGGACCATAAGTCAAAGATTAGGTAATGATCCAACAACTGCCTCAAAAACTTATATTCACGCATCTAGTAAAGATGATGAGGAAGTTGCTAAAGCTATAAAAAGAAAAACCTAGGATAGTGATATGATATATGGCAATATTTACACAAAGAAAAATAGTTGTTAACTCAGGCATCTATTTAAAATATGGCTTATTTTTGAGTTAAAATATAACACTTTCTAACATTTTTTCTTATTCTGAGTAAATCAAAAAAACAAAAAAAGCCTTTAATAAGGCTGTAATTACAAAGTGGCGGAGCAGGAGGGATTCGAACCCTCGCACCAGTTACCCGGTCTACTTCCTTAGCAGGGAAGCCTCTTGAGCCTCTTGAGTACTGCTCCATTACCTGTCAAGCTCCTATATTATATAGGAAAACTTGACATATTGCAAGAACTAATTTAATAATTCTAATTGTAATTTATGATGATCATAATCAATATCTAAAACTTTAACTTTAATTAAATCACCAACACTCAATACTTCTGAAGGGTGTTTAATATCTTTTCTATTCATTTTAGAAATATGTAATAAACCATCATATTTAACTCCGCAATCAACAAAACAACCAAAATCGATAACGTTGCGAACTGTACCCTCTAATTCATCACCAGCTTTTACATCTTCAAAATGTAAAATATCGCTACGTAATGTTGGGGTAGGATAACTATCCCTAATATCTCTCAATGGTTGAACAAAAGCGTCACAAATATCATTTAATGTATATTTATCAATATCAATGTCTTTAACTATTTCATTACGATCTAACTTAGCTACTGCTTCCTTTATTTCAGGTGTTCCAATTGCTTCTTCTGTTAGACCCATGTAATTCAAAATGGCTCTAGCTTTATCATAACTTTCAGGGTGAATTGATGTCATATCTAATTTTTCTTCAGGTTCAGCAATTCTTAGGAAACCTATAGCTTGTTCATAGGTTTTAGGGCCTATTTTTTTAACATCTTTAATTTCCTTACGTGATTTAATTTTACCATTATTTTCTCTAAATTTGACAATCTCTTGAGCTGATGATTTTGATAAGCCTGAAACATATGTTAAAAGACTTACTGAAGCTGTATTTACATTAACCCCAATATTATTAACAACATCTTCAACTACATGATCTAAAGCTTCAGATAATTGTTTTTGATTAACATCATGTTGATATTGACCAACACCAATACTCTTAGGATCTATCTTAACCAATTCAGCTAACGGATCTTGAATTCTTCTAGCAATACTTACTGCACTTCTTTCTTGAACTTCAAAATCTGGGAATTCTTCTTTAGCTATATCACTAGCACTATAAACAGAGGCTCCAGCTTCACTAACAATAATATATTTAACATCTAAATTATTCTTTTTAATTACATCAGCAATAAAACTTTCTGTTTCTCTTGAGGCAGTCCCATTACCAATAGCCATTATTTCTACATTATATTTTTTACATAAATTAACTATAGTCTTTTCAGACTTTAATAATTGTGCTTCATCTACTGTAGCACCCTTACTCTTTTCATTAGGATAAATAACCCCAATTTCTAAAACCTTACCTGTTGGATCAACAACAGCTAATTTGCAACCTGTTCTAAAAGCCGGATCCACCCCTAATACAACCTTACCTTTAAGAGGTGGTTGTAATAATAAGTTTTTAACATTTAATGAGAAAACATCAATTGCCTTTATTTCTGCATCTTCAGTCAACATACTTCTAATTTCTCTTTCGATTGAAGGGGCAATCAATCTCTTATAACTATCAGCTATAGCTTCTTTTACTTCCGTTAAAAACAATAAATGTCTCTTATGAATAACTTGATATTCTAAATAATCAATATCTCTTTCTGGCTGTAAAGTGACAGTGATAGTTAAAATATCTAAGTCTTCTCCTCTATTCATTGCTAAAATGCGGTGTGGTTTGATATAGGCTAGCCCTTCAGTATTATCGTAATACATTTTAAACTTCAAATCAACATCTTCGGCATTTTTCTTTAATTTAGAGCTAATCTTACCATATCTTAATGCTTTTTCTCTTATATATTTACGATAAGTTGCATTATCACTAACCATTTCAGCAATAATGTACTTAGCACCTTCAATAGCCTTCTCATAAGTTAAATCATCTTTTAAATATGGTTTAACAATTTCTTCTTTACTCTTACCATAATTAGGTTCAATCATTTGTTTAGCTAAAGGTTCTAAACCAAGTTTAATAGCTTCAGTAGCTTTAGTCTTCTTCTTTTCTTTGTAAGGACGATATAAATCTTCTACTTCAATTAATTTAGTCGCTTTTAAAATCTCATTTTTTAATTCTTCAGTAAGTAATCCTTTTTCATCAATTAAACGCATTACATCTTCTTTACGCTTTTCTAAATTAACAGCATAATTATATTTATCACTAATTTCCCTAATAACAACTTCATTTAAGCCACCAGTTGCTTCTTTACGATATCTAGCAATAAAAGGTACAGTGGCATCTTCAGCTAATAAATTTAAAACAGCCTCTACTTGTTTTTTTGTGATATTTAATTCATTAGCAATTGGTTCAATTAAATTTTCTTTTTCCATAATACAAGAAAAACGCTCAATGGCGTTCTTTTTCCTTTCTTAACTTAAAGTTATATTTTGAATCATTTTAGTAGTATCTCTTGTAATTTGAACAAAAGAACCTACTGATGTAGCATTAAATTTGATTGCTTCACTATTAGTATCAATAATTCCTTCTAAACCACTATTAGCATCAATTGCACTTTCCATATCAGCATAGAAAGTTCCATCATAAAAGAACAATAGTTGTGGCGTAAAAGTAAAGCTGCCATACGAACTATTTTCTAAAATAGAACTATTAACAGATAAACTTGCATCAATTATGTAAAAATCAATAGCATATGTTTCATTCTTCGCAGTAATAGCATTTAATAAATTACTTACTTGAGTTTCTACACTACTCTTATCACTATCACTTAAACTATCAAATTCATCATTATTATAGACAAAAATAAAGCTCATTTCTGAATCATCAATCTTATTTCCAATTTGTGATGTATTAATTTTATATTCTTCATATTCACTAAAATATGTAGGTATTTCTTTATCACCATTAAATACGCCAACACCCCATAAAATTAATAATACAATACCTGCAATAAGTATTATACTTACAGGAATTAAAATCATTAATAAGACTTTATGATTCTTTTTTACGCTTCCATTTTTGTTATATACATTAGCACGTGCCAAGATACATTCCTCCTTAAAATATTATAATTATTATAATAAATTAGACCATAAATAGCAAGATTATTTCTATTTTGCCTAAATTATTTGACATATTGCTATACTATAATCATCAGTATGACTTAAAGATATTAAAAAATTATAGTCTAAATTAGTTTTAACATAAGGTTTACCCAACTTGTCATTTAAAATACTAAAGTCTTTATATCCTAAATTATAATTACTACCTAGAGCTTTATAAATGGCTTCTTTAGCAGCCCAACGACTTGCTACAAACTCGATTTTCCTTTTTTCTAATTTTAAATTATTATAAACTTCTAATTCTAAATCACTTAATACTCTAGCAGCTAACCTCTCTAAATCCCTAGCTATTCTAGCATTTTCAACTAAATCAATCCCTAGCATTATTCTTGCCTCTTTTTTTGATAGTTAACAGCTATTTCTTTTATTTTTCTTAATCTATGGTTTAATCCTGATTTAGTTATTTTTTCATTATAATCTTTTTCTAAAATATGACATAATTCCGTTAAAGAAGCCTCTAAATTATTTTTCCTAACTTCCATTATTAACCTTAGCTTAGAATCTAATTTATCAAGGGGATAATATGTTTCTAGGTATTTAATATAGCGCATAAAATTCTTGCTAGCTTCATTTGTCTTACTCTGATTAGCTATATCAAAATTTATTTTCCTTTTAGTGCTAGTAATCATATTGCGTTTAATAATTATTTCTTCCATATTAAACACTTCTTTACTAACTCCTATTATCCTCAATAAATCACAGATAGCATCTCTTTCTTTAATATAAATTACATACTTGTCTTTTCTTTTACTAATCCTAGCATTAAAGTTATAACTATTAACCATACTTTGAATAAATAAGGCTTCATTATCACTATTTAAAGCCCATTCTAAATGATAATTAGAAGTTTTAGGGTCATTAACTGAACCAGAGGTTATAAAACTAGCTCTTAAATAAGCTTTTTTCAATAAATCTTCACTATATATTTCTTTTTTTAATTCTTCATCACCATGAATTAAAGCAAACTCTTCAACTAATAAATCAGCTGAATCATTAATTTCTAAAACATATAAATTAGGTTTATCAAAGCGCATAATTTGTTTTTGCATTAAATCATATTTGATATTAGGATGCATTTTAGTTAATAATTTAATAACATAACGCATAATCGGATTACTTCTAGTTGCAAAACTTAATTTAAAATTAGTAAACCCTGTCATAATTAAACTAAAACCAGTATGAAGAATAGCACATAATGCCACTTCATTTTCTCTAGTATTTTCAAGTGGTAAATGAGTTAATTCCTCCTTAACCCTTAAAGCATAACTCATTTTATTCTCCTAATTGTCTAACTAAATCATACATTGAAGTAACGTAATAATCTGGTAAAGTGTTCAATAAACTTTCGCTTCTTGAACTATCTTTTTTATAACAGATTGCACAAGTCTTAATTTTAGCATTCTTACCAGCCTCAATATCAGTTACACTATCACCTACATATAAAGTTCTTTTAGCTTTTAAGGTCATAACTGCTTTTCTAATACCTTCAGGATCTGGTTTAGGTTTAGATACATCATCACTACCTATTACTATATCAAAATAATCTTTAATTTTAAAATACTCTAAAGCATGATTAACTAAATCATTTTTCTTAGAAGAAACTACCCCTAATTTATAATTTCTTTTGCTTAATAATTTTAAAACTTCCTTAACGCCAGGAAATAAATTAACTAATTTATCATGATTTTCTTTATTGAAAGCTCTATAATATTCAACCATTTCATTAATTTTAGCTTCGTCACTAGTATATTTTGAAAATGTTTGAACTAATGTTGGGCCGAAAAATGAATCGAGTTCAGCATCACTTAATTCATGTTCTGGGTAGAAATGTTCGAATGTATGAATAAATGAACGGAAAATTAATTCTTTAGAGTCTAAAATAGTACCATCTAAATCAAATAAAATAGTATCAATTTTATTATTTTTAATATAATCTAATAATTCTAAATATTTTTTTCTTGGTAAGAATAATCTCTTTAAGATTAAATAAGCTATACCACAAACCATAAATAATACAGATACTAAAATACTTACTCTAATACTCCCAATTAATAAAACTTCACCTTCAAAACGGAATGATTCAGTAATTGTTCTAACTATACCATACCAAAATAAATATATACCTAACATATCGCCTGATTCTAAATATTTTGATTTACGTCTTAATATGAACATAATAATTAAACCAACTAAATTTAACATACTTTCATATAAGAACATTGGCTGATAATCCCCAGGTGATAACCCTGGCAATAAATAAGAACCATCAATATGCATATTTTCAGTAATAAATCTTGGGAAAAAGATATTAAAAATATCTGTATTATGAATTAACGGGCCATACAATTCATGATTGCAGAAATTACCCCAACGACCAAAAATTTGACCAATTAAAAATCCTGGAGCCACTACATCTAAGGCCTTAAATAAAGACACCTTTCTAACTTTACAATAAATTATTACTACAATAATCGCAACAATAATACCACCTTGAATACCAAGACCAGCCCAACCATCACGTAGACCAATAGCATCAGCAAAAGTAGGGAACTTTTCTAAGTTAAATAAAACATACCATACTCTAGCACCAATGATAGCTAAAGGTAAAGTTATTAAAATACCAGTATAAATAAAGTCACTACTGATACCTATTTTTTTACCTTCATAAACCCCGGCTATAACAGCAACTACAACACCTAACAAAATCCACAACGCATACCATCTAACTTCTACATTTAAAATGGTAAAAGCTACTGGATCTATTATGATATATTCAAGTGGCAAAGTTAAATCTAATATCAACAAAACAATAAAAGCAAAAATACCAAAAATAATTGGAACTGAATATCTAAAATAAAAATATTCATTCTTATTTTTCCCTTTATTAAAGAGATTTTTTATTTTCCATTTAGGATATTCTCCATTAATTTTTATATATGGATAATATAAAGCTAAAAGGATAATAATTATTATTGAAACATATAAAGCATATACCATTATTTCTCACCCCTAGCTTTATTATTTACTGCTTCAACAAATGTTTTAGCATCATTATAATTATTATATATTCTTAATTTTTCATTTAATACTGCTGATTCAACTAATAAGGCAACATTTCTACCAGGTAAAACCGGAATAATCATTTTAGTTATCTCAGTATCAAAAAATTTGATTTTTTCTTGTTTTAAACCAAGTCTATCATAATACTTATCTTTATCCCAAGCTTCAAGTTCAATTACTAATTTAACATTTTTCTTAGGTCTATAAGCTGCCGCCCCAAACATATGAACAACATCAACAATACCAATACCTCTAATTTCCATATAACGTTTAAGAATATCTGGAGCAGTACCTATTAAGTTGCCTGGCTCTTTTTCAAATATTTCAACTAAGTCATCAGAAATTAATTGATGGCCTCTTTTTATTAAATCTAAAGCTGTTTCAGATTTACCAATCCCACTATGACCCATAATTAAAGTTCCTAAGCCATGTATATCTAAAAATGTAGCATGTAAACTAATTCTAGCAGCTAAGGTTTCTTGTAAATAAGTATATAATTTTGATGAGGTAGCTGTAGTTGATAAATCACTTTTAACTATTGCTATTTTATATTTTTTAGCTAGCTCTATAAAATAATCCGGTAAAACAACGTTTTTAGAAATCACAAAAAGTGGCGGTTCTAAATTAAAAATATTATTAACTCGTTCTTTTTGTGTCTTTAAGTCTAAGGTTTTTAAAAAAGTAGTTTCCTTTGTACCTAATAAAACTATTCTTTGAGGTTCATAAAAATCTAAATACCCACACAATTCCATTCCAGGACGACAAATCATATCTTCTAATACAACTCTATCTAATCCAGTATCACCATATATAACTGATAAATTATTATCAGCAATAATATTCTTTACAAGTACTCCTTTATCTTTCATTTTACCTCCTACTTATTTAATAATTTTTTTAAATATTTACCTGTGTAAGACGCTTCTACTTCAGTTACTTCTTCTGGGGTACCTGAAGCTACTAAAGTACCGCCCAAATCGCCACCTTCTGGGCCTAAATCAATCAAATAATCAGCTGATTTAATAATGTCTAAGTTGTGTTCAATAACAATTAAAGTTGCTCCATTATCAGCAATTTTATTAAATACATTTAATAATTTCTTAATATCATCAGTATGAAGACCAGTTGAAGGTTCATCTAATATATATAATGTTCTTTCGCTAATTCTTGAATATAGTTCACTAGCTAACTTTATTCTTTGCGCTTCACCACCAGATAAAGTGGTTGATGATTGGCCTAATTTCATATAACCGAGACCAACTGCCATCAAAGTTTCTAACTTATTCTTAATTTTTGGGAAAGCCTTAAAAAATTCATAAGCTTCTTCAATGCGCATATCTAAAACATCTGCTATATTTTTATCCTTATATTTAATTTCTAATGTTTCTTTTTGATAACGGGTACCATGACAGACTTCACATGGTACAAAAACATCTGGTAAAAAATGCATAGAAATTCTTTTTACCCCGTCACCACCACAAGCTTCACAACGTCCACCCTTAACATTGAAACTAAACCTACTTTTATCATAACCACGCATTTTTGCTTCATTGGTTTGACTAAACAACTCTCTAATGTCATCAAAAACACTAGTATATGTTGCCGGATTTGATCTAGGTGTTCTACCAATTGGTTGTTGGCTAATCTCAATAACTCTATCAATATTTTCTAAACCCTTGATAGTTTTCACTTTACCTGGTGCCACTTTTTTCGCTTTATAGAGCGTTTTTTGACAATATTTAAGCAATATTTCATTAACTAAAGTTGATTTACCAGAGCCAGATACTCCGGTTACACAAATAAATTTACCTAATGGAAACTTAACATTTATATTTTTTAAATTATTTTCTGCAGCACCAATAACTTCGATAAATTTACCATTACCTTTTCTTCTTTCCTTAGGTACTTCAATTTTTAACTCACCATTTAAATACTTGCCTGTTAAACTATTAGGATTAGACATTACTTCTTGTGGAGTACCAGCAGCTACAATTTCACCACCATGTATGCCAGCCCCAGGTCCAACATCCACTAAATAATCAGCCGCAAGCATTGTTTCCTCATCATGTTCAACAACAACCAATGTATTACCTAAATCTCGCATTTTCTTCAAACTAGTAATTAATCTATCATTATCTCTTTGGTGAAGACCAATACTAGGTTCATCTAAAACATAAATAATACCTGTAAGTTGGCTGCCAATTTGTGTAGCAAGTCTAATTCTTTGTGCCTCCCCACCAGATAAACTAACCGCACTTCTAGCTAAATTTAAATAATCTAAACCTACATCAATTAAAAATCTTAATCTATCTTTAATTTCTTTTATTGCTAGAGCTGCTATTTTTTCTTTTTCTTCACTTAATTTTAAATTATCAAAGAAATCATATAAATCACTAATAGACATTCTTGAAAGGTCATCAATATTCTTATCAGCAATATAAACAGATAAAACTTCATCATTTAACCTTGCCCCATGACAAGTTTTACATTCTGTTTCAACCATATACCCTTCAATCCATTCTCTAATCCAATCTGAACTAGTTTCTCTATATCTTCTTTCAAAATTATTTATTATTCCTTCATAGGCCTTATCTACATCACTAACCCTACCACTAGTTGAAATTAAATGAAAATGTAAAATATCAGGAGAACCATATAGAATAATGTCTTGTTTGTCTTTACTTAATTCTTTAAACGGAATATCCTTATCAATATTATAGTAACTACAAACTTGATCTAATTCTGCAAAATTTAAATTTTCTTTATCTTGATTACGATATGGAACAATGGCTCCACTATTCAAACTTTTATCTTCATCTAAAATTAAATTACGGTCAATATGTAAATTATAACCTAATCCATGGCAATCAGGACAAGCCCCTAAAGGATTATTAAAAGAAAATAATCTTGGTTCAAGTTCCGGCAAAGTGAAACCACATATAGGACATGCATAATTTTCACTATATAAGTCACATTTATCATCATGCATAATCTTAACAAAACCAGAACTAGCTTTAAAAGCTAACTCTATAGCTTCTGCTATTCTTGATCTTGAATCTTCTTTTAACTTTAATCTATCAACAACAATATCTATATCATGTTTTTTATTCTTTTCAAGTTTAATTTCTTCATCTAATTCATGTAACTCATGATCAATATAAGCTCTAATATAACCATCTTTTAAATATTTATCTAAAAGCTTTTGATGTTCTCCTTTTTGTTGTCTTACTACAGGTGCCAAAATATATAAGCGAGTATCAATAGGTAAAGACATAACTTTGTTAACTATTTCATCAATAGACCACGAACTGATTGGAATATGATGATTGGGACAATAAGGGGTCCCTATTCTGGCAAATAACACCCTTAAATAATCATGAATTTCTGTAACTGTTCCTACTGTTGAACGCGGATTATGACTTGCTGTTTTTTGATCTATAGAAATAGCTGGTGATAAACCTTCAATATAATCAACATCTGGTTTTTCTTGTAAACCAATAAATTGCCTAGCATAAGTAGAAAGAGATTCAACAAAACGTCTTTCTCCTTCTTGATAAATAGTATCAAAAGCTAAACTAGATTTACCTGAACCCGAAACTCCAGTCATAACTATTAATTTATTTTTAGGAAGCTTAAGACTAACATTTTTTAAGTTATTTTCTCTAGCTCCTTTTATATATATATAATCCATTTAAAATCATTCCTCTAAATATTTAATAAACGTAGTTTCATCAATAACTGTAATATTTAATTCCTGTGCTTTAGTTAATTTTGAACCAGCCTCACTACCAGCTATAACTAAATCAGTTTTTTTCGATACAGCAGATATAACGTTAGCACCTAAAGATTCTAATTTAGCTTTAGCTTCATCACGGCTAAAATGCTCTAATGTTCCAGTCAAAACAACTTTTTTACCACTGAAATAAGTATTGTTCTTAACTTCTATAATTGGGTAATCCATTCTTAACCCTAAACTTCTAAGTTCATTTATTAAAGCAATATTATTTGCATCTTTAAAAAAGTTAGTAAAATCACGTGCTATTACTTCACCTATATCATTAATACTATAGATATCATCATAACTAGCATTTAAAATTAAATCAATATTATTAAATTTTTCACAAATTATTCGTGCAACCTTAGCCCCAACATTTGGTATACCTAAGCCAAATATTAGATGATCTAAAGTATTATTTTTACTATTTTCTATATTGATCAATAAATTCTTTACACTCTTTGAACCAAGTTTAGGTAATTCTATTAATTTATCTTCATATAAATGTAGTTTAAAAATATCACTAATATTTTTTAAAAAACCTTCTTTATAAAATAATCTGACTATTTGTTCACCTAAGTTTTCAATATTATAGGCTGCTTTAGATGCAAAATGAATTAAAGAGTTAATTATTCTTTCTTCACAATTAGGGTTAACACAATAATAATCTGCCTCCCCCTCAAGTCTTACTAAAGGAGAATTACAACACGGACAATTTTTAATCATTCTTATTGGGCTAGCATTAGGTAGTCTTTTTTCTATAATAGGCTTAACAACCTCAGGTATTACATCCCCAGCTTTGTGAATAATAATAGTATCTCCTTCATGTATATCTTTACTGATTAAATAATCTTCATTATGTAAGGTAGCTTTAGATATAGTTGAACCTTGAACAAAAACAGGTGAAAAATTAGCAACCGGAGTAATAACTCCACTCCTTCCTACTTGGAAAGTTACATTTATTAACTTTGTTTCTACTTCTTCTGGTTTAAATTTATAAGCTATTGCCCATTTAGGGACTTTTACGGTATAACCTATTTGATCATGAAGTTCAATTTCGTTTACCTTAATAACTACACCATCAATATCATAAGGTAAACTATCTCTCATCTGCCCTACTTCATTAATATATTCTTTAATTTCTAAACTATTTTTACATACTTTAAACAACGGATTAACCTTAAATCCTAGTTCCCTTAACTTATTTAAAGATTCACTTTGACTAGTTACATCATTTCCTAAATAATAATAAATAAAAGTATCTAAATTTCTCTTAGCTACTACCTTACTATCAAGTTGCCTAATTGAACCTGCCGCCGCATTTCTGCAGTTAGCAAATAATTCATCACCAGCTTCTCTTCTCTCTTCATTTAACTTAATTAATGATGACTTAGGCATAAATATTTCTCCTCTAACTTCTAAATCACCATCATAAGGAATCGTTAAAGGAACACTCTTAATCGTCTTAACATTGTTGGTTATATCCTCTCCAACTCTACCATTACCCCTAGTGGCTCCTAAAACAAGTTTACCCTTTTGATATCTTAAAGCTACAGATAGGCCATCAATTTTAAGTTCACAACAAAAACTAGCATTTGGAGTAACTTTTAAAATTTTATTAACAAAGTCATCTACCTCATCTAAATTAAAAATATCACCTAAGCTCATCATTTGTCTTTGGTGAGTTACCTTACTAAATTTGTCTAATACGGCCCCACCTATTTTAACAGTTGGTGAAGTGTCTGATTTATATTCAGGATATTCGTTTTCTAACTTTATTAGCTCTTGCATCAACATATCATAATCATAGTCAGACATTGTAGGTTTATCTAAAACATAATATTCATAATCAGCTTTATTTAATATATTTCTTAATTCTTCAATTCTTGTTAAAACAGACATAAAATAAAACACCTCAAATCTTTCATATTATACTATTATTTTTAACTTTTATGTAGTGTTTAACTTAAAAAAGATAACTTTAAATAAAACTACAAATATGCTAAAATTTTAACAGGTGGTATTGTGAAAAGCTTAATTGTTAAAAATCTAACTAAATTATATGATAAAAATCATGGTATTAAAGAACTATCCTTTGAATTATTAGAAAAAGAATGTTTAGCTATAATAGGTAAAAGTGGAACTGGTAAATCAACTTTAATTAAAACAATTCTAAATATTTTGACTCCCGATAGAGGTAACATAAAAATTTATAACACTAATCTTAATGATAACTATGTTGACATTATGAAAATAGTAGGTTATTTACAAGATAAACCTATTGATTTTCCTAAAGTAACAATTAATAAATTTATTAAAGTAATTAATGACTACTATGATCAAGATTACACCAATGATCTTATGTATTACCTTGATTTATTTAAATTAAATAAAGATAATATTATCACTAGTTTATCAAGTGGTGAAATTCAAAAATTAAGTTTTATTTTAGCCATTTTTCACAAACCAAAAATATTATTCTTAGATGAACCAACTAATTTTTTAGATACTAATACAATCCATATAATGTCTGATATTTTAAAGAAACTAAAATATGAAGGAACTAGTATTATAGTATGTAGCCATTCCCTAAATTTTATTTTAGATTTAGCTGATAAAATTTATTTATTAAATGATTTTAAATTAATAGATATAAAAGATAAATTATTAAAGAAAGATTACAAAAAAATAACTCTTGCTACTAATAATCCTCTAACATATAAAGACCTAAACATAGAAGGTATCAGTAATATTAAAATAAGCAATAAAGTTGCAGACTTTATCTATATTGGCAATCTAAATTATTTATTAAAAAAATTAAGTCATTTTGACTTAACTGATATAACCTTAGAGAATCCTAGTATTGATGAAGTTCTAGGAGGTCTATTAAATGTATTATAGTAAATTATTTATTAAATATTTAAAAATAAGTTTGCTTTTTTTAATTATAATATTTATCTCTTCTTTGATTTTCTTATTACTTTATCCTAAATATCAAAATAGTGAGTTTGAATTGATTAATATTTATAATCAAATTGACAACAAAGCTTTAAATTTTTTAAATCTAAGTACTTTAAGTTTCAAAAATATCTTAGCTTATTATTTAATTTATTTAAACATTGGAATTATTATTTATCTTCTTCTAGCTATAATATTAGCTATCTACACTACTAATTCTAATAACTATTATAATAAAATACTTGTCACAGCTCCTATTGATTATAAAAAAGAATTAAAGAAAAAAGTTTTCCTAGCTTTAATTAATATATTAATAGTAGATTTTCTAATTTATATATTCCTAATTATTTATTTTTCCTTCTATGACACAAATATATTAGGTCTTACTTTATTAATAATTGCTATTTTTTGTTCTCAACTAACTATCTACGCCTTAGTTCTAGCTATAAGTACTTTTATTAATAATAATTATATTTATTTAATAAGTATAATGATTTTATTTATTTTTATTATAATAAGTATTATTTATAAGATGCTAGACTTTAAAGTTTTGGCCTATATTTGTCCATTATGTTATTTTAATTACCTCGATATTATAACTAATAATAATATCGAACTGGATTATTTAGCTAGTATGATTATAATAACTGTCTTTGGCTTTAACCTAGCTCTTTGTGAATACACAAGAAAAGGTGGTCTAAGCCATGAATAAGTTGTTATTTAAAACTAATTTAATTAAAACTATTTTATTGAGTTTATTATTAATGTTATTTATTATTTTAGTAATTAGCCTTAATTATAATAAAACTAATATCAATTATGAAAATATTTCTTTATATTTAAGATTATTTTTTACTTATATCATTCCTATTTCTAGTAATTATAATTATATATTTCATTTTATTAATTTGTACTTATCTATTATTTTAATTATCTATACAATTTATTTAGCTTTAAAGAAAAATAAAATAAATATCTTATTACCAATTACTAAAAACAAACAAAAAACCAATACATTATTAACATCATATTCTCATATTCTTATTTTAATAAACATTAGTTATTTAACTATTTTAATAAATACATTAATATGCTATAAAAATCTTTCACTAATTATATTGAATAGCTATTTACTAACTATTTTATTAACCTTAACTATATTTCTAATCTTTAATAATGAGCGAAAAAAATATTATAAATATTTAATAATTACTGTTTTTATCTACCTATTAATTACCTTAATTTTAAATATATTTATTACTAGTTCTATTGTATATTATTTATCCCCAATAAATATTATAATAGATCCTAATGATAATTTATTATCGTTAATAAGCCCTATTATTATCTCAACCATTTTAATACTTCCAATTTTTAAAAAATGACCTATTGGGTCATTTTATTTTTAGATTTATTAAATAATATATAAATAGGTGGAACAACAATCAATTGAATAATAATACCGGGAAAGGCCATAATAAATGACAAACTTAACCAAACATTAAAATTATATGTACCAACTTGAAAAATAAATGCATTAACTATACCAGATACACATCTACCTAATATCATACTTATAATTAGCGAAGTATAAATATTAAAATATATATTTTTTGTTTTAATAATTTTAGTTAATAATCCCATCATAAAGCCATAAACTGCCAATTCAAACAACATTCCTGGAAGAACGACAGCACTTGGCATACTAGAAATTAAAAATGAAATTAACGGTGTGGAAACCCCAACAACTATACCAGGAATCATACCTAAAAGTGCCCCTGCTAAAATAACTGGTAAATGCATTGGTAAAAAAATATTACCACCACTAGGAATGCTGTGAAAACATAGAGGTAATACTATCCCTATCGCAATAAATAAAGCTGTATAAACTAGATCCTTAATTTTAATCATGATATGCCTTTTTTAATAAACTTATTTCTTTTTCATAACCACTTAAAGATTCATGAGGGGTTTCTAAATACATAGGGAGTTCTTTTAAAACCGGATGATTTATTATTTTATAAAAAGGTTCTAAACCAATATAACCTTCCCCTAATGCAGCATGTCTATCTTTATATGATTGAAATGGCATTTTTGAATCATTTAAATGTAAGGCTTTCAAATATTTTAAACCAATTATTTTATCAAATTCTAATAAAACTCCTTCTAAATCATTTACTATATCATATCCAGCAGCAAAAACGTGACAAGTATCTAAACAAACACCAAATCTATCACTTAATTTAAGTCTTTTTAAAATTTCAGCAACTTCATTAAAACTTCTTCCTATGTCACTTCCCTTACCAGCCATTAATTCTAGTAAAATAGTTGATTTATATTCTGCCTTATAAGATTTATTTAAGGCCTCCGCAATTAATTCAATCCCTTTTTCACTACCTTGACCAACATGGGCACCCGGATGCAAATTATAATACATTCCACCATAAAGCTCTAATCTTTTTAAATCATTTTCTAATATTAAATCTGCTAACTCTTTAACCCTATCATCTTTACTACATAAATTTAGTGTATAAGGGGCATGACATAATGGCTTAAACAAATTATTTTCCTTACTATATTCTGAAAATTTTTTAAAGTCAGTATCATCATATTCTTTTTGCTTAAAACCTTGAGGATTACGACTAAAAAATTGAAAGGTATTACCACCTATACTAACTATTTCCTTAGCAGCATTGTATAAACCTTTACTTATTGATAAATGACATCCTATTTTTAACATTTCTTACCATCCTTTATTTTTAATAACTTGGCATTTTTCTCTTGCCTTTTTAAGTATGGTTCTGCAATAAACACTAAGTGTGTATTAGCAACTTCCCATTTTTTTATTCTTGTTTGACTATAAATACTAAACAAACCAAATGTTATAAGGGATAGAAAAAACCAAAATAAATATTTATGATACAAATCTCTAGCCCTACCCATAAAAGTTAGCTTATAACCATCATATGTTAAATGTTTATATTTCCATCTATTCTTAAGACAAATAGTAAATGGATATATTAAGAAAAAGGTTACAATGTTTAAAAAGACAATTACAAAATTTAATAAAAATGAAGTAAAAAAATGACCATTAAATTCACTTTTACCCTGACTTTTTAAATCAACAAAATGTGTATTACTAATTTTAAATTTATTTATTTGTTTAGGAATAAAAATAATAAAAATCCCTAAAGTTATTATACTTAGAAAAAACCATAAAATCCAACGGGCAATTAAACTCGAACCTCTACCTGTAAAATCGAGTTTATGATTATCATAACAAATAAATTTAGTATCTAGACGCAGTTTTAAACAAAAAACAAAAGGATAAGCCAAACCCAAACTAATAAAAAGTAAAAAATAGCAACCTAAATTAGTTAAGAAATATCTAATTAACTTTTTCTTAAAATAACTATTTAACACTTCATCTTTTAAAACTTTTTTATCTAGCCTCATCTTTTTAATATGAGCTAAATCTAAATCATTATAGTAACCATTTAACTCCCTTATTAAATTATTTTTATCTGTGTATGATAGGTTGCTTTCACAAATATCATCATAGATTTTACTAGTCAAACTAAAAACTCTATCCTTTTTTAAATTGAATAAATTTACACTTAAACATATAAGAAAAAATACAAAAGTAACACCACTTATAATAACTATATATTTATAAAGGGGCATATATTTATTTATAGCAACTTCATCATTAGTCAAATAACTAACTAAAACAACTACAATATCATAAATTGTATATACGAGATATAAGATATAACTTCTTATAATTATTAAATTTTTACTAACAACTCTATTAAATAAATAAAGCAAAATAAAAATTATAGCTATAGCTAAATGTGGATAAAGAATAATTGTTTTAAAATCACTAAATAACTCATCCTTAAATAAAAAAATACTTAAAGAAATCCCAATAACATAAATAGCTAGTAAAACAAAAAAGAACTTTTTTAACTTATTCATATAAAAAATCCCTTATATTTTTAAACAAAATTTCATCTTTTTGATAATTAAAATCACTAGCATCAATATTTACAACTTTAAATTGGGATAAATCAATTTCTCTTCCTTTAGCAAGATATTCTTTAAACTTATTAACATTTGTTAAACCAGCAGATTGGTGAACAATATGGCGTCCTTCATTATTAATGCGATTCATAAATCTTTGATATAAAATTTCATCTTTACCTGTAAAATTTAAAACCAAAACCTTGCTATTTGAAGCTGTCAAGTTATAAAGAGTAGTAATGTCATCTTTTTTAAAATTAGCTTCTAAAATAATTGGTAAATCAACTTTAATCGTTTCTTTTAACACATAAAACATTAAAGCTAAAGATGCCCTACTTAACTTTAAATTTTCTTCTCTATTTGAAAAACCAATATTATCACCTAATAATTCCTTAATCTTATCTTTAGTTAATAATAAAGTATTAAATTTTTCACTTAAAATATTAGCATATGTAGATTTGCCTGTTGCTAAATCACCTGTTATAATTAAAACTTTATTCATATAACCACCTACTAAAATTATACACGATAAATATAATTTATTCTATATTAATATTTATTAAATATATTTAATAAATTCTATTAAATCCTATAACTAAGCCAAATTTAAACTTAAATAAAAGTCTATTTTATGTTTATAAAAAATGAATTAGGAAAACCTAATTCACTATTCTTCGATTTCTTCTAACATTTTATGTTTTAGATTAGATAATTTTTTAGTTAAATCAACATAATAAATTTGTGGATATTCAAAACGTTTAATTTCTTCCCAAATTGTTTTAAATTGTTGATTAGAGTATTCTCTAATTTCTGATAAAGTAGGTAATTTATATACTAGCTTACCTTTCTTAAAAATTGGTTCTAATAAAGGCCTTAAGGTATATGTATTAGCTTTAAATGTTTTATTCTTCCATGTATTCATTTGGTGATAAATAGTTAAATCTTCATTTTCTGATAATTTTTCTTTATGAAGACTCATAACATCAGCTAAAGCCATACCCGTTTCTTTATCATAAATTCTATATAAATCTTTATAGCCAGGATTAGTAATTTTTTCTACATTCTCAGATCTTTTAATCTTTGGGACAGCTCTACCATTCACATAAATACTTGATAATTTATATACACCACCAAATACTGGGGTAGTCTTAGAACAAATTAAATTTTCACCAACCCCCATTGAGTCAATTTGCGCTCCCTGCTTTAATAAAGATGAAATTAAATACTCATCTAAACTATTTGAAATAACAATTGTACAATCCTGCATATTAGCATTATCTAATTCTTTTCTTATTTTTTTAGATAAATAAGCCATATCACCAGAATCAATTCTGACACCTTTTAAACGATATCCTTTGGGTTCTAATTCTTCTTTTGCTGCCTTAATAGCATTAGGTAGACCAGATTTTAAAGTGTCGTAAGTATCAAGTAATAAAACCGCATTGTTAGGATAAGCACGACAATAGGCTTTAAATGCTTCTAATTCTGTATCAAAAGATTGAACAAAAGAATGAGCCATAGTTCCTAAAGCAGGTATCCCAAATTCTTTACCTGCATATGTAGTTGCTGTACCAACAACCCCACCAATATAAGCGGCCCTAGCACCATAAATTGCAGCATCAAAATTATGAGATCTACGGGCTCCAAATTCCATAATAGCTCTACCTTCAGCTGCCTCAACAATTCTATGAGCCTTAGTTGCTATCATTGTTTGGTGGTTAATAGATAATAATAAAACTGTTTCTAATAATTGAGCTTCAATTATATTACCCTTAACTCTAATAATAGGTTCATATGGGAAAACTGGAGTTCCCTCAGGGATAGCATAAATATCTCCCTTGAATTTAAAATTCTTTAAATAATTCAAGAAATCTTCTGTAAACTGTTTAGTACTTCTAAGATATGCAATATCATCAGCACTAAACTTAAAATTCTCGACAAAATCAACAACTTGTTCAAGACCGGCACATAATGAATAACCTGCATTATCTGGGTTTTTTCGGTAAAATAAATCAAAAGTTACGCACTCCTCCGTTTTACCTTCATTAAAATAAACTTGAGACATAGTAAGCTCATAAAAATCCATTACTAAACTTAAATTTCTTATATCCATTTTTTCAACTTCTTTCTTGTTCCTTAATTATACATTATTTTAATTAAATGTTCTATTATTTTTAAACGAAAAAGATAGGGTTTGCCTATCTACTTAATCTTAATAATTGCCGGATGATTAGCCAAAATAGTCTTAATGCCATAAGGAACAGGAAAGGCTACTTTAATAAATTTACCATCAACACTTACAACTAAACCATCTCCAAATACTTTATGATTAACTTTATCTCCTACTTGGAAAATATTGCCTATTTCAACTTTAGGTTTAGAAATTTCCTTTGGTTTAATAACTAATGGTTTTACCTTAGGTGTATGGATTAACTCCATTTCGTTTATAAATCTAGATGGTGTATGATGTTCCTCTCTTCCATACATCAATCTAACATTAGCCGCACTTAAATATAACCTTTCGCAAGCCCTAGTAATTCCAACATAACAAATTCTTCTTTCTTCTTCTAAATCACTTGGAGAATAGGCATTTACACTTGGGAAAATTCCTTCTTCTAAAGCAACCATAAAGACAACTTTAAACTCTAGGCCTTTAGCTTGATGGAAAGTCATTAATTTAACTACATTATCATCATCATTTTTATTATCCGTATCTGTCCTTAAACTTAAATCTTGTAATAAACTAGCTAAAATATTAACATTATCTCCTTCATAAGTATCACGCGCTTCATTTAAAACTGATTTAAATTCATTAAGGTTTTCAATTCTTTCTTCCTCTTCATTACTTTTTAAATACTCTAAATAATTAGTCTTATCAACTAATAAATCAAAATAATCATTCAATTCATAATTTAAAATATTATCTTTTAAGAAATTAATTAATTCATAAAACTTATTTAAATTACTATTATTTACTAAAGGTATAGCCTCAAATAAAGACAAATTATTATCACTTGCTAATTTATCTAATTTTTCTAATGTAGTAGTTCCTATTTTTCTTTTAGGTTCATTAACAATTCTTAAAAAAGATAAATTATCATTATTATTTAAAATAAGTCTTAAATAGGCAACAACATCTTTTATTTCTTTTCGACTAAAAAAAGACATACCACCATAAATGACATATGGTATTTTATTCTTAACAAAAACATCTTCAAAATTACGAGAAATATAATTAGCCCTATATAATACAGCAAAATCTTTGTATGAATAACCTTTATTTAATAATTCTTTAATCTTTTCTAAAACAAATATTACTTCTTCATATGAATTAACGGCTTTAAAATAATAAGGCTTAATAGAATCTACTCTATCAGTAAATAAATTCTTCTCAACCCTTGATGAATTATGTTTTATAACTTTGTTAGCTAAATCCAAAATTGCTTTAGTTGAGCGATAATTCTCTTCTAATAAAATTAATTTAGTAAGTGGAAAAACTTCTCTAAATCTTCTAATATTAGTAACTAATGCCCCTCTAAAAGAATATATTGATTGATCTTCATCACCAACAACAAAAATATTTTGATATCGTGCAGCTAACAAAGAAATTAATTCAAATTGAACTTTATTAGTATCTTGAAATTCATCTACTAAAATATAATTGAACTTATCTTGATATTTAGTTAATATTTCTGGATTATTCTTGATAACTTCTACTGTTTTTAATAATAAATCATCAAAATCAAAAGCATTATTTAAAGCTAAATATTCTTGATACTTATTATAAACTGACTCTAAAAGCCTTTCTTTAAAAGGATCACTTAATTTAAAATCCGGGAAATTTTTCATCTGACTAATTAAATTTTTGAAATAATTAGGCTTAATATCATCATCTAAATTTAATTCTTTAACAATTTTTTTAATAATTTTTAAAGTATCTTCATCATCTAAAATTTGGAAATTTGAAGTATACATGCCACCTAAATATTTAGCTTCAACTCTTAATAATCTTGTACAAAAACTATGAAATGTCGAAACCCACATAAATTTAGTATCAATACCTAATAAATCTGTGATTCTTTCCTTCATTTCTCTAGCTGCTTTATTAGTAAAAGTCACTGCTAAAATACTATATGGATTAACTCCTAAATCATTAATTAAATACGCAATACGTCTAGTTAAAACTCTTGTTTTCCCTGAACCAGCTCCAGCCATAACCATAACTGGGCCTTCAGTTGTTAAGACAGCTTCTTTTTGTTTTTCATTTAATCCACTTAATAAATCAGCCATCTTATTCTCCTATAAATTCTTCATAAGTTGTATATTTGTCAATTATTTTTCCATCATTTGTAAACGCAATAATTCGATTAGCTACCGTTTCTAATAATTCAGCATCATGACTTGAAAATATTATATTTCCTTTATAAGCTGTCAATCCATTATTTAGGGCTGTAATAGATTCAAGATCTAAATGGTTTGTCGGATCCTCTAATAGTAATACATTAGGTCCTTCAAGCATTAATTTAGCTAAATTACATCTAATCTTTTCGCCACCCGATAAAACATTTGCTTTTTTTAAACTCTCTTCCCCACTAAACAACATTCTTCCAAGCCATCCTCTTATAAATGTTTCGGCTTGTTCTTCTTTTGAATATTGTCTTAACCAATCTATTAAATTTAAATCATTATCAAAAAGTTCTTTATTATCTTGTAATAAACTACCTACTTGAGTTGTAACTCCCCATTTAAATGAACCAGTATAATCTTTATCCTTACC
Organism: uncultured Acholeplasmatales bacterium; assembly: GCA_944324705.1. GTDB lineage: Bacteria > Bacillota_I > Bacilli_A > Acholeplasmatales > Anaeroplasmataceae > CALUXS01. The sequence continues at coordinate 67,372 of CALUXI010000005.1, forward strand.
TAATAAAATATTGAATAAAGCTTCAATAATTTGAGAATTTTCAGCTAACAAAGCAATCTTATCATTTTTATTTACACTAAATGTTAAATTTTCAAACAAACCCGGTTTAGATAATTTTTCAACAAATAATATATCATTACCAACTTCCCTATTAGGTTTAAAACCAACAAATGGATAACGACGACTTGAAGGTTCTAAAGTATTAAGTTCGATCTTATCTAATAATTTTTTCCTTGATGTGGCTTGTCTTGATTTAGATTTATTCGCACTAAAACGTTCAATAAAAGCTTTTAATTCTTTTATTTTTTGTTCAGCCTTTTTATTTTGATCTTTCATTTGGCTAAGTAATAATTGGCTTGATTCATACCAAAATTCATAATTACCTACATATAGTTTAATCTTACCATAATCTACATCACAAATATGTGTACAAACATTATTTAAAAAATGACGATCATGAGATACTACTAATACAGTATTAGGAAAATTAAGTAAAAAATTTTCAAGCCATCTTACTGCTTTATAATCTAAGTTATTAGTAGGTTCATCTAAAAGTAAAACATCAGGATTACCAAACAAAGCTTGAGCTAGCAAAACCTTCACTTTAACTTTAGCATCTAAATCTTTCATTAAAGAATAAAACATATCACTAGGCACACCAAGTCCGGCAAGTAAAGTTTCTGCGTCACTTTCAGCTTCCCAACCACCCAGACTAGCAAATTCACCTTCCAGTTCAGCTAAAATAAGTCCATCTTCATCTGTAAAGTTTTCCTTTGTGTAATACTTTTCTTTTTCATTTTTGATACGCATTAATTCTTTATGTCCCATTAAAACTGTATCAATAACATTATATTCATTATATTTATTTTGATCTTGAGCTAAAATAGACATTCTTTCTTTAGGATCTAAATATACTTCCCCATTAGTTGGTTCTATTTCATGAGCTAATAATTTTAAAAAAGTTGATTTACCTGCCCCATTAGCCCCAATTATTCCATAACAATTACCATTTGTAAACTTTAAATTAACATCTTTAAATAAAGTACGACTACCATATTGTAAACCTAAATTAACTACTTGTAACATAATATCTTATCTCCTTTAAAATCTCAAAAATTATATCATAAAGATAATATATAAACAACTTGATTTATCTATTAAATTGTAATAAAATTACCATAGAGGTTGATAAGATGAATATTAAAGCTAGAATAATAGATAATACGAAATTAGAATTACTTGAAGATGCTAAAAAAGGAGATATTATTGATTTAAAAGAGTTAGTTGATATAGATTTAAGTTTCTTAAATAAAAAGATAGAAAATGAAGCTACTTCTTTATATCAAAAGAACTTAAATGAACAATTTGATTTAAAGGAAAAAGAAATATTATCTCAAAAACAACAAGAATTAACTGATTTAAAAAATGAGAAAGATAAAGAAATCACTAATTTAAAAAATCAAATTGAGAAAATTAAACAAGAAATAACTAGTGAGTATAATCTTAAACTTAAAGATTTAGAAAATAAAATAAATAATAAAGATGTCGAACGAAATAATGCTTTAAATGAATTAAATCTAAAGAATCAAAATCTAATTAATGAACTTAAAGCTAAACATGACGCTGAAATTTTAAAACTTCAAAATCAAATTAGTACTAAAGATTTAGAAAAACAAAATGAAATTGACAAGATAAAAAATCAAGCTAAAGAAGACTTGCAAGCTAAGAATACAGAAATTCAAAATCTAAATAATGAACATAATTTAAACTTATTAAAACTAGAAAGTGAACATAAAGAAGTTACTTCTTCTTTAGAAGCAGAAATTAATAATTTAAAATTGCAAAAATCAGCTCTTAATGTTAAAAAGCTTGGTGAAGAGTTAGAACGTTGGTGTGATGAAGAATACAAAAATTATGCTTTAATGGGATTTAAAAACTGTACATGGGAAAAAGACAATACTTCTATTAAAGATGAAGATGATAAAAAAGGTACTAAAGCTGATTATATCTTTAAAGTATTCTTAGATGATAAATTAGATACTGTTTTAGCTAGTGTTTGTTGTGAAATGAAAAATGAAGATCCTAACAGTACCAACAAAAAGAAAAATAGTGATCACTATGCTAAATTAGATAAAGATAGAATCAAAAAAGGTTGTGAATACGCCCTTTTAGTTTCTGAGTTAGAGTGGGACACAGCTAATGATGCCCCTATTAAATTAGTTTCTGGCTATGATAAAATGTATTTAGTAAGACCACCTTATTTCATTGCATTTTTAGCTATAATATTTAGTTTAGCTGAAAAATATAGAAATATATTATTAGCCAAAAACAAGGAAAACATAACTTTAAAAGATAAACAAGCATTAATTGAAGAGTTTGATTCATTAATCAAAACTTATTTAAATAATCCAATTGATTCATTAAATAAAAGAATTGAAGATATCTTAGCAAGTAGTGAAGCTATAACTAAAGCTAATCAAAAGATTAAAGATATTTGTAATGAAATAATTAATAAAACAATTAATACAATTAAAGAAAAAATTAATACTTTAGAAATAAAAAAATTACCTAGTTTATATAAAAAACTAGATAAAGTAAATGATTAAAGTCAAATTGAAATAGTAAGATGTTCGTAGACACAAAAAAGCTATTAGTGTTTATAAACATCTTTTTTTATAATAATTATATACTTCTTCCAAGGAAGAATCGTGGTGTTGAAAATATGGTAAGACGTAAAGGTAGAACAAATAAAACATGGCCTGCTGGTAAAAAATAGTTATTAAACCTATAGAAGGGCTTATTTCTACTAACCAAAGAGCAAAAATTTCAGGATTGGGCTATATGAATTGTTATAAATCGGTTCATAAAATACAACAATAATGGACATTTAGCATATCCATTAAATTATAAAAGCTCAATACAGTATAGTACTGAGCTATCATACAATTAACTTTTTTTGTGCCCAAGAACTATTAAATAGTTCACTTAATATAACTTATCCAACATTTTCACATATTATTTTAATATTCGAATCAATTATCAAAAAAATTGTTTTTATTTTTTCCATTATATTCTCTTCTTTTTAAAATAACTGAATCTAAATAATGATTTAGATTTAATGGTGCCCCTGCTTTTAATAAATCCTTTAATAGTCTATTACATTCTTTTTTTGTTCAAGCATAACTTCTTTGATAAATAGGTATTTGTTATTGTATAGTTCTTTGTAATAGTCCAAAAAAATGCTTTCTTAAAGTTTCATTAAACCTTCCTCATTTGTACCTATTCAACTTTTTTTAATTTTATTTTTAGAAACTATATTTTCAATTAGATAAAAAAGTACTTAATAATTTTTATTACTATTTAAGCAATCTGTAATTTCATATCAACAACACAATATGTTTTTAGATTTCAAGATTTATCTTCTTGCAAGTTTTTATTTATTCTAATTTTTCTAATTCATATAATACTTCATCTTTCTACACTTTTTATTGACATTTGTATTAGCAAACCACGCAAACAAACACCTATAATGAAATTAAGACCTTGTTGTTAGTTAAACATTTGTATTAGCAAACCACGCAAACCATAACCGGAACAGCTGGCGTTAACATTCGTTAGTTAAACATTTGTATTAGCAAACCACGCAAACCTAACGTTATTATGGCGCATATTAATAGTAGTTAGTTAAACATTTGTATTAGCAAACCACGCAAACGGTAAATGGGTACGTGCCGAAGGTATTATGTTAGTTAAACATTTGTATTAGCAAACCACGCAAACACCAAGCGTATTTCTAATAAATTCACAGGCGTTAGTTAAACATTTGTATTAGCAAACCACGCAAACCATAAATTCACCAACAGCACCAGCTTGGCAGTTAGTTAAACATTTGTATTAGCAAACCACGCAAACTCTAAGCTTTGATATTTTTCCCAATTTAAGTTAGTTAAACATTTGTATTAGCAAACCACGCAAACAATGTATGTGTAGCTTCGCCACCAGTTGAGGTTAGTTAAACATTTGTATTAGCAAACCACGCAAACTTTAATTTTTTTATTCATTTCTTTCTCCTGTTAGTTAAACATTTGTATTAGCAAACCACGCAAACGCAGCCCAAACAGGATATAAATTATTTCTAAGTTAGTTAAACATTTGTATTAGCAAACCACGCAAACAAACTTGCGCACTATAGTTTTTTATAAACAGTTAGTTAAACATTTGTATTAGCAAACCACGCAAACAAAAAATAAAAAAAAGTTGTTGACATATTAGTTAGTTAAACATTTGTATTAGCAAACCACGCAAACAATACTATTTAACATATTTTAAACATTAATGTTAGTTAAACATTTGTATTAGCAAACCACGCAAACCTCTAGCATCCTAGTGGCTTGCATGAAATTCATATATTTGCTAATAAACACTTACATTATACAATATTCATCATCAACATTAAATAAATTTTGACATTTATTCTTTATTAAGTTTAGAGAAATATCTAATAAAACGATTTGCTTAATTGCAAATTCTTGTTGTAATGAATTGTATTCTTCTTCGGTTAAATAATTAAGTAAATTATATGTTATAAATACTTTTGGAGATGTTATAGTATTTATAATAGAAATATAAGAAATTATACTTCCTAAATAACTTAAATTATCTTCTTGATATTTTAAATTAAAAGATTGAAATAGTTTTGTAGTATCTACTTCTTCAAATTCAACATCTAAATCCATTGAATCTGTTATATTCGCCAACAAATTTTTTAGCATTGTTAGTATTTTTAAATAATCGGTTTCGTATTTTTCTTTTAAAATTATGTTAGTTAATTTAAACAAATAAGTAAGATTTTTCTTTTCATTTATAGATACATTTAAAACATCTTTAATTATGATAATTTTAGAACTTTGGCATTCAACAATTCCATCTAAAAGCTTGATATTTTCAAATAAATTATAATACATTTGTCGAAACATTGTAGGATTTTCAAAAGTTAAAGCATTTAAGCCATACTTTAAGTTTATTTCTTGATTTAAATAAAATAATTTAATCATATAACAATAACTCTCTTGTCTGAAACTTCAACATCTGTATTTATATCACCTAACAATATATCCATACTCGCAAATTGTTTTTCCGTTACTGTCAATAAAATAATGCTTCCTTCTGGTGGTTTATGTCTATCAATAAATTTAGTACAAGTTTCAGCTGCTTGAGGATTAATAGACATTTTAACAAAAACAGACTCTTGAATGCGATAAAATCCATTTCTTATAAGGAGCTTAACAAAAGAACGATAATCTTTTCTATTTTTTGAGGTTAAGGTTGGTAAATCAAAAAATAATATTGTACGCATATACCTATAACTCATAATCAATAAATTTAATTTTCTCCTTGTCTCCTGTTTTTAAATAAGAAATGAGATCTTCCACATATTCTTCTAAAGCATTGTCTAGAAATGTAACACAATTTGCATATTTTACTTTCAATTCAAGCATTCTAACATACTCTTCTTTATAATTATCTAAATTAACGTAACCATTAATTACATATTTATCAACTAATGGTCTTAATGGCTCCATAAAATCACAAGATAAATTAAAAGAATTGCTTTCACCAATATGATGTATACCAATTTCCGTATAATAACCATATATCTTTATTAATCTATTAATAGATGATAAGATAATGGAATAGCCATAATCTAAAAATATATTTTCAGGACAAACTAAATCTCTGCTAAAATCTGAACCAAATAAGCTTTTAAAATATACCTTAGCAGCTATTCCTTCCCTATTAAGACTATCACCAAGAGTAACTTCATCTAAATACTTGACTAGTAAGTTACTAGCCGGAATCAATGAAGCTTCTTTTAAATTTAAATGCTGATTATAAATTTTATTTTTAATTAATTGTTGCCATAAATAGTCTTTAGTATTATCATCTATACTAATTTGTTCTTTCAATTTACGATATGCATAATAGTTATTGTAATAGGGAGTTATTTCACCAACAGGATTATGCTTTTCATCAGAAAATATAATTTTAATTTTCTTTTTTAAACATTCAGAAATTAAAGCTGTTGTAATACTAATTTGCGTTGTATTAAGACAAATCACCTTAATTTCATCTAATAATATCTTTTTCACATCTATCCCTTTATGTATTACTAAATAGTTCAAGGAATAGTCTAATTTGCAACGAGAAACAATTAAAACATTCCTAAATGCCACTATTTCACCTCGTATATAACTTTCTTTTTCAAGCCGGTAATTGAATAATTAACTATTTTCATACCCGGAATTAATTTAATATTATATAACATGATACCTGAATTTTTAGATAGTCCAATTGAAGTTAAATCTGCTGATTTTCTTTCGTTAGTTTTTAATAATCCAAGTAATTGATTTATTAAATATAACTTAGTCTTGTAATCACCTTTCGCAAAACTATCATCTAATTTATTAGGCATTCTAGAATAGATATTTCTAATATTGGAAAAAGCGTAAATATCTTTGCTAAACATTGAATGAATTTTATCATATAAATAATCTAAGTCAGCTAATGAGATAGCTATTTGTCTTTGATTTTTAATATCAGAAATTATTATATTATTATTGCTAAACTTAACTTGATTATCCCTTTCTTTTTCTGGAATGGCGAAATATTTATCAATATCATGAATTATTCTAATGCAATTAATATCAAAATTTCTATCAGTAGCATTTTTAATAAGGTATGTATTGGATGAAACACCTGTTAAATAAGCTTTAGTCTTGCCGTATTCTATAACAGTGTTAATACCAATGTTAGCATTAATGACTTCATAATCCTTATGAATATTTTTCAGATAATCATCTAAATTTGTTTCAAACATTTTTGGAATAGGCTGTAAAATAATTTGCTCGTTATTTTTCTTTAAAACTTTAATTAAAACAAATTTTGAATAAGATGGTTGTTTAAAACCTCCATACTTACTTGTATCATAAGGCCGACCATTTGGCATCAACTTTTTCACCTTAACACCATTACCTTCATCGCGTGGAATAATTGTAACCTGGCTTAACATTTCATTAGATTTATAGGTACGTAATGTTTCTTGAACATCATAATTATAATATAAATTCTTTTCTATCTTAGGTAACATAATTTTAGGATTCCATGGTGTATTTTTAACTTTACGTGATAATACTTTCATAGGATTACAAGTAATATAATTACCTTCTAAATATTCTTTTCTTTCTGAATCAGAATTAAAGCCTATGCTTATTTTATCATAATATTTAGTTAAAACTGTACCTATAATAGCATTTAAATATGCATCATGAGCATGATGATAATTATTAGCAGTACGTGATTTATAGTAGATATGTTTTAAATTATTACCAATCTCATCTTTTACACGTGGAATTGCTTCACCAGTTAAATAGGTCCCTTTATCATATAAAAATTCATCTCTTCTAAATTCAGAAACTACATTAGCTTTAGAATAAATGATGTTTTCAGGATTTACATTTTTGAATAACTTAAGCATAGTTATAACCGCTTTAACTGATTGATCAGTAGCAACTTTTTGTCGATTAACAAAGCCTCGCAATTGATTATCATCTAATTCATGCATTGTTAATAAATCATATTTTTTCTTAGTTATTAACTCTTTATCTAATAACATTTTATAAAAAGCACGATGTTTTGAAGTAATATTTATAGACTCAAATATAAATTTATCAGATTTATTGTGATTTGCTGGTTTATACACTAACACACGATTAGAAATGGAGTCATCTTTAATGATAGATTGTGGCATAATATGATCAATATCATATAATCTATTATTTGAAATTTCATTTATATTTATTTTGTCAAGGGTGTACATATCTTTACCAAGTTGAGTAAAATACAAATAAAATTTATCTGCTTTTAGTCTATCTTTATTAGTTTCTAATTCCCCACTTAATTGATTAAAATCAATATCAGTAGTTATTTTTTCTTCATTTGCTAATTTCTTACATTCTTTTAAAAGTTCTTTTACTTTTTCGTACCTAGATTTAGAAACTTTAGAAGCCCGATTTTCTCTTGTGCACTCTACAACATAGTAAGTAATTTTTGTCTTTAATATTTTTTGTTCTAATTCTTCAATTAAACGATGTGTTTGTATTAATGCCCTAGTATATATAGGCGATACGGTTAAATTTTCATCAATAAATTTTGCAATACCCATTTTTTCGGTTATAGTATGGATTTTGTTATATTCATCAATGACTTTATTTCCCTCAAAATTAGGAGCAAATAAGATTTCTTGTAAATTTAAAGTTGTTCTTTCCATAACATCTAGTAAACCATGATATTTAATGTTAGTTTCTTTGTCAGTAAAAATTAAATTAACTAATAAATTTTTACACAATCTACCATATTTTTTATAAGATAAATTTTTAATTTGCTTAATTTCATCAGGGCTTAATTTGTAAATCTCTTTAAGTCTTTTTTCTAAAATCTTTTTATCTTCAAAAACAGTTATATCTTTAATGATATCTTCAATATTGTTCTCTTTTCTAGTTAATATTTCATTAAATTTATCTTTGAAAATGTCTTTAAATGTTAAATAACTAGACATACTACAATTACAAACATCAATACCTGATATATCATCTGTTTTAACACCTTTAGTATCAACTAAATACTTTTTAATCATTGTTTGCGTAGGCTTTTTTTCTTGTAAGAAAATATTACTATAAATAGCTAACTTTGTTTGATTATCAATATTAACGCCACCAACTTTAATTTTATTAATGTAACTAAATACTGTATATTTTTGAAATATAATAGAATTTTTAGGTAAACAATAATCATGTTCTCCTTTCAAGTAAGAACACTTGTTTTGCATTTTTTCAATAAACTTTTTTGCTGTTTCATCACTGTTTATTATACTATCAACATTCCAAGGTGTTACTTTTTGATAATTGTTTCGCACAACCCAAGCGTATTTTGATTTATCATTTAAAGGACCAAAATAATATGGACGTTTAAACATAAATATTTTAATTATTTTTTCTATATTAGTTAAATTATCACTAACTTCCATCAAAAAAGGATAATATTTAGCCTGTTTATTTAATATTTCTTTTAATTCTGTTAAATGTAATTGCATCGGAAAAGCGGCATTATCACTAGAATTAGTTCGTACTAAAAATTCTTTATTTTCAATTAGTTTTAAAAAACATTCTTTTTCTTCTTGTGCACTAGGGTTGTCTATACTCTCAATTATTTTTTTAATATAACTGTAAAACTCATCTTGTTTACAGTGAGAAAAATTAGTTTTAGTCTTAACTTTACTAGAATTTACATGGTTTTGTCCAACATAATGAGCATAATTATATAATTTTTTATCATATGTCCTAAAAATTTCAAAATACTTGTTAGGAACAAAATTTTTAATAAATAATTTGAACTCATTTAATTGTTCATTGTGCTCATTATATTTTTTTACCATAGCAGCAGACAAGTACTTTTCAGCACCCAAAAAATTAATTAAAAAACAATAGTCTTTGATAATTTTAATGTCAATAACAGCACTAATTAATTCTTTTATTTCATAATATTCATCAGCATATTGTAACAATTTAGCATCTAGTGATTCATCAGTAATATCTAGTTTTGTAAGTTCTTGATTACTATGTTCTATTCCTTTTTCTTTTACAATTTTTAAAGAATTTGGGTTTACTTTATCTCCTAATAACAAGCGAACAACAAACTCATTATAAGCAGTTTTTGTAATAATTGAGCTATCATTAGAAACAATGAATAATTCTTCTAATGCTCTTCTTTTATCATTTTTTGTCATTTTAGAAGTTAATGTATTTATAACTTTCTGACAAAAATCATCAGTTATATCGCATGTTAAAAAATAATCTGGATTTCCTTCAAACTCTTCATCATCACTAAATTTAGTATATAAATCTTTTAAAACATTATTTATATCAATAAAAGCATTTAAAACCTCAGAGATATCACCTTTTTTAAATTCACCTTCTGTTAAAAAATTCCCTCTATATTTTAAAATATGATGACATGCTAAGTATAAAAATCGAATATCTACTTTTTCATCATGTTGTAATAAAAAATTACGTAAATGCCAAATAGTAGGAAATCTTTTAAAATACATAGCGTTCGTTAAACCATTTATAAATAAATCATTACATTGAAGACTACGATCCTCTAATTTAAAAAAAGATTCATTTAAGCGAGTGAAAAAAGTAAGGTCAACCTTAGCCATTTCTTTTGCAAAAACTCCTTGTAAGTACTTAATTCTTTCTTTTCTTCTTTTATATCTTCTTCTAGCATTACGATAAGTTCTTCTTTCAACGGCTGCCTTGGAATCTTCAAACATTCTAACACCCCATAGGGAATGACGACATTTTTTTACTAGATTAAGATTCTCATCAATTACTGCCCAACCTAAAGAATTCGTTCCAATATCCAAGCCTAAAGTGTAAACATGTTTATCATCTACCATAATTTTCCTCCATTTTTAAAAAAGTATTGACATAACAACTAATTTAATTTATCATTTACATGTATTAGCAAACGAGTGCAAATAAGCGTGTTGCGAAACAACGGACAAAAGTCCCAGGCTCTGTTGAGAGCCTTTTTTTATACTCAAATTATATCACCATCAGCATTTTTGTCAATCTAAAAAGTGTATTTTGTAAACTATAATACTTAAATTTACTAATGTTAAAGTATCTTGGTTTTCAACACTTGTTTTGATAAAAAATCAGTCAAAATGTAATTAAACGGGATACTTCAATCTATTACTATGATTCTACTAACTAGAAAATCCTGCTGATTGTTACATTGATGAGGTAACTGGTGAGGTTTAAGACATTATAGACTTAGTAGAGAACACAGACCTAATCCTTATTGTTGAAATGGAGTATTTATGAATAAAAATTGTAAAACAATGGTTGTTAAATCTACTAATATACAACTTTAAATGAAACATTTAGTTTAGAGTTAGATAAGAAATATTACAAAAAACTCAGAACTAGATAAAAATTAATATTTTTACCTAACATTTTCAAAAAATGAAAATGGTATCTTAAAAGTGTAGGATTGTATAATAATCTATTATTTGAACTATGAACTTTCACATAACTCCTAATGTTATAAATCAAAAACATCCGACAAATATCGTTAAAGTTTACAGCAATATTGAGTAAAAAAATCCCGGCTATAAAAACCGAGATTTGTTTAAAGAGGTTATTTAAAGGATTACTCTGTAACTGCTGTAATAGTAAGAGATGGAGTTGAATCTAAATTAGATACAACAATTTGATATTTACCTGCTGTAACAACAGTAATATTGCCATCGGCAGCTACACTAAATGCAGCACCTAATTCATCTGAACTAACTTCACCAGACCAACCTGCTTGAGCAATCTTAAATACATCACCTACTGCAAGAGTAACAGTGATTGTAGCTGTCATAGTTTCTTCATCAATAGCTAATTTATAAGCTTCTTCAAAAGTCCAATTAACAGTTCCAAATTTACCAACTATGTAAAACTCAGGTAGACCTAAGTCTACTTCAACTTCTGTAAATACACCATCTTTGTAGTTACCATATGAAGCGGTTAAGTCAGCCAATATAACAACACAGTTAGCGTCAGCTACTGCTGTAATGTTTTGAGATTGTTCGCCAGATTCTACACCATCGACTTTATTATTTGCAATATATGTAGTAGCATCTTCAGGCACTTCTACACTATATATATTACAAGATTCACCATTTACTTCTACTACACCAACTTTAGTAGAAGCAACACCTGGCCATGTAGAATCGCCAAGTTTAGAACCCCAATAATGAATATTTAAAACATCCCAACCATTTGTATCAACTACGTATAAAGTTATCATTTCAATTGGATCACTAGCTTCTGGTTTAGCTAATTCAGGATCATCAGCTTTAGCTTGATAAGATGTATAAGTAACTTCATATTTATTGTCAGAGTTTAGAACATCAAATCTTAACGCATTACGTTCTGGAGAATATGCAACATCTACAGTTTGAGATGAGCCATCATTAATGATTACATTGTCAACACCTGCAGGCAATGTATAACCATATAAATGTTCTGATTCATTAACTAAAGTCATTTCAACACCTGGCCAAGCTACTGCATAGCTTGATTCTAAATTTTCGCCCCAATAATAGATATTTACTGTTTCAAAATCAGCTGGAACATATGCATAGAATGCTGTAAAGTCTGTTGTTGCACCAAATGTAGGTGTTAACATAGGAATTTCTTCAGTTCCTTTATAACCACAAACTGTACAAGTATGTTCTTGTAAACCTTTTTCATCTAATGTGGCTTCTTTTGTTACTTTCCATTCTCCCCACACATGGGCATCCCATCTAGTTTCTTCTCCACATTCTGTACAAACTTGACGATGTTTTGTTGCATCACTTTCATAAGTATAACTATGTTGATGTTCTTCTTTACATGATGCTAATGCTAATACTGTACATAATGTAGTAAGTACTAACATTATTGTTTTAATAACATTTTTCACTATTTACCTCCTCGTATAATATGTAATGTAGGTTTAGGCTTTGGATAAGCCTAACTACATATTAGTATAATTGAAGTCCTAGT